>SKZY01000351.1 GCA_007127095.1 Planctomycetaceae bacterium
GATTCCGGTGAGTTGTTCACCGAAGCGGTCTTTGTGATCACACAGATGCCAGTCAATGAACCGCCGATGGCGATCGTCCCGAGCGGTGCGACGGTCATGGCTGGCGCTCCGATTGGCACCGTGGTTGGAAGCTTCAGCACCATCGACCCCGACGAGGACGACACGCACGTTTACACTCTAGTTGAGGGCGAGGGTGCTGACGACATCGCGTTATTCGAGATCGATGGAGCCGATTTGAAACTCGCTGCCGAACTCGACTTCGAGCAACAGGAGAGTTATTCGGTTCGGGTTCGCAGTACCGATTCCGGCGATTTATCTGTCGAAGCGGTGTTTGTGATCACCGAGGCGATTTAGCCGAGCGGGTAAACGCTCCATCAGAAGTGAGGCTGTCAAAGGCTTGAAGCCGGGCGGTGCCGATCAGAAATGGCATGTCAGTCCGGTTTGCAGGCCTTGGATTAACACGCTTCCGCTGTCCATTCGGGCACCGGGACTGAATGGGGCGACCGGCGGATCCGGCGGAAGTTGTGATACCGAGCGATCGATTTGGTCGCCCGGTTGGGCAACGCGGTTCCAGTACAGCAATCGATACCCGGCGCTGATTTCCCAATTCGGTGTCAAGCGGGTACTGATGCCGGCGTAAAGTTCCGGCATTACCGTGAAGCGGTCTCTACTGTGGACGCCGATATTTGTCGGCTGGGCCAGCAGGCCACCGGGGAAACTGGCCGAAACGGGCGTACCGCTGGGATCGGGGACGGTGTTGGTCGTTTCGCCCGCGATCCTGACTTCGGAGGACGTGCGTCCTAAGCCGACCGTACCGCGAAGGTCGAGGTTGAGCAGTCCGAGTTGCTCGCGACAGGCGAACCCCAAGGTCATTCCGAGGAATTGATTGCCGGTGTCGAAGCGATCGAAGAGCGACTTGCTGGACCCAGGGGCGGCGAACGCGAGGTTACCTGACGTTTGCTCGATCAATAGGCTTTCGGAAAGAGACGCGTAGCGGAGTCCGATCAGCGTATCGATTTGGCGGTGGTGATTTTCGAACACCAAGTCACGTCGAAAGGCGTCGACGAGGTGCATTTCGGTGGTGTTGGTAAAAGCGATCTGACCATCGCTGATATCTGGATGGGCGACGATGAAGCCGGCGTTAGCGCCGTCCCTATCGAAATAGGGCCGTCCCATCGTCGGGAATTGGCTGCTATCGAAAAGGAAACGATCGCTCGCTTCGGGGAGGCCAGAATAGGAGAACTCGACCGCCGTGGTTTCGCTCGCATCGGTCCAGAAACCGCCGGCAATGCGAAATCCCGAAAGCGACATGTCACCGACGCCGGGCCCGAACAGCGTTTGGCCGGGGACCGATTGCAGACCAGTCTGCGCGGGACTCGCGCCAGGGGTTGCTCGGAGCAGCGGCGGCAGATCGGCAGCGGAGACCGACCACTGCAAGTATTCGCCGGTCAACCAGGCACCGGGGAATGAACCATGCGATCGATCGAGGATTTCGCAGCGATCACAACCGCCGCAGTGGTCGCAATCACCTCCCGAGTGCGACTCGGTGAAGACCTGGTCGGCGACGGCCATGTCATGCGGATCGGCATTGAACGCGGCCCGCACGACCGCCGGATCGACCATCGGCTCGGCCGTTGGTAAAGCCGGCGTTGTCGCGGTCGGCTTCGGTTCCGAAGAGACGACTCGCCACTGTTTGACGGCCGGTTCAGCGCGGTTTTGCGCCGCGGCCGAGCTGAAACCGAAGGCGACCCAAACGGCCAACGGCGCTGCTGACGCCGTGATCACGGCGGAAACGAGCTTCCGATTCGAAATGAATGGATGGGCAAATCGCCGAACCATCGATGGACTCACAATGCAGGATTGCCCCCCCGCACGTTCGCTTTTCGATTCATCGGCAAAGTCGGCGTAATCGATCGAGTCAAACTGACCGGAATTACCAGAAAAGTCGACGGGCATTAACGCCATGGCGCGAGCCATGCGGCCTCGCGGGTGCAGGGTGGTGGTTGCTTTCGAGGAGCTGCAGGAGACCCTCCCCTTGCTTATGCCCGGCCATCCCAAGCGGGGGGGGTCTTTGTTTCGCCGGCGTTGGCCTGTTATCAGCGTTGGTAGATCGGCAGGTAGTGGTAGGTCACGCTCAGGCTGAGCACGGCCAGGGCGGTGGCGTAGGCTGATCCGTAATTGCGTTCTTCGCCGCGGGTACTGGACCACGATCCGTCGGAATTCTGTTCGGACAGCAGCAATTTGCTGACCAAGCCGGCGGCTTCCTGGGCATGGCGTCCGCCGCGTTGGTGCATCGCTTGGGCGTAGTAGTAGGTACCGTAATAGAAAAATCGTTCGTCCAATTTGGGTGGATTTTCCAGCAACCAATCGGCGGCCGCGTGTGTCAGCGGCGAATCGTAGCGACCGCAGACCTGCATCGCCAACAATCCGGCGGCGGTCATCGCGAAGGTCGGTCGGCTTTGCCCGGGGGTATAGCTGAATCCGGCCAGCGGTTCGCGGGGGGTGCCGTCGGGTTGGAGCGGCGAGGTGAACGACATTTCGAGATAGTGGACCGCTTGATCGATCGCTTCGCTGGGGATCGGCATTCCGTCGTTCTTGGCCGACCGCAGCGCCATCAATTGCCAGACCGACACCGACAGGTCCGAGTCAGTCGATTCGGGAGTGTAGCGCCATCCACCTTGGTTATTCGAAGACTTCTTGATTCGTTGGGCCGACAGGATCACGTTCAGCGCCGCGTCGAGTGATTGACGGATGTGGATGTCTTGCTGGTCATCGGCGCCCATCCCGACGAGCTCGGTCAGCATCAGCGTCGTAATCCCATGCCCGTACATTCGCGACCCGTCGGCGCGGCCGAAGTAGCCTTGGGAATCTTGGCGGGGCGAGCGAACAGGGGCATTGGGGTTGACGACGAAATCGATCGCCCGTCGCATCGCCACCGATTCGACCGTGGGGTCAGCCGGCAGGGTTCCGACGCTGGCCATCGCCATCACCGCCAGTGCGGT
This sequence comes from Planctomycetaceae bacterium, assembly GCA_007127095.1. Taxonomy (GTDB): domain Bacteria; phylum Planctomycetota; class Planctomycetia; order Pirellulales; family Pirellulaceae; genus UBA6163. The sequence goes on from SKZY01000351.1 coordinate 3,003, forward strand.
CATCGAGGTGTCATGGCCGCGGTCGTGGATCGAGCCGTCTCGGTGTTGCAGCGACAGCAGATGGCGTATCCCAGCCCGCACCGAGCGATCGATCGCTTGGTCGTCGAGTCCGCGGATGTTGCCGAAATCGGCGTCATCGACACGGTCATCGGCGGCCACGGCCGGGCGGGACAACAGCGTCGGATTGGCGACGATCAACAAGCTGGCGGCGACACTCGCCAAGCGGCTTACGAGCCGGCGCCAGGAAGGCCGATTGAGCTGGTTCATGGCTGTTGGGCCTGTTCGGCGATCACGCGAAAGTAAGCTTCGATTTGACGGCGATATTCGGGAGAGATTTCGACTCGCCTACCGACGCTGGCGTCTTCTGACTCGAGTTGTCGCAGCCGCCCCCAGTCGCTATCGCCATCGCGGGAGACGTCGCCGAGGCCGAACAGCGCCGGATCGGCGCCCTGGCTTCCGGCGCCGGATTGCTGGGAATCACCGTCGCCGGGTTGGCCGGCCGTGGCGTCACTTTCGCCCGTCGCTTCGTCGCCGGCTGGACCTTGCGAAGGGTCATTTCCGGGAGACTCTGAGGGCAGGGTCCGCCGCATCGCCAATTGCTGCATTTGCCGGCGGGCGGCGGAGGCCAACGTCGGCGAACTTGGCTGTGATTGGCCGCTCTGCCCCGGCGACGATGGGTCGCCGGGCGTCGGTTCGCCGGGCGGTTGATCACCTGCTGCCCCTGTTTCGCCTGATTCGGCGTCACCCGACTGCGATTCACCGGCGGGCGGCTGCCCTTCGGCTGAGGGCTGGGGTGGGTCGGAATCATCACCACGGGATTGGGTCAAGGAGCGATCGAGTTCGTCGAGCGTTTGTGCCAACTGGCGGGCGGCATTTTCGGCTTGGCTATCGGGATCACCGCGGGACTCCGCATCCTGCTGGGTCTGGTCGATCTGTTCCAACAAGGCTTGAGCCTGATTCGCGATCGCGGTTTCGGCCTCGCCGAGCCGTTCACCGGCAGCCGTCGATTCGGCGGATGAATCGGCAGCGGCAGCGGCTTGGGCGGCGGCATCGGTCAGTGTTTCGGCGGCTCGTGAGACCTCGTTATCGGCGACATTGGCGACCGCGACGGCGATTTCCGACAATCGATCGGCCTGATCGTCGTCACCGAGTCGCTGCTGATGCCGCGCAGCCCGTCGCAGGTTTTCGGCGGCCCGTGCGACATCGCTACGGACCTCGGCTTGCACCCGACTGGCTGTTTCCAATCGTTGTGAATCAGTACGCAATTGCGGCAACTCGGCGAACGGTACAAGCCCCTGTTCGAGTTCGGCCTGCTGTTTCCGCAGGTCGTCGATCCCACTTTTAAGCATCGATTCGGCCAACTCGCCGGCGGGGCGTTGGCTATCGAGCTGCGGCAAGGAAGTCCGTCCGATCTCTGCCAACCGCTCGCGGGCCTCGTCGACGACCGCTTGGCGGCGGCTGGCATCTGCGGTTGCGTCTGCGACACGTCGCTGTTCGTTTTGCAGCTTAGCGGCGGCGAGTTCACGACGACGTTGGAGTGCGGGGCTGTCGGGTTCTTTGTCCAACTGTTTTTGGGCTTCGGCCAATTGTTTTTCGGCCTGCTGAGCTTGCGACTTAGCTTGGCGAACCTGTTGGTCCGCGTTGCTAGCGGCCTTACTGGCACGATTTTGCAGATTACGGACGGAGCTGGCGAGCGTATCGCGTCCCTGCCGCTGCAGGTTCTGCATGTCGCGTTGTTCCGCGCTGCGGGGTTCACCGTCGAGTCCTGCTCGCGGGTCGTCTCGCAGTTCGGCGATCAGCTGTTCGCCATCCGTGAGTCGATCGGTCGCTTCCCCGAGGCGGTCCTGCAGCGACTCCGCAGTTTGTCTGAGGTCAGCGAACAATTCTTGTTCTGCCGAGCGGAGCGACGACGCGTCGCGGGCGGCTTGTTGCAACGCTTCGGCAGCGGCATCGAGTTCTTGCCGGGCGGCTTCGGCGCGTCCGACCAGTTCCTCCGGCAGCGTTTTTTGGTTCAGAGTCGCGGCGGCCTGTCTGGCGGTATGAAGCATCGATCGCTGGACAGTCGCGGTATGGTCGATGACGCTGCGGATGGTCTCTTCGAGTCGACGTTTTTCCGCCAAAAGTCCCGCATCGTGACGTTCCAAGTCCAACCGAAGTTCGCGTTCACGTCGGGCCTGCTGGTCCAATTCGCGTTGGGCATCGACGATCGAGCGAGCGACGATCTGGCTCAACTCGTCTTGCATCTGACGATTGCGGTTTAATTCACGAGAAAGTTTTTTGAGCATTTCCCGTGGATCGGCCTGCAACGCGTCGGCCAAAGCCTGACTTCGGGCAAACCGCTGGTCGAGTTCATCTTGGAGTCCGAGTTCCTGTTCCAGGTTAGCGAGCGAAGCAGGCGGGGCAGGCGGTTCGGCCTGGTCGCCGGCTTGCCGCTCAGTGGCGTCTGAGCGAGCGAAGTGTTGAGCGATCTGTTCGAGCGTTTCGGCGGCATCGGCGAGCGGCCCGGCGGCGGAACGGAGCGCCTGATCAGCCACCGCGTCGTCATCGGCTGAAGCGGCCTCAGCCAGCGCTTGTTGCGTCGCCGTCGCGGCCTCGTCGATCCGCTTTTCGATCGCTCGGGCTGCGATATCGGCATCGCGGGCGCGGCTGAGCCCTTCGGCGGTCATCAGGTCTTGCGTATTCGCCTCGTCGACGAGGGCTGCTCTGAGTTCCTCGGCTCGGCGATCGATCTCCTCACGCAATTCTTCAAGGCTCTCCGCGGCGACGCTCGGTTTTGGTTGATGATCGCGATCTCGGCGGGCGGCCTGTTCGGCGGCACGTAGCGATTCGGCGGTTTCGCTGGCCATTTCCGACAGATTGGGGAGATAGGCTTCGAGTCGGCGGCGGGCCTCCGCCATGATCGGCACCAGCGCCTGGCCGGTGGAGAGCAGATCCGAATGGCGGGCATCCAGATCATCAGCGACGGAAATCGCGGCGACCTGCTGCCAACGACGCGACGTGATTGCCGAGTGGATGCGAGACGATTCGCGACTGTTGACGGCTTGTTGCAGCGGCTCTCGAATCGACCACTCGACCCCGGCTCGCTCAAGCGCCGTCAGGGCGTGTACGAGGCCACGCCCGATCCGCTCCCAACGCATCGGGGCATCGAATCGGGCAGCGGCCGAATCGACATCCCAACGTTCGACATCGGCCAGCGCCCGCAGTTCCAACACCGATTGATGCCAACGATGGCCGGCTTCGAGCCGTTGATAGGCTGCGGCGATATCGGCCAGAACGTCCTCGATCGACCGCTCGTCGGGCGGCTGAAAGTCGTCGGCGGTCAAGATATCGAGCACCCGGCGGGCGAGCCGGGCATCGGCGACGTACCGCCGGTCGGCCTCGGGTCGGCGGAGATTGCTTTCGGCATCGCGGCCCAGCAGTTCACCGACCGCAAGTAACCGTTCGTTGAGGCGGGATCCCGCAGCCGATTGAATCAGTGGGTAGGCCTGGCCGGCCAAATCGTGAAGCCGATTGTGCGAATCGATCTGCATCGACGGCAAACGGCCATCGAGCATCCCGTAGCGACGGCGACCGTTGATGTCCTTGAAAAGCTCTCGCGTCGTTTCACGGACCCGTGTTTCGCCGACATCGGGGCTACTGTTATCGGCCAATCGGTTGAGCCAACCGTCGATCCAGCGGAGCAACTTATCATTATGATTTCGGGTCGAATCGGGCGTCAGCGACCGCCAAGCGGTTAGCAAAGCAGCGACTTCGCGGAATTGCTGTTCGGTGACCCGGTGGTATCGCCCGAACGATTCCCAACGGATGTCGGAGGTCTCGTCGACAAGCGGTTTCATCGACCGTGTCATCCGATCGAAGTCATCGGCCAGCGTGACCGCCAACCGGTGTGCGGTCGCTTGTCGAGCGGCATCGCGGAGCATGATCGCTGACGGGACCAGTTGGTTGAACTCCGCCGATTCACTCGCCATCTCGGACTCAGCTCGAACCAGATCGTATTCGATCCTAGCGATACCTCGGGCGAGCATTTCGAGTTCGGCCGCTTCGCCATCATGCAACGCCTGACCGGCCATCGTGATGATCCGCTTCAGCAGCGCCGCCGTCTGCTGCGATAGAGTCTCGCTGTTGCGATCGCCTGCATCGCTCGGTTCGGCACCCTCGAGGTTAGCAGCGGATGGGTCGGTTACCAGCAGCCCAAGACTGACGGCTTGCTCCGAAACGCCGGAGGACCAGCGGTCGAATCCACGGGCCAATTCGCCCCATTGCCGCAGGTTTTCTCGTCGGCGATCGCTGAGCGCTTCGTCGCTGATCAAGTATTCCCGGATTTCCGACTCGCCACGTTGCCCGGCCCGATCGACGGCGACGACGCGAGTGCGGATCAAATCACCTGGCTTGAGCGATTCGTCGTCTGATACCAATTGAGTGATATCCCATGGCCAGGTGAGTTCGACCCGACTGCCAAACTCCTCACCGACCGTCTGCGAATCCAGCGAATCGGTCTGCCAGGGTCCGCGATTGACGGCCGATTCTTGGAAAAATTGGCTGATCGGCATTTCGTCATCGGCCACGCCTCCCAGCGAAACGATCGACCGCGACGTGACCAGTCGGCGACGAGGCTCGCCCCGCGTGTCGGATTCCCGAGCACCGTTTGGGATGGTGCCCCGCGTGGCCGTCGTGGGTGCCGCGGACTCGGAGTCGACCCAGGCGACCCGTGGCGGCATATCGGGCAGGGCGACGAGTCGGTATTGAGGGCTGAGTGAGTTATCGAATCCGGTTTCGGCACCGCGGGCTAGAATCTGGTAGCGATCATCGCCATCGATCCGCAGCTTCACCCGCCAGCCGTCCGCATCGGCAACCATCGGCAACCGAATGTCTTCACCGACCAAGCGGAACACGACATCGACAACGGGCATATCGAAGCGGGCCAGCAGGTTCACCGAGCTGCCCTTGATCACTTGCAACTCGCCATCGGTGGCCGACTCGGTACGGCTGGGCAAGCGGGCATAATCGGGCGGGCTGATTTCGAACTCGAAACCGGTGACCCGGGGACGCTGCCGCGGTTCCAGACGGTGCCAGGCGGTCACGCCGTCGCCAGCGAGGATACGGTAGGTCAGTGGCTGTTGCCCGACGGGCAGGTTTGCCACCAATTGGGTCATCGTCCGGCCGTCATCGTCAACCGATTGACCATCGTCGAGCCGTTTCATCTCGATCACAGCGCCCCGGCCGTCGGCGGACTCCCATTGCAACCGGCCGTGCGATGCCGGATAGCCGAAGGTTTCGATCCGAATGGCCGTCAGTTCGTCGGCCGGAACGACCGTCGCGGCGGGGCTCGGTTCGACAATCGTGATTTTTGTCCGCGAAACGCGGTCGAGATCGATTCCAGGGATGATCGCCCGGGCGAATCGGTTGCCGTACTGCAAGTCGGGAAACAGCACCAACGAGATCGCGGCGACCAGCAGCAGCGTGGCGATCGTCAGCGGCCGTCGCAACAGTCGCAGCGGCAACAACTCTCGGACATCGAGCGGATTGATCTTGATCGCGACATCCCGCTGTGCCGCTGCGACGAAGACCGGTGACCCGGTCAACGACCCGTCGGCCGACGCATTCGCCAATTCGATCGCTGACAACAAACGGTCCCGCATTTCCGGCTTGGCGCCTTCGACGGCCAACGCGGCCCGATTGAGCGGGGTATTGCGACGGAGCGGCGTCAGCGTCAGTCGGGCGAACAGAGCCAGGGCCAAGCCATAGGTCGCTAATGTCAACAGCGACCGGGGGCCGCGTTCGATCACCCACAACGCGTCGATCACCGTCACCGCCAACACGCTGACGATCCAGAACGCTACCGCGACCGCCGCCGCGCGGATCACGATCCAGGTGCGTTGGCGGCGGGTGAAGCGGTTCAATCGGTCGTGAATGACCGGATCGATGGCGATGCTCATGGCGTCAGATCAAACCCGATTTTTTCCTCCACCACCACTCGACCGTCAGCAGACCGAGGATGGCGGCGAACCAAGGATACGATTCCGTCAGGGCGTAGCGACGGGTTTCGATACGACCTTCGCTGAGCGGGTTGATCGCCCGCCAAACCGTATCGGCGTCCTGTTCGTCAGCGTACACGCCCCCGGAGACGTCGGCCAGCGAACGGAGCAGGTCGGCGTCTTGGGCGATCCGCCAGCTTTCACGATTCGGCGGCGGGACAACCAAGATCGATGACCGTACCGATTCGGAAGCCTGATACCCGGCAGCCCTGACAAACAGTTCCCATTCGCCGGCGACCAGCGGCGGCGAACGACCTTCGTAAACGCCGCGATCGCTATCAATACTACGCAGCAACACGGTGCGGGTTTCGCCATCGGCGGCCCGCAAGACCGCTTCGACGATCGCATCGCCGACCGGATTCCCTTCACCGTCCCGGAGCCGGGCCCGGATCGTCGCCGAATCACCCGCGGTGTACTGAGGGGCATCGGTCGCCAGGGCGACATATTGGTCGCGAACCTCGAACGGCGGCTGCATGATCGCCTCCAGCAACTGATTCCAGAACCGTGTGTGGTCACGGTCGGCGACACGGTATCGCCAACGCCAGGTCTGGTCGAACGCTAGGTAAACCACTTGACCGCCACCGAACAGCCGTGTGACCAACGCTGGCACGGGAGCGGAAGCTTCGTCCACGGTCGCTTCCAGCCAAACCTCGGCACCCGGTAATACCTCGGTGCTGCGAATCGCAGTCGGTGGTCGGATCTGATCCCAATTCGAAGCCAAGTCGGCAGCGTCCGTGAGACCACTTTTGGAAGTGGTCGACGATCTTCCATCGGGTCGCCGAGTGATCGGTGCGTTGGAGTCATCGTCACCGAGTCGCAATGCCGGTTGAGCGGAACCGAGTGCTGTCGGCCGCAGCCCGACGACGCCATCGACCATCGCATCGCCACCGAACTTGACCGGCAGCAACGGTCCGACCGGCGAATTGACCAACCCCTTCAACCCGTCGCGATCGCCATCGATGAAAGCGATCGCACCGCCTTGCGAGACGAAGTCACGGACTCGCTTGAGTTGATCGTCGTCGAAGGCGTCGGCGCCACAATCACCCCAAATCACCGCATCGTAGCCGGCCATCGTCGGCGCATCGGCCGGAAAGTTGCCTTCGATCAAGTGCCGCCGGATGTTGCCGCCAGAGGAGCGGGGCCAGGCCAACACGGTATCGACCTGCCAGGTCGGGTCACGGTCGAACAGGTTTCGCAGATAACGCGTTTCCCAGCGACTGCGGGAATCGACGATCAACAACCGCCGCTGCCGCAGGTTCGCCGCCAATCGAAAATCGAGGGCATTGTTATCGGCGAAAAATTGGTCGGAGATCGGTTCGACCGTCGCCTGCAGCGACAACGTGATCCGAGATCGCTCGATGCCAGACCCGCGTCCGGCCGTCGCTTCGGCGATTCCGGACGCCTCGGCCCCCGAGGCCTGCAACTGAGCCACCAGCGGGCCGACGGCGAAATCGAAAGCGATCCGCCGCGAGACCCGGTTTTCACTCGGCAAGGTTTGCTGCCACACGGTCTGGTTGCCCATCGTGATCCGGACCCGAACCGATTCGCCCTCACCCGCCAAGTCCTTGATCGTCAGCTGGCCGCTCGCTCGCCCGTTGGCGGCGACGCTGCCGGGCACATCGATTCCCAACATCGCCACATCACGGGGTTCGGCAGCCGCACCGACGCCGACGGTGTAGACCGGGATCGTCGCGTCGCCGAGTCGTTGCGCCAGAGATTGCGGCGATGCACCGGCGTTGTGTTGGCCGTCGGACAATAGCAGCACGGCGCGGCGAGGGCCGGATCGGGTCGGCGGTGAGCCTGCCGACGTGGCATCGGTTCCGGACGGGCTGGGCGTTGTGGAAGAATCGTCGGCGGCGGAGGAGCGATCGTCCGAGTCGCCTGCATCGCCTGCATCGCCTGCATCGCCTGCATCGCCTGCTTCCGTCAGCACCCGGATGGCGATCGGGTCGGACAGGTTAGTGATCCGCCCAGGCTTGGTCACCGCCTCGGAATCGTCGACGATCAAGTCAGCGCCGGTCGGGATCGGTCGATCGGAGCGGGAATCCCAAATCAAGCGGGCCTGATCATCCATCAATTGGTGCAGGAAAATATGGTGCGTCTGGCGAGCTTCTTCCAGCCAACCGGGGTGATCGCCATCGCCGCTCAATCGATGCCAAACCCGTTGCAACCGCGTCGGGCCGTCGCCGTCACGGACCAGCATGCTGTCGCTGGCATCGACAAAGACGTCGACGCGGGGAATCGTGCCGATCACGCGTTGGTGTCGCAGGACGGGACCGGCCAGCACCAGCAACGTCAAAAATACGGCGCCGCCACGGAGCAGCGGCAACGACCAGGCGTGAATCGAACCGAGGCGCCGCGTTTCGCGACGGTAGAACCAAACGACGGCAGCGGCCACCGTGGCGGCCAGCGGAACCACCATTGCCGGAGGCAATTCGCCTTGGAACAGAAGGTTCATCATCTACGAAGCGGGGGGAGGCCGGAGGTGCGCGAGAGCCACAACCGGCGGCCGTTGGCGGCACCGACTGTCGGGTCAGTGGAGCGTTTTTAACAATCGTACTCAAGATGCTGATCGGGCATTGTCGATCCAAACGAATAAGTCATTTTTGCCGGCCCTGCCGGCCACGGATACCTAGTGAGGGTGAGATGGTGCTGCCGCATTACTGGACCAGAACGGTTGTTGGACGACTGGCAATGACCTGCGGAGTATTGATCGGAACGCCGCTGGTCGCATCGGCGCAGCGACCGGTGGTACCGGGGACGGGTACCGAAATCGCCGGGGTATCCGACGACTTTGAAGATCCGTCATGGGATTACATCCCCAACAATCCCAAGAGCACCGAAGACATCGACGACAACCAACGCGCCCCGATGGGACGGTCGACCAACGGACGCTGGTACGAAGGTGTCAAACGGGGACACCCCGACATCGTCAAACGCGTCGAAACGCCACCCGGCGGTCTGCCCGGCAGCC
>SKZY01000447.1 GCA_007127095.1 Planctomycetaceae bacterium
CACTTCAGGTGTTTGTTCGAGTGCAGAGATCAACGGCAGGCCCGTTTCCAGTCGCCGGGCCAAACGCCGCAGCAACCGACGATTGATGCCCCGGTGCTCGGCCGCGAGATTCGCGACCAGCGTCGCAGCCGGCAACCGTTCGTCATGCGCCACCGCCAGAATGCGGATCAACGAACGCCGCATCGCCGCCCGCGAATCACCCGGCCAGACCATCGACGTCCGCCATCGCGCCGTCAGCAAAGAGGGGAACAGTTCAATCATTATGACAAACCCGTCATTAAATTGATCAGTGGCATAAAGAGTGACAACACGGTGCCGCCGACGAACAGGCCGACGACCATCAACGCGATCATCCCCAGCAGCGTTGTACCGGTCTCCGATCGGACCGCCGCTCGTTCGGCGTAGAGGTCGGCCAGGGTCCGCAGCAAAGCCACATTGGGTCGGCCAGTGTCTGCCCGATCGCCATCCAATGCCTCGATCAAATTCGCCGGAAAGCGGTCGTCGACCGGTCGGATCGCTGTGCTCGGTACCGCCCCCCAACCCGTCGCCAAGCGGGTCGCGGACGACGCGATGAACTCATCGCCGCAGGCCGATCCGGCCCTACGGATCGCGTCCTCGACCCGTTCGCCGGTCTCGGTTCGATCAGCCAGATCGCGGGCAAACCGTGACATCGCGAGCAACTTGGGCGTTCCCCCGCGACGCCAAAACCCCCATCGATTGCAGCAGCGTTGTAAGGGGCGAACCCCGAAATAAAGGATTCCGCCGAGTACGAGAAAAACGCCAACCATCACGATCCAAAATCGCAGCGCCAGTCTCAGCCACCGCGATAACCCGACCACGGCGGCGGTCGGCACGGGCAGAGTCAGCCCGAACTCGTCAAACATCGTTTCGAACATCGGGACGACACCGATCCCCAGACCGATCGCTACCAGCAGAGTCAATCCGATCACGACCGACGGATAGACCAGACCGGCCGGCATGCGTCCTCGCGGCGACTCCGCCAACGACCGTGAAATCGTCAACAAGGATTGGCTCGGCCGCGGCGAGTCGTCCCCTTGCGCCGTCACGTTTCCGGTAATGGCCGGCGCGACCGATGCTCTGCCACTGGCGTCGGCGCTCAAGCTATCGATCCGTCCGATCAATCGTTCAAGCCGCCATCGCTCGCCCCGAGTCAGTGGCTCCTGGGCTAACGCCGACAAAGCCTCCGCCATCACGTCTCGGTCCGCGACCAACGAAGCGAGTCGATCTGTCGATAGGTTGACCTCAGCTTCGGTCGAGCGGCTTCCAAACAGCGACATGGCTAATGAACTCCTTCGACGATGCAGTCCTCGAGCAGCGCGATGACCGGCAAGAAGACTCCCAGGGCATACAGCAGCACCGCGAAGCCACAGATCGCGATAGCGATCAACAACGGGACCGAGCGAAACCAGAGCACGACCTGGCGTTGAGCCATTTCCCGATAGACTTCGGCGACCGTCCGCAGTACCGACCAGCGGGGCTCACCCGCCACGTTGCCCGTCACCGCCCAGTCGATCAGCGGCGGCAATCGGAGCGCAGCGTCGTCCGTGCCGGTCGTCCGCTCGGTGACGAATGCGCCCGCGTAGCGGACTCCATCGGACAAGGGCAAATCGTGACGCAGCCAGTCGGCCAAAAAATCGGCTGAGCGGGCTCGACCGATCATCTCCTGACGCCGTCGAATCAACGGCAATCGATGCAGCCACCAGCCTCCCCAATTCCGCTCGGACCGGCGCCCGAACCAGATGATCACCAAGTAAGCGAATGCGACCGCCGTGGCCCAAAGGGGAACCGAGTCACGGACCGTGGCCAGCCAAAGCGCAGGCCACGACGGTTCGATCTGCAATTGTTCGTAGATCGAATCGAGTCGCGGCGATAGCCAACTGGCGGTGAACGCCAGACCGATACAGACCAATCCCAGCGTCATCGCCGTCTGCCAGAATGCGACTCGGATAGCGCGGTCGAGAGCCAAGTCACGCTCGGCCGTCGTGGTGACGGCGTCGAGTACCTGCGAAGGCGAATCGAACCGGACCCAAGCCATCGCCGCGGCTCGATACTTCGGCGGCAACGTCGCCTCCTCGCCGATCGCCGCAGCGAGCGTTTGCCCGAGGCCGACGCGGACCGAGATCGCCGCATGGATCCGCTCGAGTTCGTCCGTCATGCGGGCCGCCGAACCGTCGATCCCGAGATCGGTTTCGATCCCGGTCGAGACGAGTGATCTCAGCTCGTCATGAAATCGCTCGAGCGGTTGGAGCGGCGACTCGGACATGGCGGTAGCGACCTGAAAGCTGGCGGCGTGGGAGGCGTTACAAGAACCGATGCGCCAGCAGCGACGATTTGTCTATTCGGTTCGTCGATTCGTCGCCGTCGGCCGCGAATTGGCCTCGCCGTCGCCGACACGGCCGGCGAGTTCATCACGCCAATCGCCGACGATCTCGGCCAACGCCCAATCGCGACTCTCACCCGACTCGGCACCACGGTCGACGATCCGCCGGTCGAGTTCTTGACCCCGTGGCATCGCGGCCGATTCGGCTCGCGCCTGCAAGCGGTTTGAAAGTGAAACGCCGCAGCAGACACAGAGCGTCGCCGCCACCATCGCACCCGCCAAATGCCACCATGTCCGCCGGAGGCAAAACCGCTCTCGGGCGGCTTCGAGTACCCGCGGCCGCAAATCGTCGGACGGGAAGACGTAATCGCCGGATGCCGCGATCATCGCTTCGATCGCGGTGATGTCCAACGGTTCACGATCGCCACGAGCGTCGGTCGATCCGTCTCGGCCTGCGTCATGATCCGTCATCGCCCGCCCCCCGGTCGCAGTGGCGAACTCAGTAGCGGAGAAGCCTGCGGTGCGTCTGACGGCATCGACCGCCCCAGGCTGCGGGCCAGCTTTTCCATCGCGTATCGATAGCGACTGGCGACGGTAGACGGCGACGCGTCGAGCACTTCAGCGATTTGTAGGAACGTCATCGACTCCCAAATTTTCAAAACCACAACCTCACTCTGCTCGGTCGGCAGCGTCCGCAGCGCTGCCCACACCTGCCGATAGGTTTCCTCCCGTTCGACCTCATCGACACCGCGACGAGTCAACAGATCGGCCAGATTGACCAACGATGTCCAACGCCGTTTTCGCCGCAAAATGACCAGCGATTCGTTGCGTACCATTCGCAGCAGGTAGGGCCACGGTTGGTCGGCACGGCCGAGCAATCGTGGCGAGTCGGCGACCCGAACCAACGCGGCCTGAACCGCGTCTTCGGCGTCGTGCTGGTTCCGCGTGATCGCGATGGCATACCGCACCAACCGCCGGGCGGCCAAGTCGTACAAGCCCGCCAGCGCCGCCGGGCCGCTTTCGGCGATCCGTTCGGCAGACTCACGGATGCATCGGGAAAAGGTGTGTGAAGAGTCCATCACCCATCAAGATGCGCCCGTTGCCCTGATTTGTCTAATAATTTTTAAGACACCGATCGCCCTGCGGCTGATAGCCCAGACGCTCTGTGAACGGTTTTCGGACAGAGCCTAGAGGCGGCAACGGTAGACAAAAGCGGGCGGTAGATTTCGCCACACGGTCGGGCTGCGGCGGACTTCCGCAAAGCTCGCGCGGAGTAATCGAGAAAAACGGCGACCGGCCGGGAGTGCCACGCCTTGCCAATAGGCGAAGGTCGCGAATTGCCCGCCGGGCCGGAGCACGCGGAGCATCGCATCCATGCATTCGCGTTGCAGCGATTCGGGAAACGCAGCCCAAGGGAGCCCACAGAGGATCGCGTCGACGCGAACGATCTGCTGCTGCTCGCAAAGCGCCTCCACGTTGGCGACGCTGTCCTGATAAACGGTCACGCCGGGACACCGCTGCCGAGTCCGCTCGGCGAGTTCCGCCGACTGTTCGATCGCGAAAAAACGACCATCCGGCTTGAGCCGATCGACAATTCGCTCCGTGAATACGCCGGTCCCTGGGCCGTATTCGACCACCGAGTCGGCGGCATCCCAATCGACGCTCTGAACCATCATGTCGGCCAAGCCGCGACTGCTCGGCGCGATCGCCCCTACCTTCACCGGATGGCGAATGAAGTTGCGGAGGAAGGTGAGCGACTCAGAGGACATGCTGCTCGACCGCTCAGGTCTCAAACCATTTCTTAATCGCCGCAAACGTCGTCGCTCGACCGGCTCGTGCGATCGATGTCGTCAGCGGAATCTCCTTGGGACAGACCGCGACGCAGTTTTGAGCGTTTCCACACGCCGACACGCCACCGGGTCCCATCAAGGCATCGAGACGTTCACCAGCGATCGCCTTACCGGTCGGGTTGTGGTTGAACAGCATCGCCTGCGAGATCGCATGAGCCCCGACGAACGCTTCGTCAAAAGCCGCCAACTTGCGGGCTTCGAACTGCTCGTCGGTTTCGCCCTCGTTGCGGGTCAGCTCGATCTTGTTGTACTGCGGGCAAGCCTCGAGACAACAGCCACAACTCATGCATTGGCTCAGCGGATAGGCACGTTCTTGCTCCTTCGTCGATTGCCGTTCGCCGGGGCCCAGGTTGTAATAGCTATCGACCGGGACCCAAGCCTTAACGCGTTGGAGGGCGCGAAACAGTCGCTGGCGGTCGACCATCAAGTCTCGAATCACGGGGAACTTCGACATCGGCTCGAGGACGATTTCGTCGGGTTCGTCGGCGAGCAAACGATCGACCAAGGCACTGCACGATTGCCTAACCTGGCCGTTGATGACCATCGTGCAGGAGCCGCAGACCTCTTCGAGGCAACCGCAATCCCAGGCGACAGGAGCGACCTTCTTGCCGTCGACGTTCTTTCCCTTCGCCGCGATCTTCTGCAGCACGCTGATAACGTTCATCTCCCGCTCGTAGCCGACATCGAACAGTTCCCAATAGGGCTCTTCACCGGGGCCGTTCTGGCGGAGCACACGGACACGGATCTCGCTGGGCGGATTCTTCTTCGTTGGGATGGGAGCGATCACGTTAAAACCCTCTGATCTGGACGGATATGAAATGGCTGGCGAATAAAAAACCGGGAATCAATGTGTCGACGTGGCCGTTTGCTGGCTGTCCGCCTTGGCTTTAGCCCGCTCGTTCCAAACCTCCTCGATCGCCTCGGCTCCGACCAACCCATAAAGCCGTGGCCGAGGCGGGATCAGCGACGTATCGACGTCCTCATAACTCATCTGAGGCTGATTGCTGTTGGTATCCCACGTCGCGATGGTGCTCTTGAGGAACTTACGGTTGTTCGCCTCAAACTCGTCGCACCAGACTTCGGCTTGTCGCCGCCGCTCCACCGGCTCTTCGGATGTCAAACTCGGCTTTTCGAAGTCGGGCTTGTAGTGGGCCCCGCGACATTCGTCCCGCAGCAGCGCACCGTGCAACAGGCTCTTCGCGAGTGGGAACATATCTTGCACCGACTTGGCAAAGATCACATTTTGGTTGGTCCAGTGCCCACCGTCGGAAAGGCTGACCCGCATCGCCCGCTCGTGCAATTCGTCGATGTGACCGATCGCCTCTTCAAGTTGCTTATTTCGCCGTACGACCGTCGCCGCGCGAGTCATCAGATCACCCATCTCCTGGTGGATCAAATACGGATTCTCGTCGCCGGTCGAAGTCTTGAGCAACTTGTCATGACGCTCCTGCTGGGTTTTCACCGCCGCTTCGGTCAACGACGATGGGACCTCGGCATACCCGCCCTGCTGGTTCGCGATGTAATTAATGATCGACGGGCCGACGAACAGCCCCGAAAAGATGCAAGAGAGCAGCGAGTTGGCGCCGAGTCGGTTGGCACCGTGGTAGTGATAATCGCACTCACCGATCGCGTAGAGGCCCTCGATGCTGGTCATCTGGTTCCGGGGCGACCCAGGGAGCAGCCCGCCGTCACCCGACTTGGCGTAATCGGCCCACAACCCGGCCATGCTGTAGTGAACCGCCGGGAAAATCTTCATCGGTTCGAAACGCGGGTCGACCCCTTGGAACTTTTCGTAGATTTCCAAGATCCCACCGAGTTTGCGATCGAGTTCGGCCTTGGGAATATGGGTCAAATCGAGATAGACGCACATCCGATCGCTGTCGACACTGAGCCCTTCGTTGACACAGATATCAAAGATTTCGCGGGTCGCGATATCGCGAGGGACGAGGTTGCCATACTTGGGATAGCGTTCCTCCAGGAAATAAAACCGGTCACCGGCAGGAATATCCTTCGGGGCGCGGGAATCGTGAGGCGTACGCGGCACCCAGACACGACCACCCTCGCCTCGAGCCGATTCGCTCATCAAACGCAGCTTATCGGCCCCCGGAATCGCGGTCGGGTGGACCTGGATGAACTCACAATTGGCATAACGGGCTCCGGCCTGAAAACAGCGACTCGCGGCACTGCCGGTGCAGAAGACACTCATCGTGCTCTTGCCGAACAGCAACCCGCAGCCGCCGGTCGCCACGATTACCGCGTCGGCCGGGAAGGCCTCGATCTTCATCGACACCATGTCCTGAGCCACCACGCCGCGGCAGCGACCGGTCTCATCTTGGATCGGTCCGAGGAAATCCCAAAATTCGAACTTCCGCACCAACCCCTCGGCTTCCCGCCTGCGGACCTGTTCGTCGAGGGCATAGAGCAACTGCTGGCCCGTGGTTGCGCCGGCGAACGCGGTCCGCTTGTACAGTGTCCCGCCGAAGCGGCGACGGTCGATGAAACCTTCACCGGTGCGGTTGAACGGGACACCCAATCGGTCCATCAGATCGATCACCTTGGGAGCCCAAAAGGCCATTTCCTTGACCGGTGGCTGGTGATTCAAAAAGTCGCCGCCGTAAACGGTGTCGTCGAAGTGCTTCCACTCGTTGTCGCCCAATTGGCGAGTCTGGTCGTTGCAACTGTTGATGCCACCTTGGGCGCAAACGCTGTGCGAACGTTTGACCGGGGTCAGGCTGATCAGATCGACTTGGGCGCCGAGTTCGGCAAGCTTCATCGTTGCCGCTAAACCGGCCAAACCGCCACCGACAACCACGACTCGCTGCTGTGCCATATCTTCGTAACTCCCGAAATTTCCGCTTCAGCGGCGGACGGATGATTGAATCGAATGAATAATCGTCTGGGCTCGACCGCCGCTTCTCTGGTGCATTAACCGGAAACGGGGCCTGGGGATCACCGCCTGACTACTGTCCGGCGTCGGACAGCGGGCCGGTCGAAATCAATTCCGACGCGGCGTCATCGCCGGACGAGTCGCCGAGTACCGGATCGGGTTGAGTACGTTTCTTGACGCTGCGGGGGACCAAACCGGCTTCGACGTTGGCCTTGTACATGCGGTCTTCGATCGCCTTGGCCGCTTCGGGATCGGTCGAAATCGCTCCCCACCAGGCACTGGTGCCGACTACCAGCAACACCACCCCGAAGGCGGTGCAGACCCTCAGCGCCCGCCGCTGTGCCGCTGCGGAAATCCACAATCCCCAGGTGATCCCGGCGGTCCACAGGCCGTTGGCAAGGTGGAAGATGCAAGCCCACACGCCGACCAGATAAAACGCTTGCCAAAACAGACTGTTCATCGCCACCGCCAATGTGCTGGCGGCGTTGTAGGCGCGGAATTGGGCGAACCCGAGTTGGTCGCCGAGTTTGATCCAGGGCGAGAAATGGACCCAGCCGTGCAGGTGCCAGACGTGCATCATCAGATAGACAAAGGCGATCAGCCCGGTGATCCGCTGCCACTTGTACCGGCGATTGCTCGGATACTTGTAATTGCCGGTGTTGCTGTGCCCGGTCCGCGCGATCCAGACGCCGATGATGGCGTGAAACAGCAGCGGGGTGAAGATCAGCCCCCATTCGACGAGCGGCAATGCGGCCCCGGCCGAATGGATCAAGTAGACCAGCGACTGGAAGGTTTCGGTGCCGTTCAACAGGCTCGCGTTGGTGGCCAGGTGGACCACCATGTAAGCGCCCAACGGGACGATCCCGGTCAACGAGTGCAATCGGCGGATCGCGAACTCATGGCGGGTGAAAAACGATTCGGACGGCGAGCCGGTTGCGGAAGTCATGATGATTCGAAAGTTGGTCGATAACCTACAGGATGATCGGTAGAACCGTAAAAGCGACCGAGCAAACAACGATACCCACGGGCGGCGGTCCAATGTAATTTTAACGGCCGCCGACGAATACCCGCTGATCGGCAAAACCGCTCGGATTGCCGCAGCGTGAGTCGGTTCGAATTCGCCTGTCCGGTTTTCTGTCAGGGCCGGTTCGTTATGCTCAGGCGAGTCAGAACCGCTTCGTTCCGCCCCGCTTCCGAGTCCCCCGATGGCCGACCTGACAGAACTTGTCGATGATACTTACGCCGAAGGATTCCGCAGCATTTACGGTGAAGTGCTGTTGACCGGACGCGATGCGACCTGGCTGGGGCATGCGGTCGCAGCGGTCACCGGACATGCCAGCAGCACGATCCTGTGCGACTGCGAGGCCGGGGTAGCCGGGTACGTCGATGCCGCCGAGTCGCCCGATGGTCGGCCCGGGGCGGTGATCGAGTTCCACGTCCCGCGGTTTCGCAAGGATCGTCGCGAACATCTCGAAAAGGTGATGCTGGCGCGGATCAGTCAGAACGCGTTGACCTGCCCGACGATCCGCTGTTTCAACCGCTTGGACGTCGCCGATTACTTTAAGCTCGGCCGCAAGATCGCGTTGTTCGGTGACGGCCACCAATTCCGCGATGTCCGCTACGGCGAACGCGGTTGGGTGATCCCGACCCTCGGCGGCGAATTTTTCCTTTCTCGCCGGTTCGGGTTTCAGGATGGCGTGATGGGTGGCAACCTCTGGTTCTTCGGGGCCGACGAGGAGGCCGCGATCCTCGCCGCCCAGCGGGCCGCCATCGCGGTCGAGGCGGTCCCCGATACGATCACCCCATTCCCCGGCGGTGTCGCCGCCAGCGGTAGCAAGGCCGGCAGTCGCTACAGCTTCATGTTCGCGAGCACCTACGCGGAGTACTGTCCGACGCTGCGAGAATCACTCGGCGACCGTTCGAAATTGCCACCCGACGTCGGTTCGGTGATGGAGATCATCATCAATGGCCGTGACCTCGACGCCCTCAAGGCTGCCACTCGGGCGGCGATCCACGCCGCCGCCGATACCCCTGGCCTGCTGAAGATCAGCGCCGGCAACTACGGTGGCCGACTCGGCAAAACCTTCGTCCACCTGCACGAACTGATCGCCGACTAAGTCTTCCGCCAGCGCAGCCCCCGGTTTTCAGGAGGCTGGCCCGCCAGAAACCGCGGCTAACGCCGCTCGGCTAATGGTTTTCGGACAGAGGCTACGATTCGAGCGACCGCATCGACATCCCGCCGGTCAGGTTGCGGACATCGGCGAAACCGTGCCCCCGCAGCCAGCAAGCTGCGACGTGGGCCCGTTTTCCGCTGTGGCAGACGGCGATCGTCGGCAGATCCGGGTCGAGTTCGCCCCAGCGATCGGCGAGTTCGTCGATCGGGATCGACACGGCGCCGTCGAGCGGCAACCGCTCACGTTCCCCCGCGGTGCGGACGTCGACGACTTGGTAGCCGTCGAGTTCGAAGTCGGGCGGGACGACCGACGGTCGCGAATCGAGGTCATTGATCGCCGCGAACGCGGCCATGTGGACCGGATCCTTGGCGCTGCCATAAGGCGGCGCGTAAGCGAGATCGAGCTGCGCCAGTTGGTAGACCGTACCGCCAAAGTGCATCGCCGTGGCGATCACGTCGATCCGCTTGTCGACCCCTTCGCCGCCGATGCCCTGGGCGCCCAAAATCCGCCCATCGGCCGGAGCGTAGACGAGTTTCAGCCGCATCGATTCGGCCCCAGGGAAATAGCCGGCGTGATGAGCGGCTTCGATGATCACGCTGCGATGCTCGATCCCCCGGTAACTCAGGAACGCTTCATTGAGACCCGTACACGCGGCCGTGAGCTCGAACACGCGGACGATCGAAGTCCCCAGCACGGCGCCCATCGGTTCGGAACTGCCGGCGGCCGCGTGCGCCCCGGCGATCCGTCCGGAGCGGTTCGCTGGACCCGCCAAGGGGATCCGCATCGCTTCGCCGAGTCCGCCGTGGGTGTACTCGACCATGTCGCCTACCGCGTAGATCGATTCGTCGGAGGTCCGTTGGAACTCATCAACAACGACACCACCGGTCTTGCCGATCGCTAATCCGGCCTCGGATGCCAGCCCGGTGCGGGGGCGCACACCGGCGCCGACGATCACCAGGTCGGTGTCCAAGACTTGACCGTCGGCCAGTTCGACTCCAGCGGCGCGATCACCGTCGCGGACCAGCGAGACGATATCGGCAGAGAGGTGCAGCGCGACGCCTCGATCGCGCAGATGCCGATGGATGATTTCGGCAAAATGCCGATCGAGCGGCTTGAGGACTTGATCGCCACGTTCGACCAGCGCCACCGAGAGCCCGCGGTTGGCCAACTGTTCGACGACTTCGAGGCCGACGAAACCGCCACCGACGACAACCGCACGGCGGGCCTCAGCGGCGCTCAGCTCGGTCATGATGGCGTCCATGTCGGGCAGCGTCCAAAGGTGGCGGACGTTGCGACACTCGGGCCGCATGAACTCCGGCGTGATCGGCTCAGACCCGGTCGACAGGATCAACCGATCGTAGGCCAGTTCGAACGGTTCACCACGGGACCGATCGATCCCGGAAACCGTCTTGCGGTCACGATCGATCGCGGTCACCGAGTGGCCGGTGCGGACGTCGATCCGAAACCGGTTCCAAAACAGTTCGGCGGTCGTCACCAGCAATCGCGATCGCTCGGCGATCTCGCCACCGACATGATAGGGCAGGCCACAATTGGCGAACGAGACGTAGGAGCCTTGTTCGAGCACCGTGATTTTGGCGGTCGCATCGACCCGGCGGGCACGGGCCGCGGCCGAAGCTCCACCCGCGACACCACCGACGACGACGATCTGCAGCGGATTGGAAGCGGGACTACTCATCTTGGTCGATCGCTATTGGTGTCGGATGGCGGTCCGCAGCATGCCGCGGGCACGCATCACCGAGGCCGCTTTGAGGCGTTGTTGTTCGGGACTCGAAGAGGGGGCGGCGAGCGCTTCGGCCAATTCGGACTCGACTTGGTCGACGTCGAGCGAACCGGCCGGCAGTGCCCGCGAGGTGAGCACCGACACGACGTCTTGATCGACTTGGGCGAATCCGCCGTCGATGAAAAACGATTCGATCCCCGCCTCGGTATGCAGCCGCATCTGGCCGTAGCCGAGTCGTCCGATCATCGCCGCCCGGCCGCGACGGATCCCCAGTTCGCCGTCATACATCGGCAGGATGATCGAATCGACAACTCGATCCAATTCGGTCCGCTCGGGGGTGACGACCACGCATCGAATGGGCATGACGATTACTTTCTACCTTCCGCCATCTTCTTGGCTTGAGCCTCGGCCTGTTCCACAACACCGACGTACATGAACGCCTGCTCGGGCAGGTGGTCCCACTTGCCGTCGCAGATCTCTTCGAAGCTGCGGATCGTTTCCGCCAAGGGGGTGATCTCACCCGGTTTTCCGGTAAACACCTGGGCGACCAAGAACGGTTGCGACATGAATCGCTCGATCCGCCGGGCGCGGTGGACGGTCTGTTTGTCGTCCTCGCTCAGTTCGTCGACACCGAGGATCGCGATGATGTCCTGCAATTCGCGATACCGCTGCAGAATCGTCTGCACGCGGCGGGCGATCTCGTAATGCCGGTCGCCGACCTGTTGGGGGTCGAGAATCCGTGAGTTCGATGCCAACGGGTCGATCGCCGGGTAGATCCCCTTTTCGGAAATCGACCGTTCCAGATAGATGAACGCGTCCAATTGGCCGAAGGCGGTCGCCGGTGCCGGGTCGGTCGGGTCATCGGCGGGGACGTACACGGCTTGCACCGACGTGATCGCGCCCTTGTTGGTACTCGTGATCCGTTCTTGCAGCGCCCCCATCTCGGTCGCCAGCGTCGGTTGATAACCGACCGCCGAGGGCATCCGACCGAGCAACGCCGAAACCTCGCTACCGGCTTGCGAGAAGCGGAAGATGTTGTCGATGAACAGCAGCGTGTCGGCTCCGGTCGTATCGCGGAAGTACTCGGCCATCGTCAGAGCCGAAAGTGCCACGCGGAGTCGCGACCCCGGCGGTTCGTTCATCTGGCCGAACACCATGCAGGTCTGTTCGATGACCTTACGGCCGGTCTCGCCGATTTCGGTCTCCTGCATTTCGAGCCACAGGTCGGTCCCTTCGCGGGTTCGTTCGCCGACGCCGGCGAAGACCGAATAGCCGCCGTGGCTGCTGGCGATCCGGGCGATCAATTCGGTCAGAATGACGGTCTTGCCGAGCCCCGCACCACCGAACAGTCCGGCCTTACCACCACGGACGAACGGGGTCAGCAGGTCGACAACCTTGATCCCGGTTTCGAATACCTCGGTGTTGGTCGACAATTCGCTGATCGGCGGCGCCTGGCGGTGGATCGGCCAAAAATCGTCAGCGGCGACATCGCCTCGCTTGTCGATCGGCTCGCCCAGCACGTTAAAGACGCGGCCGAGTGTCGCCTTGCCGACCGGTACCGTCACCGGCTTGCCGCTGTCGACCACCTCCATCCCTCGCATCATCCCTTCGGTGCTGCCCAGGGCGATCGCCCGGACACGGCCACCGCCGAGGTGCTGCTGGACTTCGCCGACCAGGTCGATGCTGACCCCCTTGTGCTCCGACGTGATCCGCAGGGCGTTGTAGATCGGTGGCATATGGCCGTTGGGAAACTCGACGTCGAATGTCGATCCGATGACCTGTGAGACGCGACCGGTGGTTTGTTCAGTTGCGGTTGACATGAAACTTCGTTGGGTGATGGGCAAAAAGGGTCAAAGACCTTTTTCGGAGAATGAACGGTGGGGAAGATCGGGTTATTTGGCCAACGCCTCGACACCGCCGATGATCTCCATGATCTCGCCGGTGATCTGAGATTGACGGGCTCGGTTGTAGGTCATCGACAGCTGCTTGATCATGTCGCCGGCGCTCTCGGTCGCCCCCTTCATCGCGATCATCCGGGCGACCTGTTCGCTGACCGCAGCGTCGAGGAAGCACTTGAACAACTTGACCTTGAAGCTGGTCGGGATGATCTCTTCCAAGATGCTTTCGGCCGACGGCAAGAACTCGAACTCCGACGTCGAATCGTCACCGCCCCCGCCGCCGTCGGTCTCCGTCAAAGACCCCAGCGGAAGCAACGTTTCGACCACCGGCACTTGTCGGCTGGTGCTGAAGAACTTGGTGTAGACGATGTCGAGCCGATCGATTTCGCCAAACGCGTACTGCCGCAGATACTCGGACGCGATCTTCTCGATCTCGTCAAAAGGCGGTTGGTCTTCGAATTGGGTATAGCGATCGGTGGTCTCGATCTGGCGATACTTCAACCCGTTGATCCCACGTTTGCCGCTGACGTCGACGATCAATTCGGGGACCGAACTGCGGAGCGACTCGACATGCGGGACGATCGTACGCAGCACGCTAGCGTTGTATCCGCCACAGAGCCCACGGTTGCTGGTCAAACAGAGCAACCGCGCGGTTTGCGGCTGATCGCGGGTTTCCAACAACGGGTGTTGGACCTCGGTCCCGGCCGCCACCAAACGGGCCACGACCTTGGTGATCTGGTCGGTGTAGGCCGTTACCGCCGCGGCCCGGTCCATCGCCTTCTTATAGCGCGCCGTCGCGATCAACTCCATCGTCCGCGTGATCTTGCGGATGTTTCGGATCGATTTGCGACGTTTGTCGAGTGCTCGGGCGTTGGCCATGAAACGGCGATTCTAAACGAGGAAATACGGGTTACAACGAATCGATTTGGCGATCACTCGGGCTTGTATCCGGTCTTGAAATCCTTGATCGCGGCGACGATTTGTTCCACGATTTCACCAGTCAACTCCTGCTTGGTATTGAGGTCGTCGACCAGCGAATTGTATTTGCTGTGGACGAAGTGCAGGAAATCCTGTTCCCATTGTTGGACCTGCTTGACGGGAACGTCATCGAGGTAACCCTGGGTCCCGGCGTAGAGACTCAGCACCTGGTCGGTCATCTTCATCGGTTGGTACTGCGGCTGCTTGAGCAATTCGACCATCCGATAGCCGCGGTCGAGTTGGGATTGCGTCGCCGGGTCGAGGTCGGTACCGAGTTGAGCGAACGCTTCCAACGCTCGGAAAGCCGCCAAGTCGAGCCGCAAACCGCCGGAAACCTTCTTCATCGCCTTGGTCTGGGCGGCACCACCGACGCGTGAAACCGAGATCCCCGCGTTCATCGCCGGGCGGATACCAGAGAAAAACAGGTCCGGTTGCAGATAGATCTGGCCATCGGTGATCGAAATCACATTGGTCGGGATATACGCCGAAACCTCACCCTCGAGCGTTTCGATGATCGGCAGACTGGTGATCGACCCGCCACCGAGTTCATCCGACAACTTGGCCGACCGTTCCAACAACCGGCTGTGACAGTAGAACACGTCGCCGGGGTAAGCTTCGCGGCCCGGCGGACGCCGCATCAACAGCGACATTTGGCGGTAGGCGGTCGCTTGCTTCGACAAATCGTCGTAGACCACCAAGGCGTGCCCGCCATTGAACATGAAGTGTTCGGCCATCGCGGTTCCGGCGTAGGGAGCGATGTACTGCAGCGGTGCCGGGGCGCTGGCGCCGGCGGCGATGACCGTGGTGTATTCCATCGCCCCTTCGCGACGGAGCACTTCGACGACCGCCGCGACCGCCGAATCCTTCTGACCGATGGCGACGTAGAAGCATTTAACCCCCGTCCCCTTTTGGTTCAGGATCGCGTCGATGGCGATCGCCGTCTTGCCGGTTTTGCGGTCGCCGATGATCAGTTCGCGTTGGCCACGGCCGATCGGCGTCATCGCGTCGACGGCCTTGATCCCGGTCTGCAGCGGTTCGGAAACCGGTTTCCGTTCGGCCACGCCGGTGGCGATGATCTCGACCGGACGGGTGACGGCGGTCTGTACGGGCCCCTTGCCGTCCAGCGGGATACCGAGCGGGTCGAGGACTCGTCCGATCACGGCATCGCCGGCGGGGACGCTCAACAACGTCCCCAGCGACTTCACTTCGTCGCCCTCTTCGATCGTCAAGTAATCACCCAAGATGATCACCCCGACGCTCGTCTCTTCGAGGTTGAACGCCAGACCGATCGCGCCGTTGGGGAACTCGACCATTTCACCCGCCATCACGCCGGCCAGGCCGTAAACGCGGGCGATGCCGTCACCGACCTCCAACACCGTACCGACTTCGCTGACGTCGACCTTGCTCTCAAACTGCTCGATTTCCGCCTGGAGGACGGAAGCGATTTCGTCACTGCTGAACTTCACGATTTTGTCTCGATCACAAGGGAGAATGCTGGGATGAATGGGGGGATTGCCGGCGACTGGTCGTCGTCGACCGTTCCGCAGGCGGCGACCGCTGCGTCGCCACGGCGGGACGGATTACTGGTCGCTGCCGGCAAAGGTCTCGAAACGTTGCAGCAATTCGCGGGAAAAACCGCTGCGAACTTTTCGAGACAATTTGTTGATTTGGTTCGATACGCTGCCATCGAAAATCGTGTCGCCGATACGGATGACCATGCCACCGACGAGTCCCGTGTCGACGACTTCGACCAGTCGTACCGTCTTCCCGGTCGAAGCCCCGATGCGGCCGATCACCACTTCCCGCAAACCGTCGTCCAATGGCACCGCGGTCCGCACCTCGGCGACGACGCGGCCGAGCAGTTCGTCCCGCAGACCGTCGGCGGCGGTCCGTACCGCCGCGACGTAACCGAGTCGATTCCGCCGTCCCATCACCTTGAGGAAATGGATCAAAACGGGATGAAAATCGTCACCGAGCAAGCGGTCGATCACCCGCCCCTTCTCCTCCTCGTCGACCCGTGGCGAAGCCAAAGCGGCGGCCAACGGCGGACTACCGGCAATGAACTCGTCGACGAACCGACCGAGTTGGTCCAGCACCTGATCAACCACACCCGCCGAATCGGCGGCACCGATCAGCGCCCGGGCGTAAACCTTGCCGAGTTGCTCGGCTCCGGTGTCGAGGACCGTTTCGTGGGCAATGCCTTGTGTCATTTCGCTCGGCTCAATTCGGCTTTCGCATTCCGCAGGTTAGGAATCAGTTATTGCTCG
This sequence comes from Planctomycetaceae bacterium, assembly GCA_007127095.1. Taxonomy (GTDB): domain Bacteria; phylum Planctomycetota; class Planctomycetia; order Pirellulales; family Pirellulaceae; genus UBA6163. The sequence continues at coordinate 16,137 of SKZY01000447.1, forward strand.
GCAATCGCTCGAGCGATTGCCGGATCAAATCGGCGTGATCGTCGGGTTTCAATTCGCGGCCGACGATGCTGCGAGCGACCGACAACGCCATATCGGACGTCTGCCCGGCGAGTTCTGAGATCGCGACCTTCTTGGCCTGTTCGATATCTGCCAAAGCCCGCAATCGCTGCGTCTCCGCCTCGCCGCGAGCCTCAGCCACGATCCGCTGCCGCTCGGCCTCCGACGCCTTCTGGGCCTCGGCCAACATCTTCTGGACCTGGTTGGAAGCCTCGGCCAGCCGCGCTTCGTAGCTGAGCAACAACTCCTTGGCTTCCACGTTGGCCTGATGGGCACCCTCCAAGTCGCCACGGATCTTCGTGTCCCGCATCTCCAGGCCGCGCAAGATCACCGGCCAGACGAACTTGGCCAGGATCACAAACACGCCGATGAAAATCGCGATGTTGATGATCGCCGAACCGGCATCGAACTGGAGCAGCGGCGGGGTCCCCGGCGGGTCGACGTGCCCCTCAGCAGCCCGGGCAACGACACCCGGACCGATCATGGCCGGCCCGACAGCAATCGCCAACGCCGCGGCGCAGCGGGCGAAACGCTTTCGCCATCTCATTCGCATCATTTCAGACACCCTTCGCCCGATGGGCAAAGCGAACACGGAACCGAACCTAGCTGATCAAAATCAGAATCAACGCGATCACGGTAACCCCTTCGATCAGGGCCGCCGAAATCAACATCTGGGTGCTGATCGTTCCGCTCGCCTCGGGTTGCCGAGCGATCGCCTCGACCGCCGCGCCGCCGATCCGTCCGATACCGAGACCGGCACCGATGATGACCAACCCCATGCCGAGACCGGCACCGAGCTTGCTGAGGTCGACGGCGGCTTGGGCTAGTAATAATGCAAACTCAAACATCTTCGCTCCTGGGAACTGTTGCAGAGGGAGAGGGGGTAAACGAGGCTCAAGAATGAACGCATTCCCGAGCGAACCGAACTTTTCAAAACGTCAGTGCTTCACCGCCGGACTGAGCCGATCAGGCGAAATGATGTTGTCGATATCCATTTGACGATCATGGTCGAACGGGTCTTCATGAGCATCGTGATCATGGTCGCCGTGATGAGCGACGGCGGTCGAGATGAACAACACCGTCAAAAAGGTAAAAATGAAGGCCTGCAAGAAACAGATAAACAATTCCAGCAGGGTCAGTGCGATCCCGCCGATCAAGACCGCTATCTCGACGCCGAAACCGAGCGACGGCGAGACCTTGGCGGCGGTAAAAATCAAGAGAACGAAGGAGGCGATCACGAGGTGGCCAGCCATCATCGTGCCGAACAGACGCATCGCCAACACCACACATTTAATCAGCAGCCCCATCCACTCCAGTAAATAGAGCGGCAGCCCGATAACCAACATCTTCGGATCGTCCCAACCGATCGGGTTGAAGTGGGCGAAAAACGCCTTGGCCCCGATCTCACGAATCCCGATGTAGAGAATCGCGACGAAACTGCCGATCGCCAACATCACGTTGAGCGACAAATTGCCGGTCGCCGTACCGCCCCAGTGGGAAAAGTCGGGGTCCTGCGTTAACGCCTGCAGAAAATATCCGATCGGGACCAAACCCAACAGGTTGGCGAACAAGACGAAAAAAAAGACCGTCCAAATGTATCCGATGTACTTGTCAGTCAGCCCGTGCAGATTCGGCCTGGCCACCTCTTCACGGATGAACGTCAAGACCGTCTCAAACAACTGACCAATCCGCCCCTTGGTGCGAAATGACTCGAGCCCCTCGCCGCCGACACGGATCCGCATCGCGACATAGATAAACGTTGCCAAAACGACGATCGCGGTGACTGCCGTCATCACCAAGTGATTGGTGATGAAAAAATGATACTGACCCTCGTAAACCCCCAACGACGGGATATTCAACGACTCCGATCCGACCGACATGCTGAACAACGGCTCACTGTGCAACGCGTGCGGCAACACGTGTGCAACCGCCTGCTCTGCGAGGCTCGGGCCGGCGTCGGAGGCTGCCAGGATCGGTGGGAATTGCGAGAACATACGGTGTTTCTTTACGAGCCTGTCTAAAAAGGAGAGTCACGGCCGGCGATCCGTCGACCGACTCCGGCGATCTACCCACCGAGCGGCTGATCTGGAAGGGAACGATTCGATGAGGAGTGTCCCGACACGAGCGAGGCCGAAGCGTGATTTCGCTCGCGGACGATCGCGGTCAGGTCGATGGCAGTGAGCGTTATATACCAAAATAAGATGTTGAAAACCGCCTCAGGGCGTTCCAAGGGCGAGAAAACCCACAATCCGCCAAGGATCGCGAACGTCCCAACGAGCCGAATCGACATCGAAACGAGCAGCGAAACGAGCGGGTCGCCTCCGATCCCACGACTGAGCACCCGATGCGCCCCTGCCGTGACGAGCAGAAAGCCGAACCCAGTGGCGACGAACCAACTCGTCTGAACCGGTAACCACCACTGCGCAACCAACAGATGCCCGCCGCAGGCGAAGCCGACAATCGCGATCAACGCGAAGACACTGATCGACTCGCCGCCGATTTTCGCCGGCCGGGCGACAGTGCGGCTGACCGCCGATACGCACGCCGCCGAATGGCGTGGGTCGGTCGCGGCTGTGATCGGGGACGGTTGGGACATCAATCCTTGGTCGGGTCGGTTGAACGGTGATTCGGTCGGTAGAACGCAGCGGGTTCGCTTCAGTCAGGTTGGTCGGTCGTTTCGTCGCGTTGTCGCAATCGGTCCTGCAGGCTGGCCTTCATCGCCATCCGGATAAACCGATACAGCCCGGCAGCGAAGCCGACGATGGCACCCAACGCCGTCGCGATCAAAGTCGTGTTGCCGAGCGTGCGATCGATCGCATAACCGATCGCGGCCATCACGATCGACGCCCCGCCCAGTTCCAAACCGGCACCAGCAAACCGCATCGATTCAGCGGCGAAGATTCGCTTCGCCGCGTCAGTCCTCGCCGTCGAGGCGTCAGCGTCGCGGTCCCAATCGGGGTTCGGGTCGGTCATCGGGCACCTCCTCAGTCGCGGCAACAATCGCCACGTCAGAGATTTCGACAGAGTTTGATCGCGAATAGCCGATTTTCTAGGGGCTGTGACCGATCGCCGCACCCTCGACTTCAGCGGGAAAATCGCCCCGAACGACGGTCTCGCCCCAACGTACCGCGACCATCACGCTGTTGATACCGCTGCCGATCCCCATCAACGCCACTTGGTGGCCGGATTCGATCGCCCCGCGGTGGGCGGCGTCGGCAAGCGTGATCGGAAGCGCCACCGATCCGGTGTTACCCATCCAGGGGTAGGTGACGTGGTCGGTGGCCGTCGGCAGTCCGAGTGTGTCGAGCATCAGCCCGCGGTGCTTGCCGCCGACCTGATGACAGACCGTACGATCGATCGACTGACGGGTCCAACCCGCAGCGGGCAGGAACCGAGCGAAGGCGGCGGCCCCGGTAGCGATCCCCTCACGCAGCAGCAGTTCGCTGTCAGTGTCCATTACCGGCTGCATCGACGCGCCGGCGGAGTCATCGTCACTGCGACAGAGGTCGTGAAACTCGGTCCGTGCGGCCGCGGCCGCGGCCAGGAATTCCGAGCCTTCGCCGACGACCTCACCACGGTTCGACAGGTCGCGGTGCGTCAGCAACCAAGCACACGACCCGCTGCCGATCGTCAGAGACGCGAACGCCGGCTTGACGCTCTGGCGGGTCAGCCGGGTGTCGCCGTTGAGCACTTCGATCGTCCGGTCGAGCAACGGACGGCTGTTTTCGGTCCCGACGACAATCCCCGCCGAAATCACACCCGCCTCGATCAACGTGGCGATCTGAAGGGCGCCGTTCAGCAATCCCAGACAGGCGTTGGAGACGTCATACACCCAACAATCTTGTCCCAATTCCAAGCCGTGATGGACCCGCGAGGCCGTCGCCGGTTCAAGAAAATCGCGACAAACGCTGGCGTGGATCAGACAACCGATCTGTCGCCGATCGATCCCCGCCGCCGCGATCACGGCCCGCCCGCTGGCGATGCTCGGACCGCTCGGCATCGTCCCCGCCGGCCACACCCGCCGGCTGTTGATCCCGCTCATCAGCTCAAGCCGCCCCGGTGGCAGTTTGAGCCGGCTGTAAAGCGGCTGGAGTCTCGTTTCGATCTCGTCGCTGGTGACCACCTCCGGCGGCAACGTGACGGCGATCGCTTGCAACCGGACCTGTTCAAACTTCACGGCGATGGGCAAACCAAGCGAGGTACAAAGCGTCAGAACCAGGCGTTCTGTAGGCACTCGTTATCGCACCCGTGGCCGCCGAGTGGAAGCTGGCGGAGCCACGAACGGGCCATGATCTTCGCCCCACAGCCGCTCGCCTGACCTCGGAATCCTTTTGCTAGCACGACCTGTAGTGCTAGCAAAAGGACATCGACGGAAGATATGCCAAGTTCCTTGCAACCCCGGTTTGCACCGGTAGTTTCCTGCTCATCAGACGTCTGGTTCGTGCAGACGTCGACCGAACACTCACCAGCGGCCAAATGATTTGGCGAACTTTGGAGGGCCGAAAGATTCGGAAGTCAGGGAGATTGTCAACGTCCCGGAAACCTCATCGGTGAGTCCCGACCCGTTGCCTGAGCTCTTTTCGTCATTTCTGGATCGGATTCGGTCTCTGCGAAGTTTATCGAAAACGGGTCAACCGCTTTTCGGACGTCAGGCTGTGATTCGGAGTGGGTTTTCACCATCACTATCGACCGACCGTTTCTCGCGCAATCTCAAGGGGATCTAAGATGACGAGCAAGCCACTGATCGGGATCAACGCCGACTTCCGTCCGGCCAACCGCAGCACGCCCGCTTACGCCTATCTGTCGGCCGGCTACTTCGATTCGATCAAAGCCGCCGGTGGTATCCCGGTGGTCTGCCCTCCGTTGGCCGATGCCGACTCGGTCCGCGGACTGCTCGATGTCCTGCACGGTTTCGTGATGATCGGTGGTGGTGACCTCGACCCCCGCCGCGACGGCTTCATGTTGCACCACACCGTCCGGTTGCTCGATCCGGCCCGAGAAACCTCCGACCGAATGCTGATGGACGAGATCGCCGAACGCCGGATGCCGGTGTTCGGGATCGGTACCGGGATGCAACTGCTCAACATTCAACAGGGCGGCAATCTGTTCCTCGATATCCGCGAAGACCTGCCAGGCGCAGTTCCTCACTTCGACGCCCAAGACCTCAATCACCGCCACACACTCGACGTCGAAAGCGATTCGCTGGTCGGACGAATCTATGGTGACGGCGAGATCCGTGTCAGCAGCCGTCACCACATGGCGATCGATGAGGTCGCCCCGGGGTTCCGTGTCACCGCCCGCTGCCCCGATGGCGTGATCGAAGCGATCGAGTCAGAAATGCTCGACTGGTACGCGATCGGTACCCAATTCCACCCCGAGTGCGGAGCCGCCTCGGCACTCGATATCCGACTGTTCGAAGAGTTTGTCGATGCGGTCGCCGCCCGTGAAGGTCAGGCTGTCCGATTGGTCGCCTAGCACTCAAGAAAAACGACACTCGGCTCGGAGCGGCCGGGACCGACCGCCAGCGAAAGGTCCGCTGGCCTGCAGAGATTTCAGGAGGATACGGAGCATCATTCGGTCCGAATTGGCCGCCGAGGGAACGGCGGTATCAGAACGGATTCGTGCGGACTGACGAATGATGCGACCGGGGCGACGGAGTTGCCCGCCAACAGGACGCAGGATGATTAGCGAGCGATGCGGCCGGACGAACCTTTTTTAGGTACGTCCGGCCGCGTTCGTTTTTACACGTCTGTTTGCTCAAGAATCAACTCGGCACGCCACCTTTTTTAGGTACGTCCGGCCGCGTTCGTTTTTACACGTCTTGGTTGCTCAAGAATCAATTCAGCACGCCACCTTTTTTAGGTACGTCCGGCCGCGTTCGTTGCCACACGCATGGTTGCTGAGGAATCAATTCGGCACGCCACCTTTTTAGGTACGTCCGGCCGCGTTCGTTTTTACACGTCTGTTTGCTCAAGAATCAACTCGGCACGCCATCTTTTACAGGTACGTCCGGCCGCGTTCGTTTTTGCACGTCTGGGCTCTATCCGAAAGCCCTTATCCGAACGGCCTTAGCCGCGGTTACTGGCGGGCCAGCCTCCTGAAAACCCAGACTAACGATCCTCTGGGCACGACCAGATCGCTGGGGCGTTTACTCGCAAAGATTTACGAAGGGGGCTTGGTTGTGTGATCGATTACGGCGAGCACCTCGGGATCGGGATAGACTCGACGGTGACTATCCCGAAGGGATACAAGCCATTAGCCGGGGGTTGGAGCGCAGCGACCACCCCCGGAGGAGAATTGCCCGACAGATAACCGACCCCGAAAGGGGTCGCAGCGCGATGCCTTGCTGTCTCCCCTTCGGGGTGAGATCGCTCGGGGCGCCGTTTTTCCGATGGTATTCGCTCCGCTCGACCACCGGCTAATGGCCAATGGTAAAAATCCCTTCGGGATAAAGACGCTGATCGCCGGCTGGTCGGTCAGGACCGGGATGCAAAGGCGATTAAGCCGAAAGACACGTCAGGGGGTGCTTAGCCCAGACGCGCTGTGGAGGCCGAAGAAACGGTTTGACAGCGGGGCGGCCACGAACGCTATACTGAGGGGGTTAAAGGAAATTTAATTTCCCGCCCCACCATGCCGCTTCCCGCGATGTCTCCTCGGCATCTCTGGGGAACGCATCCGCCCGCCTTATCGGTCCTGCCATGCATAACGGCTTCGCTCACTTCCCTCACCGGGCAGCAGTGCTCGGTCACCGTCGACCGACTTCGTCGCCGTGGCGTTGGTTCGCATTCATGGTGATCGTCAGCGGCCAACTCGCGGTCGGCGCCACTGAGCCCGAAGAGGCGGGTAATTCGCCTGTTCAAGAAGCTCGGAGTAAGAAAGACGCCGAACGGATCGCGTTCTTTGAGAACAAGATCCGTCCGGCGTTGGTCGAGCATTGTATCGAATGCCACAACGGCGACGCCGCGGCGCCCGATGGCGGCTTGGTACTCGATCGCGCCGAGGGGTGGCGGATCGGCGGTGACAGCGGTCCTGCGATCGTACCGGGTGATAGCGACGACAGCTTGTTGATGTCAGCGATCCGCTACGAGTCGATCGAGATGCCGCCCGATGGCAGGCTGCCGGCTGAGACGATCGCCGATTTCAAGCGTTGGATCGATGACGGGGCTGTCGATCCCCGTGACGGCGGAATGCCCACGGAGGAACGGCGTGCCGAGATCGATTGGTCGTCCGCCCGTCAGTTTTGGTCGTTTCGGCCGCCACGACTCGGCCAACCGCCGACGGTCGTCACTACCGATCGCGGTCATGACGCCGTCGATTCCTTCCTGTTCTCACGGCTCGACGCCGAGGGTTTGGAGGCAGCGCCGCCGGCCGATCCGCTGACTCGTTTGCGCCGGTTGTCATTCGACCTCACGGGATTGCCACCGAGTCCCGAGTTGATCGAAGCGTTCCTTGCCGACCCGTCGGAGACCCATTTCCGGCGGATTGTCGACCGGCAATTGCATAGCCCCGCCTACGCGGAGCATTGGGCACGGCATTGGCTCGATGTCGCCCGCTATGCCGATTCCAACGGCAGCGACTTCAATGCGACATTTCACGACGCATGGCGGTATCGCGACTATGTCGTCCGCAGCTTTGCCGAGGATAAACCGTTTGACCGCTTCGTCGTTCAACAGATCGCTGGCGACCTGTTGTCGGATGATGACCCGTCCGAAGCGGCAGACAACTTGGTCGCCACCGGGTTTCTGATGCTCGGCACGAAAATGCTCAGCGAACGAGACAAGGAAAAGCTCGAGATGGACGTCGTCGACGACATGATCGACACTGTCGGCCGGGCCTTTCTGGGGCTGACCCTGGGCTGTGCCCGCTGTCACGATCACAAGTTCGATCCGATCCCGACCGAAGATTATTACGCCTTGGCCGGGATCTTTCGCAGTACCCAAGTGCTCGACGGTGAAAGCCAAAAATATGTCAGCACTTGGCACAAGCGGCCGCTGCCGGTCGCGGCCGAACAGGCCGCCGCGGTCGCCGATTACGAATCACAACGCAAACGCCTTACCGCCGCTTTAAATGCCGCCAAAAAAGGTGTCGAAGCTGCCGAAGCGATACTCCCCTCGACTGCCGGTTTAGTCGTTGACGATTCACAGGCGACTCGGGAGGGCGAGTGGCAGGCGACCACCTATTCCTCGCCATTTCACGGTAAGGGGTATGTACACGATGGCAACCGCAATAAAGGTCAAGCTCGGATTACGTTCGCCGGTCCGGCGACCGCAGGGGACTATGAAGTTCGGATCGCCTATACCGCTGGTGGTAACCGAGCGTCCAACGTACCGGTGACACTGCACCTCGGGCGGCGGGATGATAGCGGCAGCGCTGCCGTCCGGCAGGAAGTTGTCGACCAGCGCCAACAGCCCGCGATTTCGCCCTACTGGCACTCGCTCGGCGAATACCGCTTCGGCGATGATGGGACGGCGAAATTGGTGATCAGCAACGAAGCGACCGACGGCTACGTTCTCGCTGACGCCGTTCAGTACCTCAAGGTGGGTGACGTCGCCGAAGAGTCCGAAGCGGATCGGATCGCCAACCGCGAACGCGAACTCGCCATTTCCGAGGCCAATCGCGTTCTCGAACAGGCCCAGCAGGCGGTCGACGATCTCGAACGAGACAAACCGGCCCCATTGCCGTTGGCGATGGCGGTGCGAGATGCTGCCCGGATCGGCGATACCTTTGTCTGCGTTCGCGGCGAGGTCGCTAACCGCGGTCCCGAGGTGCCACGCGGATTCCTGCGGATCTGTTCCACCGACGGTACGGGTAATTCGGTCGAGATTCCTGCCGATGAGAGCGGCCGGCTGCAATTGGCTCATTGGATTACCGACCCCGATCACCCGCTGACGGCGCGAGTGATTGTCAATCGCGTTTGGATGCATCTGTTCGGTGAAGGCTTGGTCCGAACCGTCGATAATTTCGGGTTCCAAGGGGAGCGGCCGAGTCACCCTGAACTGCTCGATCGGCTGGCGGTCGAGTTCGTCCGTGATGGCTGGTCGATCCGTCGGTTGGTTCGCCGGTTGGTACTGACGGAGGCATACGGCCGTTCGAGTCGATTCGACCAACAGGCGTTCGACGCCGATCCCGATAACCGCTGGTTGTGGCGAGCCAGCCGGCGCCGATTGACCGCCGAATCGATGCGCGACACGTTGTTGGTCGCCGCGGGTCAGCTCGACCCGACGCCGTCGGTCGCCCCGATGTCCGGCTTCGGTACGTTGGTTTCACAAAATGTCGCCACGCCGTCCGAGGTCAAGGTCAGCCAGACACCGCGGCGTTCGGTCTACCTTCCGGTCATCCGCGGCCAGTTGCCGAGTCTGCTGGTCACGTTCGATTTCGCCGACCCCGACCTGATCGTCGGCCGACGCGATTCGACCAATGTCCCGACTCAAGGGCTGACGTTGCTGAACAACCCGGAAGTCGTGCAGTGGTGCGGCGAGATCGCCCAGCGGTTGCTGACCGCCCACGACGAGGACGCGGCGCGGTTGCGAATGGCCTATCGGTTGTTGCTGCAACGCGACCCGACCGAGACCGAACGACAGTGGGTCCTCGATTTTGTCGGTCCCGCGACGGAGCAGGCCGACGAATCCCACGCTCAACGTTGGACCCTGGCCGTACAGACGCTCGTCGCGAGCACCGAATTCAGGTTCCTCGATTGATGCGATCCCTCATACCCTGATTCACAGCCCCACTCCACCACCGCATCGACGTACTTTCTGAACGTGGGCGATCCTTAAACGCCTGACGATCATCCCCGCGAAACCGAGTTTCCGATATGCTTAACAATCTACTCACCTCGCCACGACGACAATTCTTGAGCCAATCGGCGTGCGGTTTCGGGATGTTGGCGCTCGCCGATCTGCTCGCTAGCCGCGGCGTACGGGCCGCCGCTCCGTCAGCGGAGACTGCCGGATTGAGCGGGCTTGCTCCACGACCGCCGCATTTTCCCGCCCGCGCTAAGCGGGTCATCTTTCTGTTCATGCACGGTGGGCCGAGTCAGGTCGACACCTTCGATTACAAACCCGAATTGCAGCGGCGCGACGGTGAATCGTATGGCGGCCGAATGCCCAGCCAGATCGATGCCAAACCGGTGCTGATGGCGAGCCCATGGAAGTTCTCACGCCGTGGCGAGAGCGGATTGTGGGTCAGCGATTTGCTGCCGCATATGGCCGGTGTCGCCGACGATCTCTGCGTCGTCCGCTCGGTTCACAGCCGCGGTCAGTCGCATGGCCAGGCCGTCGGAATGGTCAACACCGGCAGCGATAATCTGGTCCGTCCCAGCGTCGGGGCGTGGGTCAGCTATGGCTTGGGGACCGAAAACAGCGACCTGCCGTCCTACGTCGCGATCAGCCCGGCCAGCTCTCACGGCGGCCCGCGTAACTACGGCGCTGCGTTTTTGCCCGCTATCCACCAGGCGACCGTCGTCGGTGCCAACGGTCGACTCGGTAGCGGCAAGATCAATGACCTGTTGCCACCCGGTGGCCGAGACGCTGCCGCCGACCGCGATCAACTCGGTCTGCTCCAGCGACTCAACCAAGAACACTTGCGGCGGAGTGGGCCCGATGCCCAAATCGAAGGTGCGATCGAATCGTACGAACTCGCCTTTCGTATGCAGCGGACGGCGCCCGAGGTGATGCGGATTGAAGACGAACCCGAACACGTGCAAAAGCTCTATGGGATCGGCCAGAAAGAGACCGACAATTTTGGTCGCCAATGCCTCTTGGCCAGGCGATTGGCCGAGGCCGGCGTCCGATTCATTCAAGTTTCCAGCGGCAACGTTTGGGATCAACACGGTAACCTCCGCGGTGGCCACGCCAAGAATGCTCTGGCCACCGACCAACCGATCGCCGGGTTGATCAACGACCTGAAACAGCGAGGCTTGCTGGACGACACCCTGATCGTTTGGGGTGGTGAGTTCGGTCGTACGCCGGTGGTTCAGGGCAGCGACGGCCGGGATCACAACCCCCACGGCTTCACGATGGTGATGGCCGGCGGCGGAACCCGCGGCGGGTATGCTCACGGTGAGACCGATGAGTTCGGATACTATGCGACCACCGACCGGGTCCACATGCACGACCTGCACGCGACGATGTTGCACCTGATGGGGCTCAACCACGAACAGCTGACATACCACTACGCCGGTCGCGACTTCCGACTGACCGACGTCTACGGCAAAGTCGTCAACCAACTGATCGACGGCGGTGCTACGGTCGGCTGACCCGCCCAGGTTGACCGTTCAGGGCGCCGTTCAGGACAGAGCGGAAAAGAAGTGCCTAACCGTGTTCTCGCAATTGCTTCGGATCGGCTCGCCGACTCACAGATCACGCGTCTGCACAGTCAGAAAAGAACGTTGGAGTTGGCGTCGGGTGACAATCCCCTTGGTGCGTCCGGCCGCGTCGACCAGCACCGCAACCTGACTCTTGGTGTCGTACAACTTGTACAGGACCGACAGGTGCGGCTCTTCCTGCTGACAACGGACGACCGGTTGCAAGTTCAGTTCACCGCCGACCGCCAGGTCGGCGAATCGCAGGAAACCGATGATCCGTTTGCGACGTTCGACCAGAATGATCGACTGACCGGTGCGGTGGGCCTGCTGGGTCGCAGCATCTGCCGAAAGTGGTTCGGAAACGATCGCCAACCGCGTCGGAGGTACTCCAAAGCGGATCGCCGGCTGCTTCCCGATCTCGAAGATATTCTTGGCCAATTGCTGTTGGCCGGCGGCCAATACTCCTGCCTCGTGACCTTGCCGTAAGACCTGTTCGAGTTCTGCCCGTTGCATCGAAAGCCGAACTCGGATCGGCGTTTCGCCGGTGATTAATCTCAACAGGTTACCGAGTAAGCCAAGGAACAGTGACACCGGTGCGAACAGCACGGTGGCCAGCAGCAGCAACGGACGCGCCCCGTGAAGCAGCCGATAAGGGGCGTTGAAAAAGAGGTACTTCGGCAGCAATTCACCGAGTACAAAGACGAGCGGGGTGGCCAGGATGGTAGCTAGCAGTTCGGCCGTGACACCGCCGCCGTGGATGATCAATGGCGTGAGCATCACCACCGAAAGGCTGACCAAGTAGTTGGCCAAGTTGTTACCGACCAACGCTGTGGCGATGAAAATCGTCGGGTGATTGAGCAACCAGACCATCCCGCGAGAAAGGAGCGAACCGTCGAGCGCATCGAGCACCAGTCGGATCCGCGACACCCGGTATAGCCCGGTTTCGGTGCCACTAAAAAAGCTGCTCAACGCCAACCCGATCAGAAACAGGACGATCGGTAACAACATCAGGTCGGCTCCTGAGGCGGTTGCGTCGACGCCAATTCGGGCCTGCCGATCAAGATCTGCTGGACGATGTCTTCGATCGACAACATGCCGATCGTGTCGCCAAACTCGTTGACCACCACAGCAACGCTGCGGCGTTGCCGCTGCAAGTGGTCGAGGACCAGCGACACGCCGCTCGACCACGGCACGTAACAGACCGGTTCGATCGATGAGGTGGCCCGATCGAACTGGCTCGGCCGCAATTGCTCAACATTCAACGAGCCGACGATGTGGTCGCCTCCCGGTTCGATGACCAGCAGGTAACCGGTCGGTGGTTGGCCGCCGTCAGGTACCGGTTCGAGCGACTTGCTGAGTGTCTCAGCGAGGATTTCAGGAGTCACCGGCGGGTGGCACAGCGGCAATGTGCTTCTCGGCCTCATGCAGGCATCAACCCGCAGGTCAGTCAATTGAACAAGATTCTTGAGGGCCGATTGCTCACGTACAGCCAAGGCCGTGTCACCGGTGCCGAGGTCGATCGCCCGTTCGATCGCGGCGATGTCGAGTTCGGGCTCGGGTTCAAAACCAGGCCAAATCAATCGCCGGGCCGCCAGATTGGCGATTCGGACCGCCGGCAAGACCGGACGGACGACCGCCAAGGCGATCGAGAGAGGTACGCCGCAGAGCGTCGCGAATCGCCGCGGCGCCAGCACCGCGATACTCTTGGGCAGCATCTCGCTGAAAAAGATCACGATCAGCAGGTTGGCGACGGTGAACGTTACCGCCGCTCCGGCCCCACCCTTACTGGCCGTTTCTAGCCGCGCCCCCACGATGCCGACCATCGCGAAGTAACTCATATTGATCAACAGGTTCCAAAACAGGATCCCCGATAACAATTGTTCGGGTGCGCGGAGCAGATCGGCGGCGAGCTTTCCCGGGCCGGTTCGCATCTTTTTCAAATCGTGGCTGCGGAGCGAGAACAATGCCGCTTCACTTCCGCTCATCAAGGCACTGCCGATCAGCAGAATTCCCATCGGCGCGATCCAGGGCAGGATTGTCTGCCAGACGCTCACGAGCCTTCTCCGCCGGCGCCACCACGATCGCGATCGAGCGACACATCAAACTCGCTCAACGCCGGTACCAACATCGCCGCGGTGGTGAACCCATAGCCGGCCAGCACGGTGAGCACCACGAACAGCTGATCACGCTGGAGCAGGAATTGCGTGATCGCGTAGAAGGTGATCAGCGGCAACAGAAAGGAAGCCGCGAAAATCGCGGACGACGGGTTCCGCCATCCGAGAGCCGCGAACAACGCCGCCCCACCACCGAGGATCATCGCCAAAAACGGTGCTAACTGCAGTTCGAAAGCGCCACGAAAACTGACCATGATCACCATCAGGATCGCTACGCCGACACAGAGAAAGAAGACCGTGCCGAGACTGACCAAGGTTGCGGTTTTACCGACAATGTAGTTCAGCCCGCTGTGAATCCCCAGCATCGAAACGAACAGATACAACTGCGTCGCGCCAAGGATCGCAAAAACCGTGTTCTCGGTCGTCATCACGCCGCTGTAGCCGAGATAGATCACCAGACCGAGCGGCAATAGGATCATTTCCTTACCGACATACAGCACGCCGAGCAACTTACCGAAGATGAACTCCGCTGGTCGGATATCGGTGACCAACAAGAGATCTAAGGCGAGGCCGTCGCGTTCGCCCGTCAGCGAATTGACCGCCAAGGCGTTGATCAACACCAGGCTGATCACGCCGATTGCCGCGACCGGCAACGTGGTTACCGGGATCGTCCGCTCGCTGGAATCGAACCGCTGTAACGCCTCCCCGCTGCGGACGCTGGAAACCACCACCGCGGCGGCGACCGCGAACAAGGCGACGAATGCCAATCGCACCAAGATCACCTTGCGACCGTAAGCCCAAGTACAAACTTCACGCCATAGCACCGGGTTGTCCCAAACCCGCCGCGGCGATCGTGCCCGCCACTGAGCCACAGTAACCGGCGACAATTCGCCGGTCGCGTCACGCTCGTCGGCGAGTAATTGCTCGCGAAGGTCGCTGCCCGTTTCAGGCTCGGGGGCCTGGTATCGCACCTCGCGAGACGGGTTCCAGGCACGGACCCGCAGGATCCCCCAACCCAACACCGCGGCGGCTACAAGCGCGGTCGCCAAGGTATGCCCGGCCGCGACCGCAAGGACGCCGACAGTACCACCGAACGGACTCAACGCCGCCGACATCGCCGAGATCGGGTTGATCCAAGCGACGATCCGCGCTGCTCCATCCGCCGTGAGTCGCAGCGTGGCGATTTCCGCAACCACGACATAGCTGACCAAGATCAGCACCGTCGTCGCGATCGCTTGAAACGTTTTTTCGCGCCACAATCCGACCACGGTGCCGACCGCCGCAGCCAAAATCACTCCCGAAACCGTGATCGCATAGACACCGACGACCTGATCGATCGAAACACCACCTAACAGCGGCAGCAGCAAAAACAGCGGGATCGCTACCGCCGAAAGCGACAGGGGACCGAGCAAGCTGGCGGCGCATTTGCCGATCACGATCTCGACGCCGCTGAGTCGGGTCATCAACAGCAACAGCAACGTACGGCGATCCTTCTCCTGAGCCACGTTGCTGGCGGCCCCGACCGCCGCCAAACTCGCCAACACGATCAACTGCAGCGGCGCCAACAGCCCGAACATGCTGCTGCCAAACCTCGCTAAATCACTCGCCGATGTCAGCGTCCGTGTGCCCGCCAAAACCAAATAGCCGGTCGCCAACAAGACGAACAACGCCAACAAATAGATCGCCCGGGCCAGGTAGGTCTTCAGCCGTTTGGGGGCGACCGTGGCTTCACGGTAGAAAACCGGTCCGAGCATGAGCCGAGGGGTGTTCGAGAAAATGGGGCGAGTCGATCGGCCACCGTTCAACGGCGATCACGAAAAACCCTTGATCGTACCGAGTACGGACGAACAGCATAATCTTACCCGAGCGAAAATACCCCGGTACCTTCACGCGCCGCCCCGTTCCACCCCGATCGGGGACACACCCCGCTCGGCACTTTCACCCCGTCTGGAACTTCCAGACCACCAGACCGGTCTGGTAGCGAACGAAAAATGAGTGCCTGACTCTTTTTCCCTCACATTGCTTACCGCCAGATCGGCGACACCCCCCGGGCGATCCCGGTCGACGGCAGCGGTAGCGTGGTCGCAGTTCCGCCGGACTGCAGGTCGGTCGCTCGCAAACCGATCTGTTCGGAGTTTCGCCGAGTCGCGACGCCGACCGGCAGCGTTGACGCCGCCACCGTAGCGACCGAGCCGGCCGGGCCGACAGGACTGATCGGAGTCTGGCTATCGAGCGGACGGAGTCGTGAGGCGACCGCCGACGGCAATGAGCTCGACGGAGTGGACGGATTGGGGGCGACCCGTCCGACCGCTTCGTAGTCGTCGTATTGTTGGCGTTGGATCTGAACGACTTGCTGCGGGACTTCCACCTGCTTCGTCTCGGCGACCCAATTGGTCCGCATCTCCCGTCGTTCGATCGTCTCGCTACGAGCCTCCCAGTGGGTCCGCGGGACGTGTTCATATTCCACCCGCGGTTGGACGAAGGGATTCCAACGACCTCGCATTCGAGGCTCCCAACCGTAACTGACCACAGGCGAATAGACGGTTCGGGTTTCGGGTCGGACATCGACCACCGTCTCGGGTCGGTAGACGGTCCGTTCCTGCTTCTGGACCTGCGTCGTGACGACGGGGCGTTCCACCGTCCGATGAACTTTGCGATAGACGATTCCGGTCGCCGGGTCGGTGTAGTAGGCGGGCGATGTGGCGTCACCGCCCTCCGATTCGGCCCGAGCCAAGTCGATCGTCGATAGGCTCAGCAATGAGATCACCAGTGCTGGGCCGGTTTTGACGCCCAGCGAACCGATCAACCATTGCCACGAGCGGACATTTCCAGACGCCATTGTCATTCCCTTGAACTCGCGGAAAGCGATACCCGAACGAGCAGCCAGACGGGCGGAGGAGCCATCGGCCCGTCACCGGACATCGACTTACTTCGGCAATCCGTTGCGTTCGGCTGGTCCAAAAAAGGAGCAGCGG
>SKZY01000013.1 GCA_007127095.1 Planctomycetaceae bacterium
CCCCGGGTGAGCGCAGGCTCGCTTTGCGAGCCAAGCGTAACCCGGGGTGAAAGAACCATGACGATTGGCGACGAGCAAACGATTCACCATAACGCTGGATTCAACCGAGTCGCAACCGGCAAAACCGCCGACGCCGGCGCGATCGGCGACCGGCATCCGTTGGATTGCGACTCGGCAAGATTGATTGGGTTTGAGAATCGATCGCTCGTCGCCAGCGATGTTGTAATCGTAAACCCCGGGTTCCGCTCGACTCGCGGAGCTCGTCGTCGCTCCACCCGGGGCTACTACCGATGGCCGCTTCGCGGCATTCGGAATCAAACTTCTCGGCCTGAACGTTCATGACAAAAGCGATCGACGGTAGGCACAGCAGCCCCCCACCCCGGCTTTGAACCCAACCGGCTCACGGTCCGTGTTTACTCGCCGAATCATCGATCGTTGTTATTTGATTGAACGGTTACTGTAAAATTGATTCAATCCACTTTAGACAAAACTAGCCTAAATCCGGTTTCGTGAAGCCTGTCTTCTGGAAGCCCCCAAGATCTATAAGCGCATCTGCATTTTGATGCATCGCTGTTCCATCCTCCGCCCCTGAGAACGCGAAACGCTGGAGGATCATCTTGTGTATAGGTGCTGGACTTGCGATCCGCATCCTCAAAATACCAGTCACCGCACCACTCATACACATTTCCGTGGACATCGAATAAACCCCACGCATTGGGCATTTTTCTGCCGACAGGCTGCGGCGAAAACGAAGGCGGGTTTTCTTCTGAATCCAAATAGCTGTACCAAGCATAGTTCGCGAGCATCGCAGGGTCATTGCCATAGCAAAAAGCATCTCTCGAACCGGCTCTGCAAGCATATTCCCATTCAACTTCAGTTGGAAGCCGAAATTCCCAGTCGCTTGGTAGTTCCCCCGTCGACTGACAAGCTCTTGTATATCGCACGCAGAATTGCACTGCATCGTCATGGCTAATGAATGTTGCTGGACTCGATGGGTGCAGCAAAACATATTCTTCGCCAATCCAAGGCTCGCTCTTCATGACGGCAACCCAAAGGGATTGTGTTACTTGATTTTCACCAATCCAGAAGCCTTCGCCTATACGCTTTTCGCGACGAATTTCATCTGCATACCGCCCCACTTCCGACGGCGGTGAACCCATTTCGAAAGTTCCGGGAGGGCACCATCGAAAAGCACTAGCCGCGTTTGCCGCTAATGCAAGCTTGTCACCTGGCTTGGCACTCTCTGACGCAGGGAAGACGCATTCCGTAGCCTCAGCATCCGTTGCGATCCACTGCTGCACTGCCAATAAAACAAACGAGAAGCAAGCTAGTATGACCTTTTGAGGCATGGTATTATCTTTCGTTCGGTGACAAGTATTGCGACGGCAATTCCAGTGCAGCACCTTGCCACATGGATTGCTTGAAAGCAGCCCTGGCTTGCCAGGATTAACAAAAGCTTCTATCATTGGCTCTATATCCTTGTGGCACGAAATCTTGGCGTCGCAGCCACTTTTCCTGCAATCACAACTGCTTTTTTGAGGACAACACTGCTTCATCGCTTGCCGAAGAAAATGGTTGAAAATTTCATTGATCTTGATTCGGCCACGATGTTTATCAAAGTCGATTACGGCATTGCCATAGTCGGGCCAGTAACTCTGCACAGGGTCTCTGTCATTCCCACCAAAGTTCTCTCGGCATTTGCGTTTACCATCCTCCATCCAACAGCAGCCAGGTGCAACAAAATCGCACTCATCGAAATCTTGTTGGATAGGGCGAACCGTTTCCCAAAACTTGGGGATATACTCCGCGCGTGGGCCATGTGTGAGCGGTACATAAACCGTGCATTTCAACCCTGACGGATCAAGTTGAACGAGCGGTTGATTGAACACGAAGCGATGCAAATTCGTGTCTGTTGAGTTAAATCCAATCGGATCTCTGCTTGCAAACCTTTCAGCCACCGCGTCGTACATCCGCGCCCGGTAGTGATATAGCGATAGCCCCGCATCCCACTCCCGCCCGGTATACGTGTAGCGATTGTTGCTCGCCGACCCTGTCTGTAATGTTCCGCCGGCATCGGCGAATGTCACCTGCCCATAAGCCGTATACGCATACCGTTCAATAATCGTCCCACCGCCATCCGTAAGTGCGGTGATGCTGTATTGTTGGTTGCGATCAGTGCCAGGTTTGGGGGGCTTGTCGTGGGCGCATGAGCCAGAGCCCATGCACTGTCGTGCGTGGGCTCGGCGGGTTGGGCGGCTGGGTTCGACGATGGCGACCATGCCGCCATTCTAGGCGATCAGGGTTGCGATTGCTCGTCTTTTGAGTCCTTGGGGCCGGTTTCAGGACGCTCGGCGGACCGGTCGCGGTTGCCGGGATGCGTCTTCTCATGCACCTCACGCAGACGCTCGATCGTGATGTGCGTGTAGATTTGCGTTGTGTTCAGCCAACTCCTTGCATGATCGCCCCTTTCCGCCGAATAGGAACTGAGAGAGCATCGATCTTCTGACCGGGTCGAACCGTGGAGAGGTTTAAAACGCTGTGGGCAACGCCGTCCCTGCCTGATGTTTTTTCCTGCAGTCCGCTACCTCAGCCCAGGTAGCGGGTAATATCGAGAAGCACTCCGTAGATGTGAGTCACCTGACCACCTGCGTCGACCGTCGGCTGGCCACGGGCGATCACGGTACCCCATTGGCCGTTGGGCCGTCGGTTACGCAGTCGCAGTTCGTACGCGGTTCGATAGCGAATCGTATTTTGGATCGCCGCGGTCAGTCGCGGGCGATCTTCCGGGTGCAGCGTTTCCGCGTACTGGTCGAGATTCGGAGCGTCGTGTTCGAGCGGTATTCCGGTGGCTAGCGTCGCCTCTTCGCTCCAGCGGACGTTTCCGGTTGCGACATCGAGTTCCCAGGTGCCGAGTTGGGCCAATTGTTGAAGGTCTCGCAGTTTTTCCCGATTGGCGGCGAGTTCTGACCGGGCTCGGACGGGAACGCTGATATCTCGAACGGTGGTCAGGATATAAGGCTCACCGCCGAGTTCGACGCGGTTGGCGGCGAGTGCGACATCGAGCGTCGATCCGTCGCGTCGGGTCATCAGCGTCTCGAAGTCTTGAACGCCGCCACTGACCGACAGCGTTTCGAGAAAGTGGCCCCGCATTTCGCTTTTGGCCCAGATATTCAGGTCGAGGATTTTGCGGCCGACGACCTCATCGGCTTCGAATCCGGTCAACAGCTCGAACATCTGGTTGACCTCAATGATCTCTCCGTCGCTCCATCGGGTCATCAAGCCGGCGTCGGGGGCCTGCATGAATAAACGCGAGAAGCGGGATTCGCGGACGGCTTGATCGCGGCGTGTTTCGCGTTTTTGCCTGACCCGGGCGGCGAACTCCGAGTCGGCTTGCCCGGCTTGCTTGAGCAAATCGAGGGCGAGGTCGTAGTCGCCCGAGCCGGCGGCCGAGCGGGCGTGTTCGGTTTGCAGGTTGACCAACGCGTCGGCGGCTTGACGATTTCCCGGCCAGACGTCGAGCGACTCGCGGACCAGCGCCTCGGCGATGCCGTAATCTTGGTGCTTGGCCGCCGGCCCGACTTTCTGGATCAGTCGTTCGGCCCGCCGCAGCAAATCGACGCTCCGTTCATGTTCCTTTTCCCGGGCGATCGCCTCGGCGAATGCGGCGACATTGGGAAAACGATCTTCGCTGCGGGTCGCCATCGCCCGCATCGCCACATCGATCCAGCCGCCGCGAACCGACGTCGGCCGGATTTCGTTATCCGCGGCCCGACGGATGCAGTCGAGCAGGCTGTCGCCATAGTGGGGCGTTTCGCCGGTCAGGATTCGGAACAGCAAACCACCGAGCAGATAGATGTCGGTGCGAACGGATTGACTGCTCGCATCGCCGTTGGCCAATTCGGGAGCCATGTAGGCTGGGGTGCCACCGATCGCCGCCCCCTGCTGTGGGCGTTGGTCGATCCGGTCGAGCGACAATGCCAGCCCCCAATCGGCGAGCAAGACTTCACCGAACCGCCCCAACATCACGTTTTCAGGCTTGATGTCGCGATGGATCAGGTCGCGGGAATGAGCGTAGCGGATCGCGTCGCAAAGTCTCAGCAGCGTTTCAATATTCTGCTGGAACGACATCTGGTCGATCGTCCGATCCCAGCTGGTGCCGTCGATCCGCTTCATTGAATAGAACAACTCGCCCTGCGGCCCGGTGCCGAGTTCGTGCAGCGCGATCACGTTCGGATGGTCGAGGCTGCCGATCGTTCGGGCTTCGAGCAGGAACCTTTGACGGGCGAGCGAATCGCTGGCCAATTCGTCGCGGAGTACTTTGACGGCGACTTCGCGGTCGATCGCTCGTTGGTGGGCCTGGTAGACGACGCCGGTACCACCGCTGCCGAGTTGACCGACCAGCCGGTATTCGGTGTCGGCACCGGGGCGGTTTCCCGGCGTGACCATCGTCCGCTGCGGCACAAACCCTTCGTCGGGACGCGGGCCTCCGGCCCGAGCCGCCGCGTTCTCCGCCCGACCGTCCCGCCACTGGGGATGATCGATCCTCCGATCGCCGTTGGCGGCTATTTCGAGCGTGACCGTCATCGAAATCGAACGCGATTCGGTCGCTCGTGCGAGCAGCTGCGGGTCGGTCAAGATCGTTTCGAGCAGGCCGCTGCCGGGTCGACGATGTGGTTCGCTCATCAAACTATTCTAGTGGCAGTTCGGCAGCCGGATACGGGAGGCGGTAGACGGCGTAAGTCGCGTTGGGCGGATCGCCGGCCTGGGGATAAACCTGCACTAACGGCAACGATTCGCCGACGACCCGGCGATCGACGATCACGAATCGGGCGCCATATTGTCGCTGAAACCTCCGCAGGTCGGCATAGCGGATCGTAACCCGTACGGTCCCGAGTCGGCGGGGGTAAACGTCAAAAAAACGACGGTACCAGCGGACCAGCGAACCGGCATCCTGCGGAACGTCCTTCCAATTGACCACCTCGGCCCGCTGGGCATACCACTTGAAAGTGTATTGGTGTCGCGGCGTGATCAGGATCTCATTCGCCGGCAAAGTCGCATCGATCCAGTGGCAGACCGCCAGCCAATCTTCGTGGGCTCGACGCTGCGCCGCGAACGATTCACCTTGGCCGTGGGTGACGACGTCGAAGCGGCTAGCCGGGGGGATCGCCCGTCGCGCGTCGTCGATGCTCGAATAACCGACCAGCACAACGGCGATGGCGACCACGACCACGCCGATACCGTCGCGACCCCATTTCCAGCCGCCGCCCTCTCCTGGACCGCTAACGACCTGCTCCGCGAACCCTTGGCGGCGGGCGAGCGTCGCGACGATCGCGAGTCCCAGGGTCAGTGGCAGTACCGCGTCGCTGGCACGAAACCAGTAAAACCGGAGCAGTTTCGCCGCGAGATCGGGGTTCACAGCAGGCAGCAAGCCGAGCAACAACCCACAGGCCGCGATCGCGACACAGCCGACCGCCAGCCAAAAGAGGGCGGCGAAAGTCCGCTCGTGGCGGAGTGGCCAAGCGATCGCAAAGCTGACCGCGACCAAGCAGAGGTGTCGTAGGTACCAGTGCGGCGGGAACGAACTCGGCAGCAGATGATGGGAAATCCGTGAGTAAGTGTAGATCCGTGCTGCTAGCAACGAGTCCGCCGGATCGGCGGCGGCGGAGGTCTGCAACGCCGGCCAGAGTCCGAGCAGAGCAATCGTCCCGCCGATCAACAGCGGGACGATTTGACGCCGCGGTGACGATTGGTGTCGTCCGACGACTAAGTAGGCCACCATCGTCGCCACGACGGTCCAACCGCCGACCAGTACGTGAAAGGCGCTAGCGATTCCCAGCAGCGGCCAAGCCGATCGCCAGTAACCACCGGCGATGCAAGTCATCGCGGCCAACGTGAAGGCGTAAGCCGGGACCTTCGCTTCGATCCCACCGATCACCCATTCACCGGCCAGATTGAACCACTGAATCCCGGCGATCCAGACGACGGCGACGGCTACGCAGGCGTAGGGGATCGGACAAACCGCACGTGTCAAACTGCGAAGTGTCACTGCCAACAGCAGCCAGCCGATCAGCCGCCCGATCCAGGCGGCGGCTGCGAGTGAAACGATTTGGGTCAGCGATCCGAAGGTGGCGTGGAACAGCAGATGAGGCTTGGCCGAACGGACGAACGCGTCGGCGGCACACCAGTCGGGCTGCCAAAAGTTTTTGGCGAGAACCAGGTAGTGAGCTTCGTTGATCGCCGGAGGCGGGTTGCCAGCGACGACAAAGAACAGCATCAGCAGCAAGCCAACTTCGGCGGTAGCCGTCAAGCGGTTCGCGACACCCTTCACGCCAGTTCCCCCGCCAGCAACAACGCCGCGACGAAACTCGATTCACTGGCCAAGCCCCGCCACGCGATATCCATCGCGGTACCGTGATCGACCGACGTGCGGACGATTGGCAGCCCGAGCGTCACATTGACGGCGTCGTCAAAGGCGAGTGCTTTCAGTGGGATCAGGCCCTGGTCGTGGTACATGCAGACATGAACATCGGTCGATTCGCGGCGGGCGGCGACGAACGCCGTATCCGGTGAAAGCGGTCCGGTGACGTCGATCCCGAGCTGTCGTGCCCGCTCGATCGCCGGCACGATGATCCGTTCTTCCTCGCGATGACTGATCAGGCCATGTTCGCCGGCGTGGGGGTTTAAGCCGCAGACGGTCACCCGCGGGGCGTGGCCGAGTTGACGTGATTTGCGTTCGAAGGCCGCGGCACCGAGACGGATCGCATCGAAAACGTCGGTCTCGGTCAGACTCGCCGCGACATCGGCCAGTGGGATATGGACCGTGGCGAGGACACAGGTGAGCGAATCGCTGGTCAGCATCATCCGGGCGTGGTCGCAGCCGGTCAGCGCCGCCAACATTTCGGTATGACCGGGATATTGAATGCCACCCGCATTCCAAGCTTCCTTCTGAATCGGTCCGGTGACCATCGCGTCGAGCCGCCGTGCGATGCATTGCTGGGCGGCGAAACGGACCCAACCGTACGACGCCAGACCGGTGGCCGCCGACCAGCATCCTGGCCGTACCGCCGCAGCGTCGAGGTCACCGATGGTGACGATCGAAACCGGAGACGACGAGCCGCCGGCGAGCCAACGATCGCGGGCGATCTCCGACGGCAGTGGAAGGTCGAGTGTTTCAGCGACGCGGGCTAACAGGGCACGGTCACCGATCAGGGTCAGTTCAAGACCGGGAAATTCGTCGATCCGGGCCGCGACGCGGAGTGCCAATTCGGGACCGACACCGGCGGCATCGCCGATCGAGATGCCGATACGTTTGCTCATCAAGTCGTGTCCCCATCACTCCGCTTCGGATCGAGCGGAAACGAAGGGTCAGGCAGCTGTCGTGCGGAGCCCCCCAGGGTGAGGTCCTCGTGAAAGGTGCCTGCCCCTTGTCTCGCCTTATTTCGCCTGACCCTTTTTCTCGCCAATCGCTTATTTTCCGGCCGCAATCACGGCTCCACGCGACTGCCCCACCAGGTCGGGTTGGGACGAAAATCGGGTTGGAGGAATCCGGCGTGTTGCCGCTCCAATTGCGGCAGTAACTTTTCGCGAATTCGAGTCCGTTTGGCCAGGGCCCCCGCGGCGGTATAGCGAGGATCCGGTTCGGGAAACTTCGCGCCGACCAAGTCGAGGAACTCGCTCAGCTTGAGTCGCATTTTGGCGACCCGATCCGGTTCGGCCGCCGCCAAATCATGCTGTTCGCCAAGGTCTTTGTCGAGTTGATAGAGTTCGCTGCGACCATCCTCGTAGTAGTGGATCAATTTCCAGGGGCCGTCACGCAGAATCCCGCTCGGCTCGCCACCTTGATTGCCGTAGTGCGGGTAATGCCAGAACAGCGGTCGCTCATCGATCGAATCGCCATGCAGCAGCGGCAACAGGCTGACGCCGTCGCGGTGCTGTTCAGGCCGCAGTGTCAGGCCGGCCAATTCGAGCATCGTCGGGTAGAAATCGGCCCCGGTGACGGGCACATCCGATACGAGCCCGCCGTCGGTCAAGCCGGGGACGTGGATATAGTAGGGGACCCGTAGCCCGCCCTCCCACTGCCGGCCCTTACCGACCCGCAGCGGCCGATTGCTGGTGGCGTAGGCGTCGCCCGACGCGACGCCACCGTTGTCTGAGGTGAAGATCACGACGGTCCGGTCGGCGATTCCCTGTGCCTCGATCGCGTCGAGTACCCGTCCGACCGCGACGTCCATCGTTTCGATCATCCCGGCATAGATCGGGTTGTCCTGAACCGTGCGAACGGGAAGCGTCCGGTCGATCTCGAAGCGAGATTCGCGAGGCGGCATTCGGGCGGCCTTGTCACGATACTTTTTCCATAATTCTTCCGTCGTCTGCAGCGGACTGTGGACGGTGTAGAACGACAGCATCGCGAAAAAGGGTTCGTCACGGTCCTGTCGCCGGATAAACGACACCGTTTCATCGGCCAGTCGCAGCGTCAACGATTCGCCCGGTGGGCCATCTTCCAGCTTGGGATTCTGGTAAGGGCTAAAAAAACCTCCCGGCGGTGAACCGCGGTGATGCCCGCCGACGTTGATGTCGAAACCGTGGTCCTCGGGGAGTGAACCCTCGCCGCCCAGATGCCATTTGCCGGCATAGAACGTCGTGTAGCTCGCCTGCTGGAATACTCGGGCTAAAGGGGTCTGAGCCAGCGGCAATTGTCGGACGTAGTCCGCCGGCAACAGCACGTCATTGCGTTGCCAGTCCGTACCGGTCGCCGCACCGATCCAGTCGGTGACCCCGTGGCGGGCAGGAAACTGGCCCAACATGATGCTCGCCCGCGACGGGCTACAGACCTGACAACAGGCGTAACCCTGATCGAAGCGGATTGAACGGGCGGCCAACGCATCGATGTTCGGCGTTTCGTAAAAGTCGCTCTGCTCGCACGACAGATCATGTTTGCCGAGGTCGTCGACCAGGATAAAGACAAAGTTCAAGGGTGGCGTTTCGTCGCCGCCGAGTGCGGTCGAAAACGAGCAGCAGAGGCCACAGAGAATCGCGGTCAGGCGGACGGGTATCGCGGGCAGCCTTCGAGGAGTCATCGGCGGTTTCCTTCGAAAAGAGGAGGAAGCGGAGGGCATGGAAAAAAAGGAAAGGAAGTGTCAAGCACTTCTTTCCCGCTCGATCGTGAAGCAATCTCGGTTCGGCTCTATCGAAACATTGGGTCAGGACCTTTCCAGACAGGCCATGATTTTTTCGGCGGATGGCTACCGACTATCCGCGGCCGCTTCATCACGCTCACCGACGGTCAGCATGTCTTCCATTTCGCCCTCACCGGCATGGAATCGGGCAGCGTAAAAATCGGCCAACAGATGCTTGCCAAGGAACGTTCGATTGCGTTCGCCTCTCAACGAACGATAGATGACCCACTGTTCGCTGCCGAGCTGGACCCGGTGGGCGACGGCTTCGTCGGCGTCGACGATCCGCAGCTCATCAGCGACTGTCAGCAGGCGGAAGGTTCGCGGACGATCGAACCGTCGCGGTTGAAAGTCGAACCACAGCGGAGCGAACAAGCCGCCGCCGTTATCGCATGGTGGTTGGCTGGCCGTTTGCAGTCGCAGGTGTCGATCGGGGGTGACTTCGAGCGTCGCCGCGGAAGGACCGACCCGCCATTCACTCGACCGCAACGAAAGTGCCAGCGCACGGCGTTTCCCCGCTGCGTCGACGAGCCAAATCTCGGTCGTTTCCGGGTCGGGACGTGCTTCGAGCGATTCACCGATCGGCAACCGCGAGACGTAGCCGATCCGCGCCGGTGGCAATTCGGGGTCACGCAGCACGGCGTCCGCCAGCAGTACGCAGCGGTCCTCGCGGAGCAGCATCAGTTGCCGCTGCAACCGCACCCCACCTGTCCAACGCTGTTCGAATTCCAGGTATTGGGCGTCGTCATCGGAGTATTCACAGATCGAACACCATGGTCCGGCGGGGGCCTGGTCAACGCCGTCGACGTCGATCAATGTCTCCCAGACGCCGCCGATCGCGGGTCCCGAGCCGTATTCGACTTCGATACGAAACGCTTCGCCGCGATAATCGATGTAGATCCGCCCACGGCGGATATCCCATTCGGGCAATAATGCCGCCAGACCAGCGGTTTCGCTGTGCCACAGCGATTCCGGAAGCGAGATTTGCCAGGCCACTCGGCCGCCACTCTGCCCGCGTCCCAACGCGGCATCGTAGGCGGGATTGAGCATTTTCGGCGACAAACTGCGGACCAAATCGAACAACGATCCCGGGGCGACGTCGTCTCGTACCGCCACCTTCGTCAGCGAAGACAACGCAGTGGTGCCGTCGCGTCGGCACAGTGCCGCCACCCAGCAGGCCAGATCGATGACCGGGCCGAGGTCTCGCTTTTTGATCTTCCGATCTGCGACCGACTTCGCCAATCGGGTTTGCCGGTAGAGCGATGCCAGAGTCAATCGGCCATAGCGCCCACTATCGCGAATCGCAGCGTCGACCGCGCTTTCGGATGCGTCAGACCACTGCAGCAGCCGCTCGACCGCGCTCTCAGCCGCATCGGAACTGGCAAAGTCAGCCAAGCGGAGCCGCAGCACGAGCGCTAATTCCCCGCCGAGTAAGCGGCCGACCGACGGGGGATCGACTTCGGCGAGGCAATGGCGGACGAGCGCATCGAGTGATTGACAGATCCGCTTCCAGGTCGGCTCGCTCAGCCGATGGACCAACGGCGGCAATGCGTAGGCCCAGAGCAGGGCATTGGCGACCGATACCGGGTCGACTTTACCCGGCGAGGCAAGATCATCGATCCAAAGGAGTTCCTCTTCGGCAGCCGCTTCCCAGTCGATCGAGGCTACCAAACGGTGCCGCGGCGCGACCCCGGCCGCGAGGTCGCCCAGCACCGTCTGCAGCGGCGACAACGGTGAACGGTGAGCAATCGCGAGTCCCGCTCGGAGCAACGCGGCAGCCGAATCTCCCGACGATTTGGGAGTCCCGAACACCCGCCCCAACGGACGCTTGCGAAAACGCTTCGACAATCCGTCAGCGACCGCGTTCCAAGGCGGTGAACGCCAATCAGAACGGTCCGCGGTGGCTGGGGCGTCGCGATCCGAAGGCGAGGGGGAGGCTGGGGTTCTGGGCGACATCGATGCTCGTCAAAAAGAATACTCAGGCGGTCGAAACGACAACGCGCAATGATCGGAGGCAACCGGCAGTTTAACTCGAAGGTTCGCGACGAGATGGAGCCGAATCGGAGCGATCGGCCGGAAACCGTACAGATCTCCCCGCCGGGGAAACGAAACCAGAGGGGCGCCGCAGTCCCGACTCGGCTGCGGTAGAATGCAATTGCAGGGTTTTCATTCACATTCGAGGATTCAATGCGCGATACCCTTCGTAACCGCTCAGAGTTTCGGCTGGCGGTTCGGCTCACCGGGATCGTCTCCATCCTGATCGCGATCGGGGCGGCCGGTTTGATCGTCGGCTGCGGTTCCCGCCCGCCGCAGCCCGATGAACGCTCGGCGCCGGCCGATCGCTCCGCCCCCGAGCCCGATACAGCCGACGAAGCCGATACAGCCGACGAAGAAGCCTCTGTGGTAGAAGCGGAAATGGAACGTCCGCAGCCGCCGGATGAACCGGCCAGCGATCAGGCCGATGCCCCGTCGACGATGTCGCTCCAGGATTCGATTGATCAAACCCCGGCACCGCTCGACGGTGAGGCGGCGTTGTCCGAACTCGGCTACGTCAGCCCCTCGGATCAAGTCCAACAGTTGTTGGCCCCGCCGCCAGGTACGGTCCGTTTGAGTCAGACGTCTCCGTTATGGATCGATCCTCAGAACAAGCGGGTCTTTGTCGACGGATACGTCGCTCAGCAGGAAGCCTACCTCGAGATGTTTGCCTGCCCGGCGGAGACCAAAGAGCATGAATCGGTCGTCGCCGTCATCGCCAAGTCGAGTGAGTTGCATGCTGCCTTATTGGCGGTCGGTGCCGAACCGGGACGCCCGGTATTGTTCGAGCCTGAGTACAAGCCGGCGGTTGGCCAGTCGATTCGGATCTGGGTGATGTGGCGTGACGAAAAGGACCAATTTCAGACGACCGACGCCCGTGATTGGGTACGGCGCGCGGGCACCGACGAGGCGCTCGACCGAGATTGGGTATTCGCCGGCAGCCTGATCTGGAAGGACCCGGTCGACGGCAACGAGTACTATCAGGCCGACAGCGGCGAAATGATCTGTGTCTCGAACTTCGGAACGGCGCTGCTCGACTTGCCGATCGAGAGCAGTGACGTCAACAGCGCGCTGCAGTTCGAAGCCTACAGTGGCCGGATACCGCCTAGGGGTACACCGCTGCGTCTGATGCTGATGCCGGTCGTCGATCAGGACGCGGACCCGCCTGTGTTGACCGAATCGATGATGCCATTGGAATCGAGCGAGAAATAAGTGCCAAGCAGCTTGGGTGCGGAGCGCCCGAAGGGCGGGTTGCTCGCAATAGCTATCTAACACTTTTGCCCTGGCTGGCACTTTTTCCGTTCAGCGTGGTCGGTTCACGGCAACGCGACCCGCAATTCCGCGACGCCCCAATCCGTTACGACGCCGACTTCCTCGGCGATCCGAGTCGCCAGTTCGCGAAGACTCAAATCGTGGACCTCCAGCGAGACCCGCTTTTGACAGGCCCTGACGGCCGCCTCATCGATGGCGAGGGTTCGGCCCCCTGCCATCGCCAATTGCTCGAAGACGTTCGCGGCAGGAGTACTGCGGAGTTGCAAGGTAAATCGGACCGAGTCGAGGTCGACGACGTTATCGGCGGCGGGATCCGTTTTCGCGATCATCGCCCGGATCGCTGCGGTGTGCGCCGCCGGAGAACCGGTCAACAGCAGCGTTCCTGGGACCCGCGAGCCCTTGATCCACATCCCCGGATCGGCTGCCAATGCCGCTCGCTTCAGGTCACCGGAATGCCGGCCGGATGGGTAGAGCACCGCTAACGAAGAGGGCGACTTGAGCGGAACTCGCGACGACAGCTTCGCGGTCGCCGACGGGGATGGCATTCTGTCGAACTGTGCGGTGACCAGCAGGGCTGCCAATCGTGGCGACAAGCCCCGCCAGCGAGTCGCGGGCCAGAGGTCATGGGGTAGGCGGAGCGATTCGGGGTCGGGCCGATCGCCGAGCGATTCGAGGACGGCCGCGAAGGCCTGATTCGCTGTCGCAGCCCGCGGCCACGCGATCTGTTCGACCCGTCGTGTTGCGGGAGTGTCCGTCTGACCGCCGGGCAGAGACAAGATTGCTCCCGCGACCGTCTGAACCCAGGCGGGGCGACCGACGATCACGACACGGTCAATCGCCACCCATTCGGCATCGGCGGCCGCGGCCGCTTCGCTGATTGCCTGGAATACCGTTTTCGCGTCAGCACTGATCGCGACGGGCTGATCGGGGGCCAGCCGACGATCGAAGCAGAGATTGAAATCGCCCGCATCGGCGATGTTTTGCAGCAATTCGCGAAGCGGTTTGCCGGCGACGGCAACCCGATAGGGCGATTGCAACTTGGCGACCAATTTGCCATCGACCGGGCTCGGCAACGGTCCGTCGCGGCGAGCCGGTTGAGCCGTCGCTGTCGCGACCACGCAGACCGCTAACATCGCCGTCAAAGGGCCGCTGAACCGACTACGGATCGGTTGTCGTCGGTCGATGGCCTGACTAGACTCGCCGACGTCAAGCTGAATCATTTCCATTGGCAAGGCTCTTGCCCTCCGTTCATCTCCGCATACGATGCCCGCGAACTGGCACGGTGGTCAGTCAACCCGCCGACACGTCATTACGGATGCCGATATCGTGACGACTCCTCACTCATCCTGCCCGCGAATCATCTCACACTTTCGCCGTTTTCTCGAAAACGGTGACCTTCACCGCTACGCTGCCGCGGTCGATCGAGCTTACTCTACCAGCACTCTATTGGCGATCCTCGACCGCGGCGATGCCGAGCTTCGCCGGGCCGCGGTTACCGCGCTCCGCTCACTCGGCGGTCACTCGGCGGTCGAGCCGCTCGGTCGCGCGTTGGCGGACCCTGATCGTAGCGTGCGTCAAGCGGCCGACGTCGCATTCCGTCAACTGGTGGTTCGCGACGCCGCCCCGACCCACCAACGGCGGTTGTTGCAAGTGATCCACCTCAACGAGGGCGGTGAGCATGCCGCGGCCTTACCGCCGACCTTGATCTTGGCCGATCAGGCGCCCGACTACGCCGAGGTGCATCATCAATTGGCGGTCTGTTGGCAGGGGTTGGACGACCTCGATGCGGCGGAAGCGGCGTACTGCAGTTGCCTTTGGCATTGCCGCTTTCATTACCCGGCGTGGCTCGGGTTGGCAAACTGTCGGATCGCCGCCGGTGACGTCAACGAAGCGATCGAGGCGCTCCGGCAAGCGTTGTCGATCTGTCCCGATTTAGAAATGGCTAAAACCAAAATCGAGGCATTGCGGCAGCGATCGCGCCAGGATTCTCGGGAATGATGAGTCGCTGAGACGATGCACAATCACAGCGAATGGTTCGTCGGCGGGATCGCGATCGCGTTCGGCAGTCTGGTCGGCTGGAATGCCCTGGTCTACTCGCCGCTGCTCTACCGGCTGCGAACGGTGGCGGCGGTTCGAAAACGCTACGGTCGCCAAGCCGCCTGCGGTTTGCTGCTGTCGGTGGCGGCTTTACTGTTCGCCGCCGGGGCGATGATTCTGGGCGGCATCAGGCCGCAATATGCCGCACCACCGACCGCCGAACCGACGATCGAATCCGGCGACTGACAGCCGTGCACGAAGCCCTCGAGGGGCCAAGATCAGGCGATCCCGATCGGTCGGGCGGATCAACAGGCGACCGCATCGTGCGGAATTCCCTTGGCCATTTCTTGGACCAACACGTCGGGACGGATCGGCTTGCGAAACCAGCGGTCGACACCGTCGGAGCCGACCGGTACTTCGCAAGATTGCTGATCTTCGCCGCTGACCGCGAAAACCCGCATCTCACGGGTCTTCGGATCGCTGCGAATCGCTTCGATCGTCCCGCGTCCGTTGAGTCCGGGCATGTTCATGTCCAACAGGACGATGTCGGGCAATTTAGAAGCTTGACGGATCAAACGGAGCGCCGCGTTACCGTCGAGAGCCGTGGCTACTCGGAAACCGAACTGGCGGAGAAATCCGGCCATCAACGAGTTTTCGTTTTCGTTGTCGTCGATCAACAGCGCCAGCGGCAATGCGCCCTTCTTACCGACCTGTTCCAGGTCCGGCGGGGTGCTGGTGTCCTGCAGCGTCTCTTCGATCAACGCCAGTTCGTCGATCGCTCCGGTCAACAACGAATCGTCGACCAAGCCGTCCTCGCGACTCGCCTTCTTCCGCAACAGGTGAAGGGCGATCGTCAGGGTGTTGATCCGATTGCGGAGTTCGTGCTCACGCTGTCGGGCCCCCGAGGTTTGTGCGGCCGACTCCTGCTCGGCCGACTGAAAAGCGGCCGAAAAATCGGCCGACACATCACCCTCGAGGTCCTCCTGAGTCGCGATCTCTCCACGGAGTACGCGGATCGAATCGGGGGCAGCGATACCCAGCGAAACCGCCTTTCCGCGCAGTCGTGTGATCTCGATTCGGATCCCCAACTTCGGAAAAACGATCGCTTCTTGTTCTCGTCTCGATAGCACTAGCATGGCAGGTCTCCAACCCTTGGCGGTTCCGATCCTCTTCCCGCTACCGATCCCGAAGACCCAATCCCCGGTGATCCTTCGCTGGGACGTTTTTGATCGCTTCCCTGCTGCATACGAGCGCTGCTCGAATCCTTGAGCAGGCTGATCGCAAAGGTTATAACCGCTACAGGTATGAAGCAATAGCGATTTTCCGCCGCAGATCGTCAGCTTTTGAATCCGCGTCATCAGGGAGGAACCATGACATCGAAGTCGAGCGAAGATCAACCGCAACCGGGCACCGCCGAGACGGCGGACTCAGATCGCGATCAGCCACGGGATCTGACTTGCGAGCCTCAGCAGGCGGTCGATCAGGGTGACGCCGATTCGGCGGTTCAGCTCGATCTATTGCTGAGCGTTTATGACACGCTGCTCGATCGTTACATGCCGCCGTTGATCTTGATCGACGGTCGTCGACGGGTGATCGACACGTTCGCGGGGGCGGACCGATTTCTGCGTTTCGGCTCGCGTCGCCCCTCGCAGAACCTACTCGAATTGCTGATCGAACCGCTGCGATCCCCGGTCGCCGATGCTTGCTCGCACTGTGGCGCGACCGGCCAATCGGTATTGACCGAGCCGATCGTGGTCACTTTGGCCGATTCGATCCAAGACCCACTCGACCGTGGTCTGCCGGCGACGGGTGACGCCGCCAGTTTTGACCGCGTTCGGGCGCGGGTTACACCGGTTCCGCACCGTCGCAGCGACCTGCCGTTTTTCTCGGTGCAGTTCGAACCGGCTGAGACGTCGGGAACGGGGCTATCGGTCGCCTTGCCCGTGCGACACCCGGAGGCGCAGAAATTGTCGCGACGGCAGGTCGACTTTACCCGCAATGCCCCCAGTGTCGTTCGCGAACCGGGCGAATGGCTCAATCGGGCGGCGGGCGAAGCCGACGGCATGTTGTCGTTAATCGAGTTGACCGGCGTAGCGGTTATTTTCCTTGACGGTGACCTGCGGATTCGCCGCTTCACGCGCCCCGCGGGCCGGCTTTTCGGCCTGCTGCCACACGACATCGGCCGCCCAATCCAGACGTTCGCCGGGGCGATCGAGTCGACCGACATGGTCGACCGTCTGCGGCAAGTGATCCAGACCGGTGACGCCGATGAGTTCGAAATTCACCAGCCCAAACTCGGCAAATACATCGTCGCGCGAGCCGTCTCCGGCGGCGGCAACGTCGATGACGGTTTGGTGTTGACGCTGATCGATCTCTCATCGCAGGAACAGCGGCACCGCGAGGTTCAACAGCTATCCAGCATTGTCCATTCGAGTGCCGATGCGATCATCAGTCGCGATTGTGACAATCGGATCGTGACCTGGAACGCCGCTGCCGAGGAGATGTACGGGTATGCCGCCGATGAGGTGATCGGCAAGACGATCGATCTGCTCGTTCCCGATACCGAGTCGGTCGAGCAACTCAATGTCCAACGGGTCTTCGGACGCGACCCACACATCGATCACTTCGAGTCGTCGCGAAAGACGAAGGGCGGGAAACTGACTCGGGTTTCCGTCAGGCTGTCACCGATCTACGACGACGAAAATCGGGTCGTCGGCCTGTCGACGATCGAACGTGACATGTCCGAAAAGGTGGAACTGGTCGCCAAGCTCTCGCAAAGCGAGCGGATTCTGCAGGCGTATTACGAACAGTCACCGGAGCTCTATTGCACGCTTGACATTTCCAGCGGGTTGATCACCGATTGCAACGAGGCGATGGTACGACGACTCGAGGTGCCCAAGGATGAAATCGTCGGCCGCTCGGTACTCGATTTCCAAACCGAAGCGACACGGGAAAAGGCCCGCCACTGCATCGAACGTCTCCGTGAGACCGGGATGCTTCACGGAGAAGAACTCGAACTGCGGCGGAGTGGTGGCGAGGCGCTGCCGGTTTCACTCTGCGCCACCGGCATCTTCGATACCGGTGGTCGGATCGTCGGCGCCCGAGGCGTGTGGCGTGACCTGTCGGCGTTGCGGGTCAAGGACGAACTGATCCGCAAGGGCGAGGCTCGTTATCGCCAAGCGTTCCAAACCAGCGCGATCGGGATCGCCCATTGCGATCTGGACGGGAAGTACACATTAGCCAACAAGCGATTGTGTGACATCCTTGGCTATTCGTTCGAGGAACTTTCGCGACTCACTTTTGGAGAAATCACCCACCCCGAAGACCTGAGTCACGAACTCGAGCTGCGGCGGCGACTGATCGCCGGAGAGATCGACACGTACAAGCTCGAAAAACGGTATGTCCGACGGTCCGGGGGTGAGGTTTGGGTATCGGTGTTCGTCTCGCTCGAACGCGATTCGGGCGGCAAGCCGTACGCCAGCCACTCCTACGTCGAGGACATCTCGTCCCGTAAGGAACTGGAGAGCGAATTGCGGTCGGCGATCCAGCAGCGAGACCAATTCTTGGCGATGTTGTCACATGAGCTACGTAATCCGCTCGGCGCGATCCTCAACACCTGTG
This sequence comes from Planctomycetaceae bacterium, assembly GCA_007127095.1. GTDB lineage: Bacteria > Planctomycetota > Planctomycetia > Pirellulales > Pirellulaceae > UBA6163. The sequence continues at coordinate 18,138 of SKZY01000013.1, forward strand.
CCGTGGTGACTCGGCGAAAGGGGTTTGCCAAGCCGATGCAAAACGCGATCTCGATCGTCACCCGGCAGGCCCGCCAGATGGCCGACCTGCTCGACGACCTGCTCGACGTCAGCCGAATCACGACCGGAAAGATCAAGCTGGAAAAGACACCGATCGATCTCGCCCAGGTCGCCGATGAGGCGATCGAATCGCAGCAATCTCTGGCGGCGTCCCGCGGTCAGCGTCTCGCGGTTACTTACTGCGACGAGGCGTTGCAGGTATTCGGCGATCGCAGCCGGCTTGTTCAGGTCGTCGTCAACCTGCTCAACAACGCGATCAAGTACACCGGTGACGGTGGACTGATCACGGTGACACTCGAGAAGATGGGACGGACCGGCCGGATCCGTGTCAAGGACAACGGTGTCGGCCTCGAACCCGAACAGATCGAGTCGTTATTCGAGATGTTCGCTCAGAAAAATGCGACCCTCGATCGTTCCGGCGGCGGGATGGGGCTGGGGTTGCACCTGGTGAGGAAATTGGTCGATTTCCATTCGGGGCGAGTGATCGGGCGGAGTGAAGGATTGGGCAAAGGGAGTGAATTCATTGTCGAACTGCCGCTCTCGTCACGACGATCGGCTGCCGACCGGACTGGCCCCGTGCCTCGCTTACCAAGGCGATCGAAAGTCAAGCGGATCGTTGTCGTCGAGGACATCGATGACGCCCGCAATATGCTCGTCGCGCTACTCGAGGCCGACAACTACCAAGTCAGTTCGGCGGCCGATGGCGAAGCCGGCTTACAGATGATCCTCCGCGAACAACCCGACTTGGCGATCGTCGATATCGGGTTGCCAAAACTTGACGGCTACCAGGTGGCTCGTGAAGTTCGCACCCGCATGCCCGAGTCGCAGATTCGCTTGATCGCGTTGACCGGCTATGGGCAGGAATCGGATCACGAATTGGTGATTAATGCCGGCTTCGACACGCACTTGGTCAAGCCGTTGAATCACACACGACTCGAAAAAATCCTCGCCGGGACCTAAATCCCGGCGAGGACATCGGATTGAGAAACGGAGACGGGGTTAGCCCGGCCGAAGCTTGCTAACCGGTCGGTGGCGAGTCCGAAAGAGGACGGCTTGCCGCCGTAAATGCTTCGATTTCTCCTGGCCTACCGCGTGTCGGCGGTACGGGCGATCCGTAAAACTTGCTGACAGCCCCGATTAATAATCGCGATCACGTCCGCCACCGCCGCCGCCGCGGTAGCCGCCGCCACCACCACCGCCACGGTATCCGCCGCCGCCACCGCCACCGCGGCGTTCTTCACGCGGCCGAGCTTCGTTGACGGTCAACGTCCGTCCCGACAGCTCACGCCCGTTGAGCGCCTCGATCGCTTCGTCAGCGCCGCTATCCATTTCGACGAACGCAAAGCCGCGACTGCGACCCGTTTCTCGATCGGAAACGACCGACGCATTGGCAACCTCGCCGAACTCCCCGAACGTGTCGCGAAGTTCGTCCGATGTCGTGTTGAACGACAAATTGCCAACGTAAATTCTCTTACCCATCTCTCAATCCTTGGGCCCGGTTCGTGGACCCCTACCATAGGCCAAAACTTACGGGCCATGGCCAAAACGCTTGACCATCGCCCGCCGCCATGCGATCGAGAACCGACAAGAAGTTGGCTGCCGACAATTACCGGCACGCACAGCCCAACGTGACGATGGTTCGACTCGACGAGCAAGCACTCGCACGGAGAACCACAGGGCGGATGGGCCTGAGTGACGGAATACTCAGCGCCGATTCAGCAAATCCAGCGAAGACAAAAACGGGGCCGACCAAAATGCTTGGAAAACGGGCAACCCGGAAAGCCATCGGCGAAAGACCGAGAAGGCAATGAGTTGTTGGAGCTAACGTTCTCGGAAGTCTCTTTCCCTGGCGCGGAAATGCTTGGTGGACCGTTCCACCGCCGACGAGTGTACACGATCGGCAGCGGCCATTGACAGATAAAGTGACCGATTTTTTTCCGTTTGCTCGTCACCCGTTTTTTCTCTTCCCGCCCGCCTCCAGCGAGTTATCTTGTCGGTTCGCCAGTGCCCACCCAAGCGCTCGTCGTTACTCATCCATCCATTTCACGCCAACGGAGTCAATGCCATGTGGCCAACCAGCGAAGGGGAAAGAACCCTGCAGGGTACGGAGGCGGTGTTGGTGGCCAACGCGATCGCCACAATGGTCGACGTATTGATCGAATTCTCGACCGCCGGTGATGAGCCTGACGGGTCCGAGGAGTCGAGCGATTCGGCGGTGCTGCATACCGGGATCTCGGTCTACGACTCGCTTTCGATCGGTCAGCGGATCGGACTCTTGCACCGCGCGGCCCGGCATCTGTTGACCCCGGCACCGTTGCCCACCAGCATCCTCTCGGCGGTCGACGATGCCTCGGTCGCCGCGATTTTTTGCGAGATCCGTGATCAGGTGGGCATCGAGATCGATTGCGCGATCGAGGATTCGCTAACGCCCCAACCGCCCGACCGCGCGACCACGGCCGTGCCTCCTGGGGCCGCGGCATGGTGGGCGGCTGACCCCGACACGGCTCCTTCGATCGCTTCGCAAAAATGGAGACGCTGGGTCGTTAAAGCCTGCCAAGAAGTGCTCGGCGATGTCGATTGGCAATGGCCGACGACGGACCGGGAACTCGGTTCGGTAGAGTCGTCCGACTGGGATTTGTGGGTCGAGTGCCTCGCCTCAGCAATCCTCTGGGATCGCGATTTCGAGTTCATCGAAACCTTTTTGGACGCCGAGCCCGATGCCGCCCGGTCGCGTCGACTCGCTTTGGGAATCGCCGACGAGTACTTCGTCTCCCCAGCGCCAGACCCGCTGCCGTCGCGAGTCGATTCCGTGGTGACCGAAATCCGCAAAATCGTTCGACCGTTTCTCGCAGCCGACGACTCGCCCCGCTGACCGCTTGGTGATGTGCGAGAAATGGTTTCCGGCGATTCGTCCCATTATGCGTGGGATCGCATCCGTACATTCTTCCTGCGCAGCGCTAAGGGGGGCGAATTCCTTGCAAGCCGGCCGGTGGGGCGTTAGGCTCGTCAGAGTGGCTTGCTCCCACGGCCCTCCTTCACGCTTTGCCCTCCACCCTCCTGCCCCGATTCTGCTGTGCGCTGCCCGATCCTCTTTCGCTCGCTGATCTCGGCCGTTTCGTTTTTCTGCCTGATGGCGAGCGACCAAGTTGCTGGTATAGCTCCCCTTCAAGCCGCTGAGGTCCCGTCGTTCACCAACGATGTCCAGCCGATTCTGACTCGGTACAACTGCAATTCCGGCGGCTGTCACGGCAAATTGGCGGGGCAGAATGGGTTCCGGCTGTCGCTCCGTGGCTACGCCCCCGAAGACGACCACAAATCGCTCGAGCAAGCCGAATTGGGACGGCGGATCAATCTGCTGGCCCCCGAGCAAAGTCTGATCTTGCAAAAGGCCACCGGCAAGGTTTCCCACGGCGGCGGCCAACTGTTCGAATCCGACAGCCTTCCCTACAAGACGTTGACCGCCTGGATCGAAAACGGGGCCCCCGGTCTTCGTGAAGACGAACCGCGGGTCACCGAAATCGCCACCAGCCCGACCAACGTCACGCTCACTCCAGGCGATCGACAACGGCTTGAAGTCCGGGCGACCTACAGTGACGGTTCCCAACGGGACGTGACCTCATTGGCCCAGTTCCACTCCAACGATACGGCCTTCGCCACGGTCAGCCCCGAGGGGCAACTCGCGGCCGAGCGGCATGGTGAGGTTTCGATCGTGGTCTCGTTCCAGGGATTGGTCGATACCGTCGTCCTGACGATGCCCTACGAACACCAGATCGATCCGGAGGACTTTGCCGCCCGCTCGAATTTCATCGACGACCATGTGATGGAAAAACTGCGGTCGCTACGGATCCGACCCTCGCAATTGTGCGACGACACGACCTACCTGCGGCGGGTGATGCTCGACCTGATCGGGACGTTGCCGGCGCCGGAGGAGGTTCAGCAGTTTCTCGCAGACCAGTCGTCCGATAAACGCGAACGCTTGGTCGATCGGCTGTTGGATCGACCCGAGTTCGTCGATTATTGGACCCTGCAACTGGGAGACCTACTGCAGAACCGAAAGGAACGTGACCACGACGTTCGCGGAGTGAAGGGGGTCCGTGGGATGCACGCTTGGCTTCGCCGACAGGTGGCCGAGAATCGGCCCTGGAACGAGTTGGCTCATCAAGTCCTGACGGCCAGTGGCCCGAGCGATACCAACCCGGCGGTCGGCTACTTCGTGGTGACCGTCGGCGAGAAAGAAGCCAAAGATTCCGAAGTGGCTGACTCGGTTGCCCAGGCATTCTTGGGCACGCGGATCGGCTGTGCCAAGTGCCACAACCACCCGCTGGAAAAATACACCCAGGACGACTACTACCACTTCATCGCCTTCTTCTCGCAGGTCTCGTTGGATCGCAAGCCTCCGACCCAAGGCCCGACCGTCCTCAAACAGGGCACCCGACACCTGCGGAACCTCGAAAAGCGGCTTCAAAACGAAGAGCAAGAGTTGCAAAAGCTTCGCGAAGAAAAAGCCGAGGATCGTCAAATCGAGAAAAAGGTACAGCGGCTCAAACAGTTGCGAGACGAGATCCGCAGCGCCCGCGAAGCACCGCCGACGGTCAATCAACCTCGGACCGGACAGCCGTTGCCCCCCCAAACTTTGGACCGCGCGGCGATGGAGATTCCGCCTGGGGTCGATCCCCGAGTCTCGCTAGCCGAATGGATGACTTCTCCGGAAAACAAGGCCTTCGCTGGCTCGATGGTTAACCGGTTGTGGAAACACTTTTTTGCCGTCGGATTGGTCGAACCGGTCGATGACCTCCGCGATACCAACCCTCCCAGCAACGGTCCGCTGTTCGAGGCCCTGATCGCCGAATTGATCGACTCGAATTACGACCTGCGGCATGTCATGAAGCGGATCGTGACCTCCCGGACCTACCAACTCGACTCCGCCACTCTGCCCCAAAACGCCACCGACTCGCGGTTCTATTCGCACTACTACGCCAAGCGACTGCCGGGCGAGGTCCTGCTCGACGCCCTCGTCCAGGCGACCGGGGTACCTGAGACCTTTCCAGGCTATCCCCACGGCACCCGTGCCGCCCAGCTACCGGGCCCCCAGATCGATTCCTACTTCCTGACCACCTTCGGCCGCTCGGAACGCGTGACTGCCTGTGCCTGCGAGCGTTCGGGCGAAGTGACCCTCTCGCAACTGTTGCACCTGCAAAACAGCGAGAATTTGCTCAGCAAGGTGCGTGCCCCTCAAGGCAACCTAGCCCGGTGGGTGGAGACGACCGAGTCGCCCGATGAGTTGATCGAGCAACTATTCCTAGCGACCTACAGTCGGCCGCCGAGCGACGCTGACCGAGAATTCCTCCGCCAGCAATTCGATGATGCCGATCGGATGGAAGTCGCCAGCGATCTGTTTTGGGCGCTGCTTAACGCTAAGGAATTCACCTTCAATCACTAACGGCCATCATGTTCCATTTTTTTTCGGATCGAAGTTCGATCGCCAGCCAAGGTTTGTCACGCCGCAACTTTCTCCGGATCGGTGGTCTGTCGCCACTGGGCATCAGTTTACCAGGCTTATTAGCCGCCCAAGCCGACGCCGACGCTGACAACGTTCCACGCGGCCGAGCCAAGTCGGTGCTGCTGGTGTTTTTGGGAGGAGGCCTTTCGCATCACGACTCCTTCGACCTCAAACCGGATGCCGCCGAGGAAATTCGCGGCAAGTATTCCTCGATCGAGACCAATGTCCCAGGCCTACGGATCGGCGAGTTGTTGCCGAAAATGGCTCAAACCATGGACAAGGTTTGTCTGGTCCGCAGTGGCGCCCACAATAACGATCACCACGAAACCGCGACTAACTGGGTTCTCTCGGGTCGCTTCGGGACGCCATTCGGCGATTGGCCCGCGATGGGAGCGGTCGCCTCACACGAGTTCGGTTTTGATGGGACCCTGCCACCCTACGTCGCTATCCCGAATAATCCCTCCTTCACCTGGGAACTTGGCAAGAGCGCTTTCTTGGGCGGACGCTGCGAATCGTTCAAAGTGGGAAATCCCAACGATCAAGACTTTCGTGTTCGCGATTTGTTCTCGCCCGAGCAGTTCACGGAAACGCGGGTCCAGCGTCGACAATCGATCTTGGAAACGGTCGACCAGTTGGCCCGCCGAGTCGAAGGTAGCGACGCGATCGACTCCTACGATCAATACCAGCAGCGTGCGACCTCGATGGTCCTGTCGCCCAAGGCCCGCGAGGCCTTTGCGATCGAGCGTGAGTCGGATGAAATTCGCGAGCGGTACGGCCGCAACACCTTTGGCCAAAGCTGCCTGATGGCTCGGCGACTGATCGAAGCCGGTGTGAAGTTCGCCACGGTTAACTACGCCGGTTGGGATCACCACGGGAAAATCTTCGAGAATCTCGACAACAAGTTGCCGGAGTTCGATCTCGGTTTCTCGGCCCTCATCGACGACATGCATCAGCGCGGCCTGCTCGAAGATACGCTGGTCGTCTGCATGGGAGAGTTCGGCCGGACTCCCAAGATCAACAAGGATGCCGGTCGCGACCACTGGGGCCCCGCCGCCTCGCTGCTGTTCGCCGGTGCCGGCGTACAACCCGGACGTGTGATCGGGGCCACCGACCGCGATGGCGCCTTCGTTACGGAGAATCCATTCGCTCCGGCCGATGTCGCGTATACCGTGCTCAGCTCGCTGGGTATCGATCCTCGTAAACAACTGTTTACGGGCGATGGACGACCGGTCGAAATCCTCGAAAGTGGCCGCCGGATGGAGGAACTTTTCAGTTGAACCGGACCGTCACTTCCGCCTGCTGCTCCCCGTCGCGGCTCGGCCCCCTCCAGCCGCGAATCGTCGGCGTCGTGTTGCATGGCATCCTGCTCGGTACGCTCGGTTTCGGGATGAGTCTCGGCCGGGCCGAAGAAGAACCGCCGCAGACGCCCGAGCCTCCCAAGGTCTTGATGTTGACGCCGCTCGGTGGCCAACTGGGCCAAACGACTCAGGTTAAGGCCCGTGGGCTGCGGCTGGAAGCGACGACCGACGTCAAGACGAGTACCGAGGGGGTCTCGGTCAAGTTTCAATCGCAGGGGAAGGTCGGACTCCCACAAAATCTGAATGCCGACCAGGCCGGTGATACCCAGGTTGAATTTGAGCTGACGCTGGCGGATGAAGTCTCGGCCGAGACCGCTCAATTGGTGTTCGTGACACCTGATGGGGAAGCGACCTATCGACTGCCACTGCAGAACATCCACCACACGATCCTCGAGGTCGAACCGAACCCGGGCTTCAGCCAGCCTCAGGAAATCGCGTTTCCCCAAGTGGTCCTGGGCCAGATCGAACGGAGCCAGGATGTCGATGTCTTCGCCGTGGAACTGCCTGGCGGGCAAACCGTCCAGGTCAAAGTCGAAGCTGCCGTACACGGCTCGGCGATCGATTCATTGGTCACGCTCGCCGATGGCCACGGTACGTCGCTGGTGGTCAACGACGACGATGGCGAGTCCCGAGACTCGCAGATCGAGTTTACGGTCCCCGTGACCGGCCGCTACTTGGTGGTGGTACAGGACGCCAGTGATCTGGGAGGGGAGGCCCATCCCTACCGCTTATCGGTTGTCGCCGCAGGGCATCCTGACAGCTCAAATGGGCTGCCGAAGATCAGTTTCGTCGGTCAGATCGCCCCGATTTTGCAGCGGCAGTGTGTCGCCTGCCACGGCCCCCGCAAGGCCGAAGGGGGCTATCGTCTCGATACGTATCAACATCTGGTCTCGGAAGGAGACTCCGGCAACGACGGCTTTGCAGCTCACAGCCCGGACGACAGCGAGTCGTTTCGCCGAATCACCGCGGACGATGCCGGCGAGCGGATGCCGTTGGATGCCGAACCGCTCCCGGCCGATCAAGTGGCGTTGATTCGAACCTGGATCGAGCAAGGGTCGAAGTTCGATGGCGAAGATCCCGACGCACCCCTGATCTCGCAGATCCCAGCGGTCACCCACCCGGAACCGCCCCAGCACTACGCCGCGCCGCTTCCGCTGACCGCAATGGCGTTTTCGCCCGATGGTCAACAACTGCTGATCGGTGGCTACCATGAGATCACGGTTTGGCATCCGACCGAGGGGAGATTGTTGCGGCGGATCGGACAGGTCGGCCAACGGACCTACCAGATCACTTGGCATCCCTCGGGCGATCAGTTCGCGGTCGCCTGTGGGACACCGGGCCAGTTTGGCGAGGTCCGGATCTTCACTCGCGACGGCGGACTGCACCAAGTGTTGGCCGTCAGCCCCGATGTGATTCATGACGTGGCTTACAACCCGGCTGGCGACCAGATCGCGGTCGCCACTTCCGACGGCTCGATCCAGGTATACGACCTCGAGCAAGGTACGTTGCGGTTGGAGATTTCCAGCCACCTCGACTGGGTCCTTTCAGTCGCCTGGAGCCCCGACGGTTCGAAACTCGCCTCCGGCAGCCGTGACAAGACCGCAAAGGTCTTTGACGCCGACAGTGGGCGGCTCCTCGCCTCCTACCTCCGCCATAACGCAGCGGTCCGAGGTGTGCTGTTCCATCCATCGGGTGACGAGGTTTATTCCTCCGGCGAAAACCATCGCTGGGACCGCTGGAAGGTCAGCGAAGCGGCATGGGTTAAAGACATGCATCTCGGCGGCGAGGGTTTCAAGCTGCTGGGAATCGGCAGCTTCTTTCTCGTCCCCTCGGCCAATAACCGAGTCCATCTGATGAAAGCCGACGAATCCGAACGCGTTCGAGAACTCCGCGGCCCGGGTGACCTTCGCCTGTTGAGCGTTGCCGCTCACGAAGCGACCGATCGAATCGCCGCCGGCGGCCACCGTGGCGAAGTGATCGTTTGGGAGTTTTCGACCGGCAAAAAAATCGTCGATTTCCAAGGCATTCCTTCGTCTCAGTAACTCTAAAAATTTGTCAGCCGCCGACGTGTGGGAGTCGCAGTGCAGGAAAGCCACATACTCGGGGCTCAGTAACTATAAAAATTTGTCAGCCGCCGACGTAGCGGGCGTGAAGCGACTTGGCTTTGCTCGGGTCGCGGGTCCCGTCGACGACGGTCCGACCGTCGCGAAAGACGGTCAAAGTCAGCTGGTCGGGCAGCGTCAGGCGGGCGAAAAAGCGGGTCGTTTGGACCTCCCCGAGCTGCCCCCAGCGGGCCGCCAACGCCGCCAATTGTGGGATTTCATCACCCGCCCCCCGCGGTGCCGGAAGCTGGACTGAATCGCGTCCACAAAGCACCTCAGCGGCACCGCCGGAATGCTCACCGACCGCGTCGAGGAACGTCAGCTCGCCGCGGCCACAGGCCGGACACGATTCCGATAATGCGGCCGGCAATGCGACCTCGCGGCTGCGGTTTTCCCAAAAGTCGAGCGACCAGACTCCCCGGCGAATCGATTGCTCGTTTCCGCTCAGCCATTTCAAGGCGTCGGTGGCTTGCAGACTAGCGATCGCGTGGGTGGCCGAACCGAGAACACCAGCGGTATCGCAGGTCGCGACGGCTGTCGATGGTGGTGGCTGAGGAACGAGGCAGCGGAAGCAGGGTTTTCCTTCACCACGAAAAAACATCACTTGGCCGGTCGTCCCGACGCAGCCGCCGTGAACCCAGGGCAACCGGTATCGCAGCGAGTAATCGTTGAGCAAAAAACGGATCGAAAAGTTGTCGCTGGCGTCAATCGCCAGATCGACTCCGGACAATAATTCGCCGATATTGTCAGCCGTCACGTCGGCGACCCGCGGCTCGTACCGGACCGTCGAATTAGCCAGGGTCAGCCGTTCAGCGGCAACTTCGGCTTTGGCCCGCCCGGCGATCGCGTCGGCCTCGTGGTACAGCGATTGCCGCTGCAGATTACTCCACTCGACGACGTCCCGGTCGATCAGACAAAGCGTCCCGACGCCGGCACGAGCCAGGATGTCTGCGGCGACGGTTCCCAAGGCGCCGCAACCGAGCACCGCGACGCGACTCTGCTCGATACGCTGTTGCCCGGCTCGGCCGATCACTCCCAAACGGGTTTGGCGGTCGTAACGTGATGGCGATGACACGGCAGGTTTCCACAAGCGATCGGAACGAATGATGACAGAGTCGACGACGTACCCCGCCTACGATGACGCGGGCGACGATGACACGGGCGACGATGACCCCGCCGACGATGACACGGGCAGCGATCACGGCAGTGCCGAATTTACGCTACCGTCGGATATCGACGGCGAGTTCGAATCGCTGGCCCCCGGCTCCCGCGGCTCGGCGGCGATCGCGTCTCTCCGCGCCAGGGCTGCACTGCTGCGTCAGGTGCGTCGCTTCTTTGATGACGGTGGGTTTACCGAAGTTCAACCCCCCTGCCTATCGTCCGATCAAATCGTCGACGCCCACATCGACCCGATCGAGGTCGCCGGCAGGGCGTTGCTGCTGCCCCATGACCAGGCTGCCGAGCGGTACTACTTGCAATCATCACCCGAACTTCAGATGAAACGGATGCTGGCCGCCGGATCGGGGCCGATCTACAGCCTCGGGCCGGCGTTCCGTGCCGGTGAGCGGTCGCCACGGCACAACATCGAATTCACGATGCTGGAGTGGTACGACATCGACGTCGGCGTCGATCGCGTCATCGACCAAACCATCGCTCTGGTGACCGGTGTGTTGCCAAATGTCACTCCGCTGGTCGTCACCTATCGTCAACTGTTTCGCGACCACCTCGGGTTCGATCCGATTGACGAGCCGCTCGATTCGCTTATCGCTGCGGTCGCTGGCGTCGATGCGGAACTCGCCACCGGGCTGCGAGATCGTCGCGACGAACTGTTGGATGTTTTGTTGACCGAAGTAATCGAGCCACGGATCGGGGACCAAAGCGTATTGATCCGCAATTACCCGCTGTCCCAAGCAGCCTTGGCCCAGCCGAGTAGCGATGACCCGCAGACCGCCGATCGTTTTGAATGGATCATCCGTGGGCTGGAATTGGCCAACGGTTACGGCGAACTGCTCGATGCCGACGAGTTGATCCGACGCGGCCAGCGAAATAATGACAAACGCCGTCATTCGGGACGTCGCCCGCTGCCGGTGGAAGGCCGACTGCTGGCGGCGATGCGACACGGCCTGCCACCTTGCGCCGGCGTCGCGTTGGGTTTCGACCGATTGCTGATGTTGTCACTCGGCAGCGACGATATCGCCGCTGTACTGCCTTTCCCGATCGAACAGGCCTGATTTCGCTCGTAACGTCACGGACCCTGATCGGGGTAGGACGTTTCGCTAGCCAGAATGGGACCAGGTGACTAAACTATTCGAGAACCGACTCTATTCTCACTCGGCACTGCGAAGCGAACGCATGAAAAACTCCATCGATATCCGTTCGCGGTCCGCTTTCACACTCGTAGAACTGCTGGTCGTGATCTCGATCATCGGAGTGCTCGTCGGTCTGTTGCTGCCGGCGGTCCAAGCGGCGCGGGAGTCGGCTCGCCGGATGTCGTGTGCGAACAACCTCAAGCAGATCGCGTTGGCGACGCAACTGCATCACGACACGTTCGGATATTTGCCACCGGCACGCTATCAACCGGGCATGGAACCGCTGCCGGGTCAGGATTGCGGAGGAACCGAAGCGACTTGGTTGGTCCGTATTCTGCCTTATTTGGAACAATCCGCGTTAGCAGAACAGTGGAATCTGACGACCAGTTGGTACAACCATCCCGCCGAAGTTCGTGAGGCGGTTCCCGACGTCTTCCTCTGTCCGTCACGGCGATCCGGGACTCGTCCGGTCGGTCACAGCACCGTGATTGGTGGATCGGGCGAACCGGGCGAACCGATCCGTCTGCCGTGCGGTTGTATCGTCAGGCCGTTCTCGGGCGGTGATGACGAAACCGTCGTCGTCGCTTCTGGGGCGCTCGCCGATTACGCCGGCAACCATGGCGACTTGTCACCCGGAGCCAACGGTTCGGCGACCGATTTTTATTTCGGCGGTAATGGGACCGGAACGATCATCAGCGTACGACCACGATGCCGGTTGGGACGGCCTTACGCGCCGGCCGATCGGATCCGAATGTCGGCGGTCACCGATGGCCAATCGAATACGTTTTTGATCGGTGAAAAACATGTCCCGATCGACCGGATCGGGAGCTTTCCCGAAGATTCACCGGCCTACGATGGCGGGCACCTGCCCGCATCGAGCAGACTCGCCGGCCCCGGACTGAGGCTCGCCGCCGGCCCCCGTGACCCAATGGCCGACATGTTCTCCTTCGGCAGTTGGCACCCCGGCGTCTGCCAATTCGCCAATGTCGACGGCAGTGTCCGCGGGTTCTCGACCAATACCGACACACGGCTGCTGGGTGCCCTGGCGAACCGGTCGGACGCTCGTGTCGTCGAACTCGATGCCTGGTGACCTCCCGATGCAGCGACGACGGACACATCGTGCCCGCCCGTGGCGAGGTGCCAGCAGTCTCGCGTTGCTGTTGCTGTTGGCCAGCGGCTGCGGCGGCAGCGGGCATGTCCCTGTGGCCGGCCGGGTGCTGTTTGATGACGGTGAAGCGGTGCGCACCGGGAGGATCGAATTTCGTGCTCGGGATCAGCCGGTCCGTGGGACCGGAACGATCGACGCCGAAGGCCATTTTCGATTGCAAACCGACGACGGCAAAGACGGTTTACCACCTGGCGAATACGACGCCGTCATCGTGCAAATGGTGATTGTCGAACAACTCTCGTTGGCCGCTCACGGCCACGGGCGCCAGGTCCCCCGGCGTTATTCCGACTATTACACCAGTGGGTTGGCCGTAGAAGTTCCCCAAGACGGGACGACAGCACTGACGCTGACCTTATCGGCATCCGATTGAAGTGACTGTGAAACCACTCGGTTCTTGCCAGCCCCAATCGCCTCCAGGTTGTTCTCGAGAATCTGGTGAGCACCTCAACAGTTGCCGTTCCGCATAACTTGACCACCCAAGAAAACGCCGACACTGCCAAGTGGCTCAGACTACGTCGAAAAAATACCGTTGAGGCCCTTAACCGCTGGGCTGCGATCCGCCGCTTATGCCCGGTGAGGCACCTTGAAGAGAAGTGGGAACGAGTTGGCTTCGGTCGGCGCAACCAGCGGCATTGGAACACCAAGCGGCCCTTCAGCCCATCTACTTTCAGCCGATACGGGATGGAGCCCCTCTCAAGGCATCGAGCAAAAACGAGCCCGTCTCCTCGTCTCTCCGAGCCGCGAAGCTGGCGACCGGAAGTAGCCCCGGGTGAGCGCAGGCTCGCTTTGCGAGCCAAGCGTAACCCGGGGTAACAGAACCACGAGGATCGGCGACGAGCAAACGATTCACCAAATCGCTCGATTCAACCGAGTCGCAACCGGCAAGTCCGACAACGCTGCTGGCGCGACTGGCGATCGGCATCCGTTGGATTGCGACTCGCGAGGTTCGATTGGGTTTGAAAATCAATCGCTCGTCGCCAGCGCTGTTGTGCTCGCAAACCCCGGGTTTCGCTCGACTCGCTGAGCTCGTCAGCGCTCCACCCGGGGCTACTACCGATGGCCGCTTCGCGGCATTCGGGAACAAAAATCTTGGTCTGAACGTTCATTGCGGAAGCGATCGATGCTTGGAAACCATCGGTGTGTGGCACCAAAATCGAAAATCGCCAAAATCGCCGGCACGCTCGACCGCCGCCTAAAGGCTGATATCCCTCCGAGATGTTGTGGTTCGATATGCCGAAGGCATGACAGCCATTAGCCTGGGTCGCGCAGCGCACCCGGGGACAGGCTTCTCCTTGGGCCTACGACGGTCAGGTCTTCTGCCCCGACGCCGCGGGCAAAACGTTCGTGATCGAGCCCGGTCCCGAATTGAAATTGGTCGCCACCAATCCGCTGCCGGTCGGCCGCGAGGACCAGATCTGGGCCACCTCGGCGGTCGCCGACGGATCGCTGTTGATCCGGTCGACGTCGAAGCTCTACTCGATCGGTATTGCGACCGAATAAGCTTGCTCCGGCCGGCCGACCGAAGGGGGAACGCGTTGATTTCTGTCGAGTCAACCACCGGCAACGGGCCAGCAAGCGGTCCCAGCCTATCTACTTTCAGCCGATTCGGGATGAAGAATTCTACTGGGGGTCGCCCTCGAAGCGACCTCCATCCCCCTATTTCCGACGAACGCCGCCGTCGAATTCCCGACACACTGGCGGCTAACGAACGGCTGGTTAACGGGCAGCTTGGCTTGCCGTCTGGCCTACTTTTGGACTGCCGCTTGGCAGTAGGCGAGCCGATAGGCGGCCGGTGCGAAGACGATCGCCAGTACCGTAGCGCCGAGGACGCCGCCCGAGATCGCTACCGCTAGCGGCGGCCAGAACTGACCGCCGGCGAGGATCAACGGCGTGAACCCGG
>SKZY01000193.1 GCA_007127095.1 Planctomycetaceae bacterium
GATCGACGAAGCGATCGTTGCCGGCAAACGGAAGCTGTTCCCGATGCCGACCAGTAAATCCGCATAACCGCGATCGACTCGTCGTGCTCACCCCCTCACGCCGTCCTTGCCCGTTCCGGGCTAGGGCGGCGTTTTTTGTTGGCAATGAGCGGGAAAAACGTGTCAGGCCGCCTTCCGATCCTCGGCCGAATTGAGTTTGTTGTAGAGCGTCTTGAGAGCGATCCCGAGTTCCTCGGCGGCGGCCGGCTTATTGCCGTCGTGCCGTTCCAACGCCTGCTCGATGGCGACCCGTTCGAGATCACGCAGACTCATCGGCGACGAGGTGCGGAGTTCTTTGCGGAGTTGGCGTTTGCCGAAATGCCGCGGCAGGTGTTCGGCCCGGATCGGCATCTTGTCGCAGAGGATCGACGCGTGCTCGAGGACGTTCGCCAATTCGCGGACATTTCCCGGCCAGACGTGGGCCTTGAGCACCTCCAACGCTTCGTCGTCGAACAACCGTTCGTTCGACCCGACGTCACCACGGTGCCGTCGCAGCAACGCCGCGGCCAACGCCGGCAGGTCACCGATCCGCTCGCGGAGCGGCGGGATGCGGATTTCGAAGGTGTTGATGCGAAACATCAGGTCTTCACGAAACGTCCCCTCCTCGACCATCGCTTCGAGGTCGCGGTGGGTCGCGCAGACCACACGGACATCGACCTTGATCGATTGATTATCGCCGACGCGGCGGATGTCGCCGGTCTCCAGCACCCGCAGCAATTTCGCTTGCATCGACATCGGCAACTCGCCGATCTCGTCCAGAAAGACGGTCCCGCCATCGGCCACTTCGAACAGCCCGGTCCGGGCGGCGTCGGCGCCAGTGAACGCTCCGCGACAGTGGCCGAACAATTCGCTTTCGATCAGATTTTCCGGCAGGGCACCGCAGTTGATCGCCACGAACGCCTCGGCCGCCCGGCGACTTTGTTCGTGAACCGCCTTGGCGACCAATTCCTTGCCACAACCGGTCTCGCCGCGGATCATCACCGAACTGTCGGTCGGGGCGACTTTTTCGATCAGGGTGCGGACGGTCTGCATCGCCGGGGCTTCACCGATCAGCCGTGTATCGCCCTCGGCGCGGCGGACCCGATGCTGCAACGCCGCGAGTTGACGTTTGGTCTGCCGCCGTTCGGAAACTCGGCCCAACAGGTTCGCGATCTCCGATAGCCGACTCGGCTTGGTCAGGTACTCAAAGACCTGATGCCGAACCGCGGCGATCGCTGTCTCTTGGCTCGGGTTACCCGTCATCACGATCGCTTCGATCTCCGGATACATCTCCTTGGCCCGGCCGATCACCTCGATGCCGTCCATGCCGGGCATGTGTAAGTCGACGATCAGGCAATCGAACGGTTCCTTTTCGAGCGCCGCCACGGCGGTCAGGCCATCGGGACAAACCGTCACGGCGTAGCCCATCCGGGTCAACTCGCTCCGCATCAACTCCTGCAGATTGGTCTCATCATCGGCGAACAAAATGTGCATCTTTGGTGCTTCAGGCGACTTTGGTTTGCTCACGGTGAGACTCCTCGGTGGTGACAGGCAGCGTTGTTTCGGTCGGTCGGTTGCGGAGGGTGGTCGAGGCCGGCGTGGCGGTTGCGTCGGCTGGGGGGGCCGCTTCGATCGGCAATTCGAATTGCAATCGGGAACCGCGGCTGGGGCCGTCACTGTGGGCTTTCAATTTGCCGCCGTGTTGGGTGACGATGCGATGGGTGATGCTGAGCCCCAATCCGGTCCCGGAACCGTCGCGACGGCGAGTAAAGAACGGCTCGAAGAGATGCTCGAGCACTTCCTCACTCATCCCACAACCGTCGTCCTCGACCGTCACGATCACGAACCCGTCCTGCTGGCGGACCCGGACATCGACCGCACCGTCGGTATCGACGCTCTCCAACGCGTTGGTAATCAGGTTAAGAGCCACCTGCCGGATCTGTTGGCCGTTGACAAAGGCCAGAATGCTGTCGGAACAGTCGGTCCGCAGCCGCTTGCACCGGTACTGACCGAGCGTCCCGACCATCGCCACGACGTCGCGGACCAATTCGCAAATATCGACCCGCGACCGCTCGACATTTCCCAACCGGCTGAAATCGAGCAGCCGTTCGGTGATCCCTTTACAGCGATAGGCCTCATCCTGGATCCGGCGGAGATTCTCACCGAGGATTTCGGCCTGTTCGGCGGCGATCGCGCGCGACTCACCCGGTCCGTGGATCGCGTCATGCAGCCGCGATTCGAGCGCTTCGGCGCTCCAGGCGATCGAAGCCAACGGATTGTTGATCTCGTGCGCGACGCCGGCGGCGAGAAAACCGACACTGGCCAGCTGCTCTCGTTGAACGACCTCACGGGTCCGGTCACGGACCTGGCGGTCGAGATCTTTGCGTTCCCGTTCGAGCGTGTCGAAGGTGTCTTGAAACTTCTGTGTCATGTTGTTGACGACGTCGGCCAGCTCGCTCAGTTCATCACCGGTGCCGAGATAGATCCGGTGCTCGAACTGACCGGCGGCGACCAAGCGAGAACCGTCCAACAGTGTCCGAAACGGCTTGACGACCAACGAATGAAATAAGCCGCAGAGCACGCAAAACATGGTGAAAGCCGCGAACAAGCAGCCCCAAGCGACCGCGATCCAGGTGCGATATTCTCCCCGCACTTCGCTCGAAAACGCCTTCATTCCGTCGTGCAACAGGGTCGTCAACGCCTCGGTCTCGGCAGCCAACAGGTCGAGGTCCTGTTGCAGGATCGCAAACCAGGCGGCGTCACGGAGATAGGCCGGTTGGCTGTAGCGGTCCCAAGCGCGATTGAGCTGCAACGTCATCGCATCGGCCCGGGCCAAGCGTTCTTCGGGGTCGATGAACAGCAGTTGACTCGGTCTCAGGTCGCCGCTGCGGCGCTGATAGCTTTCGAGAACCCGGCTGAACTCCAGCAGCGCAATATCCAAGTTTTCCTGTTCCATCTCGAACCGCTGACTAAACAGCGGCGAATCGTCGACAGGGCTTTTCTGGTTCTTGAGCTGGCTGAGTCGGTGACAGATGTCCCGCAGAGATTCGGCTCCGCGGCTCAGGCGGTTGGTGTAGGCGATCTCATCGGCTTGGCGGCTGATCGCATCGGCCAAGCCCCGGTACCGCGACAAGCCCCAAAAAGCGCTCGACGCCAGCAGCA
>SKZY01000106.1 GCA_007127095.1 Planctomycetaceae bacterium
CGCAGCTTGGACGTGATCGCGTCCGGGTGGCGAACAACAAACCCGGCGTTTACGCACACGATCGCAGGCTTCCTCCCCACCCCCGGTCACCCGGACGCAGTTGCCCTCGTCTCGTACTTCCACTCGCAGAGCGATCATTTGGTATACTGACCTCCGACTAAAGGTTCCCAAACTCGTACAGGGGACTTGCACCGCACAACAATCACGCCCATGCCGGGCGTACCCCATCGCATACAGCGGAGACGGGCTTGCAAGGTTTCACAAATGGGAAATCAAATGTCCCGGCCAGCTGATCGCCAACGTTAGCCGACACATGAAATACATTATCGCCATCATCACAGCACTCAGCGTCCCCAGCACAGTTCGGGCTACCGATCGCGGATTCCTGCCTGGCGACGCATTTTTCCATTCCGTGCTCACGCGGGAACGCTGCGAGTCGCTGCAAAGAGATGAGCCACCGGTACTGCCATATGTTCGTCCGAAAGAGGAGCAACCTGCCCTTTGTGGATATGCCGGATACTGGAACATGCAGTTCGCTCCTGGCTCACAACCATTGATCTCTAATTTATGCGACCTATACAGCGATCTACGCAGAGACACACCACGGGAGCTAGTCGAGTTCGAGGCAGCGGATGGATCGACAGTGCACCACGAAACCAACGGTTTCCATTTGTTTGTGTACAACGACGACTTTGACCTTAAGAGACACCATGTCGCCTTGAGGTATAATGAATCATGGGTCACGGACGAATCATTGTTCGGACCGCGGCCCGCTTTCACACGTCTTGAATTGTTCGTAGAGGATCGCATTGCCTTCAGCGATGACTGGCGCGATGCTGCGTCCGTCCCTCGGCTCAGAGCTGAATGCCCTCCGATTCCTGATCAGGAGGCGAGGATGAAACTCGGTTTGGGCAACCGCCGCATTGAGTCGCCCATAGTCGTTGATGACCGAATCCAAGTAGTCGTCACCGAAAGTTCCGACTTTCGGCGATACGTACGTCGGCGAAATGACGCGACGTTGTATGCGGTCACCGCCGACGGCATTAAAGTGCACAGGATTAAGAATCGCAAATGGGTCGTCACCGATTGGCAGCGCGATCGAGAGTGACAGTTATCGCAAACATCACTCTGGAACATCGCTATGGAAAACCGCCAGATTGCAGGCCTGTTTTTGATTGTCGGTGGCTTGGTGTATGCCGTGTTTGCCCCACGCATTCGCGATGCAAATGAAGAGGTGCAATCGATCTTCGGTTATCGCCGGCCCGCAACACATTGGGCGCGCAATGACTTCCTGCAAAGGCTTTACGGCATACCCGCAATCGCTGTTGGCGTGTATTTGTTTTTCAGCTCTGAATAGGTACTTGCTTGTCAATATTCCGATCAGTGCCTTGAACTTCTCCCCAGTGGTCGGTGGTAGGCATTAATACTTCAACTTCTGCCAGAAAAGCTTGATCGTGTTCAACTCAGGACTGTACGGCGAAATATGAAAGTCGAAGAGTCCGCGTTCCGTTCATGTCTCAAGGCGATCGCGGAACGCCGCGCTCGTGTGACACGATGCATTGGCTAGAACGATGACCGTGGTCCGGTCAATTTGGCTGCTGTAGTCGTCGAGCACCGAGATGCCCGCCTCCGTATTGACCGTTTCTCTACTGCGTGCATTACGGGCAGCCCCGGATAGCCCCCTCACCCTCAGCTCCTCTCCCCCGAACAAGTTCGGGAGGAGAGCGCAGCGACCATCCCCGGAGCCTCTCGGTGATCACATTGATCGTGCGATCATTCGATCCCGCTGAATAGCGCTGATCGGTTCGTCCCGTTGCCAGCGGGCGGCTGCACCCCGTACAACCGTGTCTGCTGCGAGGCGGTGGTGTCTCGCTGCTGGCCCCGGTCCGATCGACCGCTTGGCAGCCTGCCGCGCCGCCTCGATCGGGTTTCTTTTTTCCTCTCGATAAATACGATCGAATGTCGCCATCCACTCGCTCCGCTTTGAAGCTGATTGAACCGCAATCGCTCGACTTCTTCCGCTCAGCGATTCTAACGCCGAGTCCCTCGGGGTATGAACAACCGGTTCAAAACCTCGTCCGCGATTTCATTTCGCCGCACGCCGATCAGATGCGGACCGATGTTCATGGCAACGTGATCGCCTCGGCGGGCGATCCCGCCGGCCCGCGCCTGCTGCTGGCCGGCCATTGTGACCAAATCGGGATGCTGGTGACTCACATCGATGACGAGGGTTTCGTCTATGCCCAGACGATCGGCGGCTGGGATCCGCAGCAATTGATCGGCCAGGCGATGACGATCTGGAGCGATTCGGGGCCGGTACCGGCGGTGATCAGCCGCAAGCCGATCCACTTGCTGAACGAAAGCGAACGGAAACAGGTGGTTCAACTCGAGCAGCTCTGGCTCGATATCGGCGCCCAGGACAAGGCCGAGGCGGCGGCGACCGTTCGCGTCGGCGATTGTGTGACGCTCGACCTGAAGTACCGCCCGTTGCTGGGCAACCTGATCAGCGGTCCGGGGACGGACAACAAGACCGGCATGTGGACCGTGATCGAGGCCTTGCGACGAGCCGTCGCGGCGTCACGGTCGGGCCAGCAAAAATTGGCCTGTCACCTGCACAGTGTCAGCACCGTCCAAGAGGAGATCGGCTTGCGGGGTGCCAAAACGGCCGCCGGCAGTGTCGATCCCGCGGTCGCGATCGCGGTCGACGTGACCCACGCCTCCGATTGCCCGACCATCGACAAGACCCAACAGGGCGATATCCGTATCGGTGCTGGCCCGGTGATCTATCGCGGCCCGAATATGAACCCCGTCGTAGCCGAACGGTTGGTAAAATTGGCTCTCGACCACTCGATCCCCTACCAGATGGCCGCTACCGGAAGGGCCACTCCCAACGATGCCAATGTGTTGCAACTGCATGGCGGCGGCGTCGCTACCGGGCTGGTCGCGATTCCGAATCGCTACATGCACTCGGCCGTCGAAGTGATTTCATTGGAAGACATCCATCACGTCGCCGAACTGCTGTCACGGTTCGCCCTATCGTTGACCCCCGAATGTGATTTCACACCACGGATGAATACGATCGCTTAGCGGTCTGGCGAAAGTAAAAATATGGGGCGTACCGTAGCGGAAGTCGCCAAGACTTTCGAGCCGTTAGAGAACCGCTGAAACTA
>SKZY01000474.1 GCA_007127095.1 Planctomycetaceae bacterium
ACGTCTAGCCGGGGATCATACCGACCTTGAAGAGCTTTCAGGACGCCGGGATGCAGATCTCGGTTGCCACCTCCAAGACGCTTTCGCGGGCTGAGTCGATTCTCAAGACGCATTTCTCCGAAGTGACATTCGATACACTGGTCACGCCTGAATCCGTGCGCCCCGGTCGCGGCAAACCACACCCGGATCAGTTGCTTCGGGCTGCATTGTCGCTGCAACGAGCTGGAAAGGACGCCGCACTGGGTGCAATTGATGCATTGATCGAAGGCCGAGTCGGCGATGGTGAATGGCGGGTCAGCGACTTAGATGACGAACGCGTGGTCGGAATGATCACGCACTTGGTATTCGAACCTAACGATGGGAGCCCTCGGCCACCTCGTTACATTTGCCTCTTTGGCTTCGAGGGCAAAATAGGTAGCGAAGCCCTAATGAAACAGTGGCCTAATGGGGCCGTGATGTTCTCTGGGGGTATCCCATTCGTCTCGGGGCCGCATGGCTACGGGTTTTCAGGAATGATTCCGCCGATCGATCGGTTTTCCGAGTGGATCAGGGTTCATGGGAAAGTTCGCGAACAGTCGTTTGAACCGACGGTTGATCCATTGGACGCCGCTGAAAAGCTACTGAGTGCGCCCTTTATTAAAGCCATCACGGAGGGGAATGAGGAGCAATACTCCGGAACAGTTCAAGTCAACTATATCCGTCGGCAAGAAGCAGCCGACAGGCGATAACAAGAAAAACGGCGTCCTGAGCGAACTCACCCCGAAGGCGAGACAGCAAGGCATCGCGCTGCGACCCCATCGGGGTCGTTTACCTGTCGGGCAATTCTCCTCCGGGGGTGGTCGCTGCGCTCCAACCCCCGGCTAATGGCTTGTATCCCTTCGGGATGCTCACCGTCGAGTCTATCCCGATCCCGAGGTGCTCGCCGCAATCCATCACACAACCAAGCCCCCCTTTTTAGATCTTTGCGAGTAAGCACCCCAGCGATCTGGCCGTGCCCAGAGGAGCGTTATGCTCAAAGATTCCTTCGGAGGTGTTTAGTATGCGGGTCCGCTACCGGCGCGGTTCGACGAAGCGTCGCCAGTCCCGCCTAGCGACTTTTCAGACTGACCACCCCCCGGAGGACTCTGACGCATTGTCATTCTGCTGATGATTCGCCTTGGCTGTGCAGCAGGGTGGCGACCAGTGACGTCCAACCGGTTTGGTGGCTGGCTCCGAGCCCGCGTCCGGTATCGGCGTGAAAGTATTCGTAGAACAGCAGCAATTCGTTCCAGTGCGGGTCGCTGGCGTATTGTTGGACACCACCGTGCGCCGGTCGGTGGCCATGCTCGTCGGGTTCAAAAATCGAGATCAGACGTCGTTCGAGTTCTTCGGCGACCTCCCGCATCGTCATCCGATTGCCTGACCCGGTCGGGCATTCGACCCGGAACGAGTCTCCATAGAACGTATGATAACGTTTCAAGGCTTCGATCAGCAGGAAGTTGAGTGGAAACCAGATCGGCCCCCGCCAATTGCTGTTACCGCCGAATAGTCCGCTGTCGCTTTCGCCGGGCACATAGCGGACCTCGTTGCGTTGGCCACCGAAATCGAACACGAACGGCTGTTCGCTATGGATTGCGGAGAGGCTACGGATACCGTAGGGCGATAGAAACTCTTTTTCGTCCAGCATCACGGCGAGCAATTTGTGGAAGCGGTCCTGGGAGGGGATCGCCAGGAACTGGCGGGTGGTCCGTCCCGATCCGTTATCCAATTCGTCGTGTTCCATGTAAGTCATGTGTTTCGACAGGTCGGTAGCGCGGTTGGCCAAGAACCAATCGGTGCGGGTACGGAACCCTTCCAGATTATTGATCACCGCTTCTTCGATGATCACGCCGGTCAACAACGGGATCAGCCCGACCATCGACCGGACCCGCATCGGGATCGACTGGTTATGGACGTAGAGGTGGTCGTAATAAAAACCGTCTTCCTCGTCCCACAAACCCGACCCGTCGAGCGAGTTCATCGCTTCGGCGATCGCCACATAATGCTCGAAGAACTTACTGGCCATATCGCCATAGGCCGGATTGTCCTCGGCGAGTTCCAGAGCGATCCGCAGCATCGCGCCACAATAGAAAGCCATCCAAGCGGTACCGTCGGCCTGTTCCAGGTATCCGCCCGGCAGCGGTTTGCTGCGGTCAAAGACGCCGATATTGTCGAGTCCGAGGAATCCGCCAGCGAAGATATTGCGTCCCTCGGGGTCTTTGCGGTTGACCCACCAAGTGAAGTTGACGGTCAGCTTTTGGAAGCAGCGGGCGAGGAAAACCTTATCGCGGCCATGGACCGGGCCGGTCAATTTGTAAACTTGCCAGACTGACCAGGCGTGGACGGGGGGATTGACGTCGGAAAGTTGCCACTCGTAGGCCGGGATTTGCCCGTTGGGGTGCATGTACCACTCGCGAAGAAAGAGGATCAATTGCTCTTTCGCGAAGTGGATATCGAGTCGGGCGAAGGGGACCATATGGAAAGCGCTATCCCAAGCGGCGTACCAGGGATATTCCCACTTGTCGGGCATCGAGATGATGTCCCGGTTGAAGAGGTGTTTCCAATCGGAGTTGCGGCCGTTTCGTCGGGCTTCATCCTCGGCGGGCCAAGCCGGGTCGCCTTTCAGCCAAGTGGCAACAACGTAGTGATAGAATTGTTTGCTCCAGAGCAAGCCGGCATAAGCTTGGCGGATGATTTGCCGCCGTGCAGGCGAGAGAGACGGTTCGGTGATGGAATCGTAAAAGTCATCGGTTTCGGCGATTCGTTGAGCGAAAACGTCCTCAAAGTCGTCGAAAGCGTGTTTGCGAAATAAGGCCGAGACCGGGTTCTTCTTGGGGTCACGGGCGGCGGACGGCAGGTCTTCGACCCGGGTCAGCCTCAGCCGCATCGTCCGGGTGCCGCCGCCGGGGATCACCATCAAACCGTACGCTGCCGCCTTGGTGCCACGGTTGGCCGGGTTGACGGCTCGGGTATTCCCACCGACGACGAACTCGTGAAACGCGTCCTTATAATGATCGCTTTCCGAAGGGACGCCAGGGTGACGATCGCGGTTGGTTTCGTTGTCGGTAAACAGCCACGTCCAGTCGCCATCTTCTTGCAAATCACAGGCGAAGAAATATTCGCCCATCGTTTCGTGAAGGCAACGGACGACACCGTCCTCGAGTCGCAACGACGGCCGGGCGGTACAGACTTCGTCGGTGCTATGCCAGACCCAGCGGTTGCGAAACCACAATTGAGGCAACAGGTGCAAAACCGCTGATTGCGGGCCGCGGTTATCGATCGTCAAGCGGATCAGGATGTCGTCGGGAGAGGCTTTGGCATATTCGGCTTGCACATCGAAGTAACGGTCCTCATCGAACACACCGGTATCGATCAGTTCGAACTCGGGTTCGTGCCGTTCGCGTTGACGATTGATTTCCGTCAATTTTTCATAGGGAAATCTTGCTTGTGGATACTTGTACAGTGCCTTTAAGTAGCTGTGGGTCGGGCTGCTATCGAGGTAGTAGTAGAGTTCCTTGACGTCTTCGCCGTGATTCCCTTCCGGACCGGTCAATCCGAACAGGCGTTCTTTGAGGATCGGGTCGCGGCCGTTCCAAAGGGCGACACCGAAGCAGAGGCGGCATTCACGGTCGGATATACCGAGCAATCCATCTTCGCCCCAGCGGTAAGCGCGGCTGCGGGAGTGATCGTGGGTCAGGTAGCTCCAGGGGTTGTCGCCACCCCCGCCCGCCGAGTAATCCTCACGTACGGTGCCCCACTGGCGTTCGGAAAGGTAGGGTCCCCAGCGGAGCCAATTTTCTTGGCGGAGTTCGCTGAGGCGGAGTCGCTGGACTTCGACGGTCGGTTCGGGCGGTGACGATGTCATGGCGGTACTTCACTCAGTGGGATTGGGGCGGCGGAGCCGTCGACCGAGTCAGGAAAGAAACCGGCTGGCGAGCCGAGTCAGAGACTGGGTCGGCCCGCCGATAGAACATCGTCACGTCTGGTCAATCAGGCTTCGTCGAGCAGGTCGACGGCGGCGAAGGCTTTACCCTCGAGCATGGCCAGGCTGGCCCCGCCGCCGGTGCTGACGTGACTGACACGGTCGGCAAAGCCGAGCAATTCGATCGCCGCAGCGCTGTCACCTCCACCGATGATGCTTGTCGAATCGCTGTCGGCGACGGCTTGGGCGACCCGTTTGGTCCCGGCGTCGAAGGGTGGCATTTCGAAGACGCCCATCGGCCCGTTCCAGACGACGGTTTTGGCGTCCATGATTGTCTGGGCGAACAATTCGGCCGATTCGGGGCCGATATCAAACCCTTCCCAGCCGTCGGGGATCTCGCCGGCCCTGACGACCTGTTTGTTGCAATTGCCGTTGAAGGCGTCGCCGCAGTGTGTGTCGATCGGCAGCAGGATCTTGTCGCCGGCTTGGGCGATCAGTTCCTTGGCCAGTTCGACTTTGTCCTGTTCGACGAGGCTACCGCCGACGCGGCCACCCTGGGCGAGCGAGAACGTGTAAGCCATCGCGCCGCCGATGATCACTCGGTCGCAGATCCCGAGAAGGTTCTTGATCACGTTGATCTTGTCACTGACCTTGGCACCGCCGAGGATCGCTACGAACGGACGGGCGGGCGAAGCGATCGCATCGCTGAGATAAGCGATTTCTTTGGCGACCAGGTGACCGACGACGCGTGGTTTACCGGCCATCGCCTCAGGGACAGCTACCATCGAAGCGTCGGTACGATGGCAGGTCCCGAACGCGTCGTTGCAATAGACATCGGCCAGGGCTGCGAGTTGGGCGGCGAAGTCGGCATCGCCCTGTTGTTCGCCGAGGTTGAAGCGAACATTTTCGAGCACCAATACCTCGCCATCGCGAAGTGCGGCGGCCTTGGTTCGAGCGTCGTCGCCGACGGTATCGGCGGCGAACAGGACGG
Source organism: Planctomycetaceae bacterium (assembly GCA_007127095.1). GTDB lineage: Bacteria > Planctomycetota > Planctomycetia > Pirellulales > Pirellulaceae > UBA6163. The sequence continues at coordinate 4,932 of SKZY01000474.1, forward strand.
GCGAGTCGACCAATTCGGCGAGTCGGGTCGCGGTCGGTGCGAGCGAGTACTTGGCGTCATCACCTTTCCCTTTGGGCCGGCCGAGGTGGCTGATCAAGATCAACTTGCCGCCACGTTCGATTACGCTGCGGATGCTGGGCAACGCCATCCGGATGCGGCGATCGTCGGTGATTTCGCATTGGTCATCGAGCGGCACATTGAAGTCGACCCGCATCAACACGGTCTGGCCCGCCACTGCGATGTCATCAATCGTTTTCTTCGCCATCGGAAAAACTCGGGTTGTAGGGGGGATGTATGGCAAGTTTCGGATCGATTATCGGGCGTCCACGGGGCGTGTCGAGGGTACTGGTGGTTGTTTATGAGTGTCGCGCTGATCGCTTCCCGGTCGCCGTATCAATCGGTAGGATTCCTTCCCATGAGTGACATTTTTCATGGCAGCCAGCTCGAATCGGGACTGTTTCAACGGGTCAGGACTTGGCGTGACGCGATCCCTTCGCTCGTGCTGGTCGATTCGTTGCGGGTCGCCGGTTCGCCACTGTTGGTGACCGGCGTATGGATCGTCCTGGGGCTGCAAGACTGGCTGCTGACCCGGTTACCGGGCGGGCCGCCGCTGTTTCCGACTCGCGTCGACGGACCGTTCGGTGCCTTGACGCTTCCCGGTTTGCCGGAGACCGCTCCGCTCGGTCGTGAGTTGATTCGTGGGCTCTTGCTAGCGGCCCTATGGCTCGTTCCGGCGGCCTTGATCGCCCGCGCCGGTGCCTGTTATGCGGCCGGGCGTTCGCAAACGTTGCTCGATCACGGGCGTGTGGTCGCAGGCCGCTGGGCAAACTTATTGATGACACTGCTGATCCCTGCGGTCGCGGTGGCGGCACTCGCGGGGCTACTGGTCGTGGTGGGGATCGCCTGCCGACTGGGTGGTTCTTGGTCGGTGGCCCCGATTTTGTCCGCATTGGTGGCGTTGCCGATTGCCACCGTCGCCGGAACGATCGCCGCGGGAGCCGTTTTCGCCGTCCCATTGGCGATCGTGGCCACGGTGATCGAGCGACAGCCCGATAGCTTCGACGCGATCTCGCGAGGCTACGAATATCTGTTGCGTCGTCCGGTTCACTTAGCGCTGAACCTACTCGGCTGCGTCGCGCTACTGGCCGTGATCGGCTTGTTGGCCGAAGCGATCACCCGGGCGGCGATCGGCGTGTCCGCATATGCTTTGCGGATCGGTTCGGGAACTGACGTCACGACGGCTTGGCTGCTGCCGATGTTGACCCGTTTCGCATCGGCTGTCGTCTGGACCGCGGCCTGGGGACTGGTTGGCGCGACCTATTTGGTAATGCGACAAGCCACCAGCGATCAAGAGGTCGAGGACATCACGGTCTCGGCGGTCGATCAGCAACCGCCGACGATGCCGTCGCTTGTCACGAAGGCTGATGAGTCGGTGTCGGCGGACGGTCCTAGTGGCGGATGAGCCGTCATTGCCGAGACATGTGGGATCGGATTTGACCACGATTCTGATATAACGAGATGTCGGAGTGAAAATGATTGCGGTGTTTGCTGCCCCGAATCGGCCGGCTACGCCACGATTGATTTCGCTCTCGACGATCCCTTCCCCTTCCCGACCGCTGGCAGGAGTCTCCCCCTGATGCTTCGCAACCTGTTTGTGTTCGCAGTCGCGACGTTCATCGCCTGGGTCGCCCCGGGCCAATCGGCGTTTTCTCAACCGGCCGAGCGGCCACCGATTCGGGTCTTGATCGTCGACGGACAAAACAACCATCAATGGCAGCAGACGACGCCGTTGATCGAACAGACGCTGATCGGCTCGGGATTGTTCGAGGTCAGCGTTGCGACGTCGCCACCACGTGGAGAGGACATGAGTGGTTTTCAGCCACGGTTTGCCGACTTCGACGTCGTCGTTTCGAACTACAACGGCGACGCTTGGGCCGAGCCGACGCGCCGGGCGTTGGAAAAGTTCGTCGGCAGCGGGGGCGGCTTGGTTGCCGTTCACGCGGCTGACAATTCATTCCCGGATTGGCACGAATACAACCGAATGATCGGCTTGGGTGGTTGGGGCGGACGCGACGAGCGTGCCGGGCCATACGTCCGTTGGAACGACGATTTGCAGCGTTTTACTCGCGACACTCGCCCCGGCAGCGGTGGGACACATGGCAGTCGGACCCCCTTCGTCGTGGTCGTCCGTGACAGCGATCATCCGATCACGCGGGGACTGCCCAAGGCCTGGATGCAAACGGTCGATGAACTGTACGGCAAGCTGCGGGGGCCGGCCGAAAACATGCACGTGTTGGCAACCGCTTACAGCGAACCCGAGACGGGTGGGACCGGGGAGCATGAGCCGATCCTGATGTCGATTCACTACGGACAGGGGCGAGCCTTTCACACCACGCTCGGTCACGACGTCGCCGCGATGAACGGTTTGGCCTTTCAGATCACGCTGCAACGCGGGACCGAATGGGCCGCGACCGGTGATGTCACGCTGCCGCCGGTCGGACCTGAGATTTTGACGATGGACGTCCCGGCGACTCGAGACCCGGCAGAGTTGATCGCCGCTGAAGATGCTAACGATGCCGCTAAAGACGCGGACGATGCAGATTCAGAAGAACCTGCCGCGTCGTCCGCCGCGATTGACTTCGATGCGATCCCGATCGTCGACAAGGATCACTGGAAGGCATTGTTCAACGGTCAGGACTTGAGCGGCTGGACCCAGAAAAATGGGACCGCGACCTATCGGGTCGAGGACGGTGTGATCGTCGGCAAGACCGCGACCGGCAGCCCTAACTCGTTTCTCTGCACAGACGAAGATTTCGGCGATTTCGAACTCGCCTTTGAGGTCGATTGTGATCGCGAACTCAATTCAGGCGTCCAGATCCGTTCACGGAGCATCCCCGAGTTCAACAAAGGCCGTGTGCATGGACCGCAGGTCGAGATCGAAGCGGCTCCTGGCGAATCGGGCTATCTTTACAGCGAGGGGACCGGGCGGGGATGGTTGAGCCCCGCGCATCCGATCAAGGATGCCTATATCAACGGTTCCTGGAATCGATACCTGGTCCGTGCCGTCGGGCCACGGATTCAGACCTGGATCAACGGCCAACTGATCGAGGACCTGGAGGACGAAGAATCGTTCCGGACCGGGTTCATCGGCTTGCAGGTTCATGGGATCGGTAAAAACGAAGGTCCGTATCAGGTACGGTGGCGGAATATTCGAATCCGTCCGCTGTAGTCCGTCCGCCGAGGTAGTCTGTCCGCCTACCTTTCCGTATGTTCGCACCGCACACCCGCAGCCATGGCATCACTTTTTGTCGTCCGAGGTCGCGATCAAGGGAAACACATTCCGCTGGAGTCACGGGTTACCCGGGTTGGCCGTGACTCGACGTGTGAGGTCCGGCTGCGCGATTCCGAGGCGTCGCGAACGCATGCCGAACTCAGGCCCAGCGGTGACGGCGGCTTTTTGGTCGTCGATCTCGACAGCAGCAACGGCACGTTAGTCAACGGCGAACGGGTTACCCAGCGACGATTGCTCAGCGGCGATCGGATCGAGATCGGTGCCACCCTGCTGATTTACACCGGTACCGGGGCGACGTCGGCGACGGCAGCGAGGACGGGGCACGACGTGGAAATCGTGGCTCAACCGACCGGCGAATTGTTACCGGCCCGTGGCGACGCTTCACGGATCATTTCTTCGGTATCCAGTACCGGATCTTACGGTCCGAGCATCTCACGGATGGCGCCCTCGGCGGGCGGCGAATCGCGTCCCGAGTCGGATCGCAATCTCGAATTGATGTACCTGACGGCGCTCGCCGTCGGCCGCACCGACAGCATTCCCGAACTGTTGAATCGGGTGCTGCGATTGGTTTTCGACTGGGTCGCTGCCGATCGAGGATGTGTGATGCTGCGCGACGCCGACTCCGACCGGCTGATCGCAGCGGCGCGGTGTGACCGCGATGTCGACGGTGTGCCGCCCAAGGAAAAAGGGCGGATCGCGATCAGCCGCACGATCCTCGATTACGTCATCGGCCGCAAGGAGGGAGTGCGGACCAGTGACGCCCGCGATGATGCCCGCTTCGACGCGGCGCATTCGATCGTCCAGGGCGGGATTCGCGAAGCCCTCTGCGTCCCGCTGCAGGGTCGTTATGCCGTTGTCGGCGCGTTGTACGTCGATAATTACACATCGCCGGGGACGATCATGCAGTCGGGTTACCAGGCCCGGTTTAATGACGAGCAATTGAGGTTGATGACCGCTATCGGCTACCAGGCGGCGTTGGCCATCGAAGACACTTATTATTACTCGGCGATGCTGCAAAGCGAGCGTCTGGCGGCGATGGGCCAGACGATCGCGACGCTATCGCATCACGTCAAAAATATCTTGCAAGGGATGCGGGGTGGCAGCTACCTGATCGAAGCGGGGCTGAAACGTGACGACACCGATGCCGTCCGCCGGGGCTGGAGGATCGTCGAGCGAAATCAGGAACGGATTTCGAATCTGGTGATGGACATGTTGACCTTCAGCAAAGAACGCGAGCCGGAAAGGGTTGAGTCCGACTTGAACGAGACCGTCGGCGACGTGGTCGAATTGATGCAATCGCGGGCCGTCGAAATGGAGGTCGATCTGCAGTTCGTGCCCGCTCCCGAGCTACCTCACGCCTGGTTCGATCCCGACGCGCTACACCGGGCGGTCCTGAACATCGTCACCAACGCCATTGACGCCGCTGCCGACCAAGGCGAACCAGCGGAGCCGGACGATCAAAAGCCGACGGCGACGCCCGCAGATCGAGATTTCGTAGCCGAAGCCGTAGTCGGCGACTGGGCTGCCGCTGACGATGTGACGGTCAACCGTCGCGGGCGAGTGGTCGTTGAAACTCAATTTGCCGGCGACGCTGGGTGGACCATTACCGTGACGGACAACGGGCCGGGGATCGCCCCTGAGGATCGCGAAAAAATATTTTCGTTATTCGAATCGAAGAAAGGATCACGGGGCACTGGCTTGGGGTTACCGGTCAGCGACAAGATACTCCGCGAGCACGGAGGGCAGATCGAGTTGGTCGATTCGCCGATGGAATCGGCGACGGGACGCAGCGGAACCCGATTTTTGCTCCGTTTGCCGCAGATCGAGGCCGATGGCGGCTGTGGGACCTCCGGCGACATTCCGGGCCCCGAGACGGGGCTTGGCCTCGACGGGGCAGCCGAGGAGCTAGCCGACGCCCCGACGATCGGCGATGCGGGTGATCCGCCGCCGGTCGGCCGTGAACGGCCACGCTGACTTTCCCAACCTGGAGCGTGCGGTACCCAACGTTCCGCCGGGCGTCATCGCCGTTTACAATGCTCGCCCTCGACGGTGCCGCTGCCGGCCCACGACGCTCGATTACGGAACCTTACCCGACGGATTTTCTATGCCTACCGCCACCCTCCCGGACCGTCATGCCGTCGCGTCGGGCGATACCTGGGATTTGTCCAGCCTGTACGTCGACGAGTCGCAGTGGGAGTCCGAGTACCAGCGACTCGACGGTTTGATCTCCGAGTTCGAGTCGTTTCGTGGTCGATTGGGCGAATCGGTCGATCGCCTGCGAGCCGCCCTCGATTTCGACAGCGAGTTCGATCGTGCGGCTGAGCGACTCGGCACGTATGCCTTTCTGAAGACGACCGAAGACCAAGGTAACAGCGAGCACCAGGCGAAAAAATCGCGTTTTCAGAACCTGGCGATGCGGGCCGGTCAGGCCGCCAGTTTCATGCGTCCGGAATTGTTGGCGATCGACGAAGCGACCATGGCCGCCTTCATCGCCGATGAACGACTGGAACTGTATCGGTTGCAGCTCGAGCGATTGTTGCGATATCGTCCGCACACGCTGACCGACAACGAAGAACGGCTCTTGGCGATGCAGGGCGAAATGGCCGGTGCGGCCGGTAATGCCTTCCGACAGCTGAACGACGCCGACCTGCGGTTCGGTGAGATCGAGGACGCCGAGGGCGAAAAGGTCGAATTGACCCATGCCAGTTTCGGGCAATTGTTGATCAACCCGGTACGTGATGTCCGCAGGCGAAGCTTCGAACAGTACTACCAACAGTTCGAAGCTCACGAAAATACGCTGGCGGCGACTCTCGCTGGCAGCATCCATCGTGACGTCTATTACGCCAAGGCCCGTGATTATTCGTCCAGCCTCGAAGCGGCATTGTTCCCCGATAATGTCCCGTCGGAGGTTTATGACAATCTGATCTCCGCGGTGCATGATTCGTTACCGGCCGTCCACCATTATTTCGACGTCCGACGCCGTAAGATGGGGTTGGAAGATCTGCACCATTATGACACCTACGTCCCGATCCTCAGCGGTATCGAGAAACGCCACACCTGGGACCAAGCCGTCGAGCTGATCTTGACGGCATTGGCACCGCTGGGTGACGAATACACCGGCGTACTGGCCGAGGGACTGCGTGGTCGCTGGTCCGATCGCTATCCCAATCGTGGCAAGCAGAGCGGCGCGTTTTCCTGTGGTACCTTCGATGGCGACCCGTATATCCTGATGAACTTTCGTGATCGGGTGTTGAACGACGTCTTCACGTTGGCCCATGAAGCCGGGCACAGCATGCACACCTGGTATTCGGCCCGGACGCAGCCATTCCAATATTACAACTACACGATCTTCGTCGCCGAAGTCGCCAGTACGTTTAATGAACAATTATTGAGCGAACACCTGATGAAGCAGGCCGCTGACGACCAGGAGCGGGCTTACTTGATTAACAATGAGCTGGACGGAATCCGCGCCACGGTCGTCCGTCAAACGATGTTCGCCGAGTTCGAAAAGCGGACTCACGAAATGGCCGAAGCGGGCGAACCGTTGACGGTCGCATCGTTTCGCCGCGTCTACCGC
>SKZY01000273.1 GCA_007127095.1 Planctomycetaceae bacterium
CACAGGCCGCCAAAGAAGCTTCGCCGAAATTCCGTCGTGTTAACTGTTTCATCATGAATCCTCGCGATCGATCGCCGAACCGGATCACGTCCGTCCCGCTGCGGACCGCGACGTGACGTGAAGATTGTGTGAGTGGACGCCCGCCGGCCAAGGCCGCCTCCGCCGTACCGGCCAAGGCCGCCGCGGAGCCGAAATCATAGCATGCCGCCGCGACTCTCCGCTGGCGATGGCGAATCCCGCCAGGAACCGTTAGACTGAAAGGGCTTCGTGAGCGTCCATCGAACGCGAAGCGTTGACCCACCGGGCCAGGAAACATTTGTTTCGAGCCCGAATCACACTTCAGTTTTTGGAGCCCACCGTCGTGATGATCACTCTACCCCGCGCACTTGCCCACCTCTCGCTGGTCGCCGTTTTGTTTGCCGTGCCTTGCAGCATCGGCTGCGGTGACAGTGCCGAAGCCCCTCCAGCCGCCCCGCCGGCGATGGATGAGCCGATGATGGAAACCCCTGATGAGTCGGCATCAGCCCCGGCTGATTTCTCGGTCGAAGAGTAAGTCGGTAGCCGAAGCGGTTCTCGACCTGACAGGTCGCCGATCGCCGCTTCGCTCTAGGATCACTCGGTCACATCACGACATCGCCCGACGCGAAACCGTCGGGCGATGTTCGTTTTCCGATCATCCGCACGCGGGGCGGCGCCGATCGGGGCGGGGCGGGTCAGCGAGACAGGTAGGTGTATCCGCCGAGGGCTCGTTCGTAATAACGGATCACGGTGCCGGCCTGTTCGTTGTCGATGCGGCCGTTCTGGACCGCCTGCTCGACCGCTTCCTGCAAGCGTTCGATCAATTCGCGGTCGTCGAACTGGACGTAGCCGAGTACTTCGCTGACCGTGTCACCTTTGACGATGCTGGCGATCGTCGTCGAACCGCCATTCAGGTCGACATGGACGGCGTGGGTGTCGCCGAACAGGTTGTGCAGGTCGCCCAGGATCTCTTGGTAGGCACCGACCAGGAAAGCTCCGAGGTAATAGGGCTGGTCACCGATCGGGTGCAGTCGCAGCGTTTCCATCTGTTTGCGGTTGCCGATGAAGCAGTCGATTTTACCGTCGCTGTCGCAGGTAATGTCGCCGAGTACAGCATGGCGGGTCGGTTCCTGATCGAGACGGTGGATCGGCATGATCGGGAAGAGTTGACCGATCGCCCAACTGTCGGGCATCGATTGGAAGATCGAAAAATTCCCGAAATAGATATCTGAGAGCATGCGATCGAGACTCGACAATTCCTCGGGGACGTATTCCATCTTCGAGGCGATATCGCGGACTTTTTGCGAAATGGCGAAAAAGAGGTTTTCGGCCAGCGCCCGTTGATCGAGCGGCAGATAGCCGCCACTGAACAGGTTCATCGCCAATTCGAGAGACGCTTGGGCATCATGAAACGATTCGATCGCGTTCTGCTCATCGAGGTCGTTGTAGGTATTGAACAGGTCCCAGACCGGTTGTTCGTATTCTTCGGGGACGCTCGTGGGCAGCTCATCGACCACCTGCCGGGCTGCGCCGAGGGCATTGAAAACGAGCACGCTGTGGTGGGCCGAGATCGCCCGGCCGCTTTCGGTGATCAGGCTCGGGTGGGGCACATCCGCTTCGTCACAGACCGTTTGGACCTGGTAGACGACGTCGTTGGCGTACTCCTGCATCGTGTAATTCATGCTGCTCTCGGAGTTCGATTGTGAGCCGTCATAATCGACGCCCAAGCCGCCACCGATGTCTAAAAACTTCAACCCGGCGCCACGTTTGTGCAGGTCGACGTAGATCCGTACGGCCTCGTTGATCGCCGATTTGAGTCGCCCGATGTTGGTGATCTGGCTGCCGGGGTGGAAATGCAGCAGGCGAAAACAGTCGGCCATGTCGCGTTCTTCGAGGTACCGCAGTGCCCGCAGCACCTCGGTCACGGTCAACCCGAACTTCGACCGGTAGCCGCCGGAGGACTTCCACCGTCCTGCGCCACGGGCGGCGAGTTTGACGCGGAACCCGATCTCCGGTCGGACGCCGATCTCGGCTGCCAAGCGGACCACCTTTTCGAGTTCGGTGTACTTTTCGACGACCGGGATCACCGTCCGGCCGATCTGCTGAGCGAACATCGCCATCTGGATGAACTCGTCGTCTTTGAACCCATTGCAGATGATCGGCATCTGCGGATCGGTCATCGCGACGACCGCGAGCAGTTCGGGTTTGCTGCCGGCTTCGAGTCCAAAACCGAACTCGCGTCCGTATTGGATGATTTTCTGGACGACATCGCGTTGCTGATTGACTTTGATCGGGAAGACGCAGCGGTACCGCCCCTGGTACTGATGATCGTCGATCGCCCGTTGGAAACAGTCCCGCAATTGCTGCAATCGGTCGCGTAAGATCCCGTTGAAGCGGATCAGGATCGGCAGATCCAAACCGCGTTGGCGAAGCCGTTCGACCAGCTGTTTCAAGTCGATCGACTGATCGGGGCCGGTCCCGGGATGGACCAACAGATTTCCGTTGTCGGCGACGGAGAAATAGCCACATCCCCAGCGATCGAGCCGGTAGACTTCGGTCGAATCTTCGGCCGTCCAGGCCGCGTTTGCATCGGTCAAAGTGTTTTCGTCCTCGTCCTCGTGGCGTCTCAGCGGTCGCTCATACCTAATACGTCGAACATGTCGTACAGTCCGGGCGGTTGCGATTGCAACCACTTGGCCGCGGCGATCGCGCCGCTGGCGTAGCAATCGCGATTACTCGCCGCGACATTCAGTTCGATCTTTTCGCCCAGCATCCCGAAGATAATCGTGTGTTCGCCCGGGTTGTCGCCGACGCGGACGGCGTGATAACCGATCTCGCCAGCGGATCGTCGGCCGACTTTGCCTTGGCGGCCATGGATGTGCCGGACCTCGCCGCCGTCTCGTTGCAATTCGTCGGCGATCATTTCACCGAACTTCAACGCCGTGCCGCTCGGCGCGTCTTCCTTGAACCGGTGATGACGTTCGACAATCTCGACATCGATCCCGCCAGGAATGTCTTTCAGCGCCGCCGTCACTTGCTTGACCAACCGCATCGTCAAGTTCACCGCCAACGACATGCTCGGCGCCCAGCAGACCGGGATCGTTTCGCTCGCTTGCCGCAACGCGACGTGCTGAGTCGGGTCGAGCCCGGTGGTCGCCACGACCAACGGCAACGATTCGGTGACGCACCGCCGGACACAGGCATCGACGGCGTCGGGGAGCGAAAAATCGATCACCGCTCGCGCCGCCCCGTCGGCGACTTCGGAGATCGCCGTGTCCCAATCGGCGGACAACGCCACACCGCAAGGAGCCAATCCGGCCAGTGCAGCGATGTCGCTACCGAGCAGCGGGCCATCGGCCCGGTCGATCCCGCCCACCAAGCGGATCGTCGGGTCTTCGTTTGCCAAGGCGACGACTCGTCGCCCCATGCGGCCTGCCGCGCCGTGTACGATCAACCGTAAACTCATGGTCCCCTGCTCAAACCTGTTTTTCGAACCCGCTGCTCAGGTACGCTCGTCAACGACGATGCCTGTCCGCCGTTTAGTCAGCTGCGGATAAAATGCGTCAGACACTTACTTTTCCCGCTCGATCCTTACTTGTAATCCGCAGTTATCGCCCGCATCGCCGCGGCTCGCAATCCGTCCCGCTGATCGCCGAACCGTGCCGCCCCCGCGATCACGTTGAGCCCCTTTTCGCTGGCGTTCGCTATCATTACGCTTTCGTCCAATCGTACGGTCGGGGCCCAACCCGACGGCGGTACCGCATCGCCCCGCCCTCTCGGGTGGGGAAAGATTTCAACGAAGGTAAACAGAAGATGAGCGTCGCGACGAACCAAATGCAGACGACGGCGATCGACACGATCCGCAGCTTGAGCATGGACGCGGTCCAAACCGCCAACAGCGGTCACCCCGGTACGCCGATGGCATTGGCACCGATCGCATATCAGTTGTTCAACCACGCGATGAAGTATGACCCTGCGCATCCGCAGTGGCCCGGCCGAGATCGATTCGTGCTGTCCTGCGGCCATGCCTCGATGCTGCTCTACAGCACACTTCATCTCGCCGGGGTCAAGGCGGTCGACGAGTCGGGAGCACCGACCGATCGGTTGGCGATCACGCTGGACGACATCAAGAACTTTCGTCAGATCGGCAGTCCCTGCGCCGGGCACCCCGAGTTCGGCGAAGCGGCTGGGATCGAAACGACAACCGGACCGCTCGGCCAGGGGATCGCCAACTCGGTCGGCATGGCGATGGCCCAGCGGTGGTTGTCCGCCCGCTACGACACGACCAAACACCAACTGTTCGACTACAACGTCTACGCCCTCTGCAGCGACGGCGACCTGATGGAAGGGATCGCGACCGAAGCGGCATCGATCGCCGGCCACCTCGCTCTGGCGAACCTCTGCTGGATCTACGACGACAATCAGATCACGATCGAAGGCGGTACCGACCTCGCTTTCAGTGAAGACGTCGCCACCAAGTTCGCCGGGCTCGGATGGAATGTGCTGCAGGTCGACGACGCCAACGACACCGGTGCGTTGGCGGTCGCGATCGACGCCTTCAAGGCTTGCACCGACAAGCCGACGATCATCATCGTCAAGAGCGTCATCGGTTATGGCGCACCCTCCAAGCAGGGGACCCACAACGCCCACGGCGCCCCGCTCGGCTGGGACGAAATCGCGTTGGCGAAGGAATACTACGGGCTGGACAAAGACAAAAAGTTTTCGATCCCCGAGGGCGTCAGCGAACATTTCGCCTCCCACCTCGGGGCTCGCGGTGCCGAGGCGTTCGCCCAGTGGCAACTCGTTTGGGATTCCTATCGCTCGGCCTACTCCGAGAAGGCGGCTGAACTCGAGCTGATCTTCGCCGGCAAATTGCCCGACGGCTGGGACCGCGATATCCCGGTCTTTCCGGCGAGCGAGAAGGGCGACGCGACGCGGAACAGCGGCGGCAAAGTGCTGAACGCGATCGCCAAGCAGATCCCGTTCCTGATCGGCGGTTCCGCCGACTTGGCGCCCAGCACCAAAACCAACCTCGACTTTGAGGGCGCCGGCGCCTTTCAGCGTGGCAACTTCGGTGGCCGCAACCTGCACTTCGGCATCCGCGAACACGCCATGGCTGCGATCTGTAACGGCCTGTCACTGTCAGGACTGCGGGCTTACGGCGCGACCTTTTTCGTCTTTACCGATTACATGCGGGGCGCGATGCGGCTCAGCAGCATCATGCATCGCCCGGTGATCTACATCCTGACGCACGACAGCATCGGGGTCGGTGAAGACGGGCCGACCCACCAACCGATCGAGCATTTGAGTGCTTGCCGCGCGATTCCGGGACTTTATGTCTACCGGCCCGGCGACGCCAATGAAGTAGCCGAATGCTATCGGACCGCGCTCGGAATCAATGATCATCCGGCCGCCTTCGTCCTGTCACGACAAAACATGCCGACGCTCTGCCGTGAGCAGTATGCCGCCGCGAACGGATGCGCTCGCGGTGGTTACGTCCTCGCCGGCGGGTCCGGCAAACCCGATGTGATCCTGATGGCCAGCGGTAGCGAGCTCGGGCTCTGCGTCGCCGCTTACGAAAAGCTGGTCGCGGACGGCGTCAAAGCGCGTGTCGTCAGCATGCCATGCATGGAACTGTTCAATGCCCAGCCGAAATCGTACCGCGACGAAGTCCTGCCGCCGACGGTCACCGCTCGCGTCGCTTGCGAAGCCGGGTTGCGGATGAGCTGGGATCGCTACCTCGGTTTCGAGGGCCGATTCGTCGGGATGGAGGGCTTCGGTGCCAGCGGCCCTTACGACCAGGTTTATAACAAGTTCGGGATCACCGCTGAGGCGGTCGAGAAAGCGGCCCGGGCGTCGATCGCCTAGGCAAGCCGCGAAAACCGCACCCCAACCGCCACCCACAGGACCCTGGCGGTTCGATCAACGGTCGCGGGTGCTATCGACTTGCTCGGATACGGCAACAAGAACTACAATCAGGGCTGAGCGATGGCTCGGCCCGCGATCCGTTTTTTTGCGGAACTCCGAACGCCTTTCCCAAAATCTTTTCGCGCGAATCAACGTCCACATGGCCACGGTTCTCGACCTGCGACGGACCGATGACCCACGAGATATCGTTCACCGAACGGTCGAATCGCTGGCCCGTGGCCAGGTCGTCGCGATCCCGACCGAGACGGTTTACGGCTTGGCCGCCGACGCCCTCAACCCGGACGCCGTCCAGCGGTTGGCGGAACTTAAAAAGCGGTCGCCCGATTCACCACTGGTACTCGCCGTGCGGGGCCCCGATGAAATCCTCGACTATGTCGGTCAATTGTCGTCACTGGCCCGCCGTTTGTCGCGCCGCTGCATGCCGGGGCCGCTGACGCTCGCCGTCCCGCCGGTGGGCGACAATACGTTGGTCGACCGACTGCCGCCGCTGGTCCAGCAGTGGGTCGTCGGCGATCATCGGTGCGTCGGCTTTCGGGTCGTCGACCATCCCGTGATCAGCCAATTGCAACAGTACCTACGCGGGCCATTGGTGTTGACCAGTGCGAACGAATCGGGAAAGAATCCACCGACGACAGGACAACAAGTGGTCGATTTGCTCGGCGACGCGATACCGCTGGTGCTCGATGACGGCCCGACCCGTTATGGTGGGGCATCCACGGTGGTGCGGGTGCTCGACCATCGCTACGAAATACTCAGACCCGGGGCAATCGAAGCCGCTGCGATGAATGATTTTGCCAAACCGCTGATCGTCTTGGTCTGCACAGGAAACACCTGTCGCAGCCCAATGGCCGAAGGCCTACTGAAAAAACGACTCGCCCAGCGCGGTGGCGTCTGGGCGGGCGTCAGCGTGATGTCTGCCGGCGTCGCAGCGCCCGATGGGGTCCTTGCCAGTCCGTTCGCTGTCGACGTGATGGAGGCCCAAGGGGTCGATCTCGACGACCACGTCAGTCGACCGTTGAGCGACGCTTTGATCCATCGCGCCGACCTGGTGTTGACGATGACCCGCGGGCATCGTGCCGCGATCCTCGCCGCTTGGCCCGATATGGAAAGTCGTGTTCGCACGCTCCGCGGCGACGGCGGCGACATCGCAGACCCGGTCGGCGGGTCGATCGAAGTTTACGAACAATGTGCCGCTGAAATCGAAGCGGCGATCGACGAATGGTTGTCGCAACTCGGCGACGACTTCTTGCCTCAAGCCCAACCGTCCGGCAACGATCCCGATGCCCGCGCGACCGACTCTCAGGGGGATCATTGATGTTGCGGATCAGTTTTGCCAGTGACCATCGCGGCGTCGCCATCAAAGGGCGACTGGCCCAACGCCTGGTTGACGCCGGGTACGAAGTTATCGACGAAGGAACCGACAGTGATCATGCGGTCGACTACCCCGACTATGCCCAGATCGTCGCCCGTAAAGTCAGCAGCGGGGAAGTCGACCGTGGCATCCTGATCTGCGGCACCGGGATCGGCATGGCGATCGCCGCCAACAAGTTCCCCGGCGTCCGCGCCGCACCCTGTTACGACGAAATGATGGTCGAACTGAGCCGGCGACACAACGACGTCAACGTGCTCTGCTTGCCCGGCGACCTGATCGGCGAACGCTCCGTCGATGACCTGGTGCTGATGTGGCTACGGACCGAATTCGAGGGCGGCCGGCATTCGCGGCGGATCGATAAAATCGAGGGCATCGAGAAGAATGGCCAGCCATGAATGCCGCCGCGCCATCGCCCACCGCGGATCCCTCGCGGATCGAACCGATCGGTCATGCCGATGCCAAACGCGGCTTCGCCAACTCGCTCGCCCAAGGTCGACTCGGGGGCGCGTTCTTGATCGTCGGCCCGCCCGGCATCGGCAAAGCGGCACTGGTCAAATGGATCGCCCAGTGCCTGTTCTGTGATCGGACCGCCGACGATTCCCTCTCCTGCTGTGGCCACTGTCCGGGCTGCAGTCAGGTTGCCGCCGAAACCCATCCCGACTTCGTCCAGGTCAGAAAACGCGACGATCGGGCGACGATCTTGCTCAGTCAACTGATCGGCGACGACAACAAACGAGGCCAGGAAGGCTTCTGCCGCGACATCCGACTCCGGCCGTTTCGCGGTACCCGTAAGGTCGCGATCCTGCATGATGCCGATTTCCTCGGCAAAGAAGGGACCAATTGCCTCCTCAAAACGCTGGAAGAACCGCCGCCCGATGCCGTGATTTTTCTCGTCGGTACCAGCGAACAAAAACAATTGCCGACGATTCGCTCACGCTGTCAGATCGTCCGCCTCGGACCTCCCCGCGGCGCCGATGCCGTCGAACTGTTGCGCCTCCGCGGAATCGAGTGCGACGCGGAGACGGCCGACCGCGCGATCGGTCTCTGCGGTGGTGACTGCCATGCCGCCGCGGCGTTGCTGACCGAAAGCGGGCAGGGGATCCGCCGACGACTCACACAGCTGCTTGACCAGCCGTCGATCAGCGGGATGGCGTTGACCACCCTGGTCACCAAAGAGATCGACTCGGTCGGCAAAGGTGAAAACGAAGAGATCGCCAAGGCCGCGGTACCGGCGGCGAAACGCGACCGGCTGCGTCATATCTTGACGATCGCGATTCACCGTTTTCGCGAACGGTTGATCGAATCCGCCGACGCGCCCGACCGCCTGCCGCCCATCATCTACCGACTCGATCGGTCGATCGTGGCGATGTCGCAGATCCAGCGAAACGCCAACCAAGCCGCATTGATCGAATGTTGGTCTACCGACATCGCCCGCGGTCATCCCGCTTGACCTCCCTGTCGAGGGTCGCCTCGGTAACCGGATTACCTGGTTGGACGAAACTTCCCCGCCGACCTACATTTGAGCGGTCGTCAGGGCGGGTTTCGGTGCTTTAGAAAGACAGATCGGATTCAATGGGATTGCAAGACCGCGATTACACACGCGAGAGTTGGCGGGGTGGCAGCCCGTTCGGTGGCGGTTCCTGGGGTGCCGGTTCGGCGTCGCCGCTGACCGGCGGTGGCCAAAGCATCACCGTGATGCTGATCATCATCAACGTCGCCGTCTTCCTGATCGACCTTACGCTCAGCGGCGGTGGCGGTAATCGCAGCGTGATGGCCGATTGGTGTGAGGTCCGTGCCGATACGCTGATCAAGCCGTGGGCCTGGTACCGCTGGTTGACCTACGGCTTCGTCCACTCGATCGATGACATCTGGCACCTGGCATTTAACATGCTCGGGCTGTTCATCTTCGGTCGCTCGGTCGAAAGTCGGATCGGCCGTTCGGAGTATCTGCGGTTTTTCCTGATCGCGGTCGTACTCGGAGGCGTCGTCGCGTCACTCCGCTGGACCGCCGCCGCGATTGTCGCTGGCGAGGCGATTTCTGCGGTCAATGTCGGCACGATCGGCGCCTCGGGCGCCGTCATGGCAATCACGATCCTGTTCGCGTTCTACTTCCCCCACGCGACGATCCTGTTGATGTTGATCATCCCGGTGAAAGCTTGGCTGGTGGCGGTCCTCTTCGTGGCGATGAACGTGCTGGGAATGATCGGCGGCGGTGGCCACGTCGCTTACGAGGTACACCTCGCCGGGGCCGCTTGGGCTGCCCTCTATCACCTCCGTGGCTGGCAACTTCAATCCTTTCAGTTCGCCGGCTTAAGCGGATTGGCAGGCTCGCTGACCAAGTCCAAGCCGCGATTGAAGCTCCATGACCCTGAAAAAAAACTTGCCCAGCAAGAAGCCGAAGTCGACCGGATCCTCGATAAGATCCAGGCCTCCGGTATCGATAGCCTGACCTCGGCCGAACGGAAAACGCTCGAACGCCACAGCCGACTTAAACGCCAACAGCGGACCTAATCACCATCGCCGAGTCGAAATCCGCCCCGCCAATTCCGCCCCGCCAAAATCGCTCTCACCGACCGCGAAACAAGTGGTCAGCGGCTATGCTAGGGATCGCGCGGAAAATCAATGTTTGACACTTCTTTCCCGTACATTGCTAAACGACGTTCCGATATCCACGAGTACCGAAGCGGGGTGAGCGACGATGAAGACGAATCGACGGACGATCTTGATGGGAGCCATGGCTGCCGGGATACACTCGCTGGCGAAGTCGTCTGCCATCACTGCCGCTGAACCATCGGCCACAATCCTCGGCCCGTTGTGCCTGTTCGCCAAACACCTGCAGTGGCTATCGCCCCAGGCACTCGCTGACCTGTTGGCCGAGTTGGATGTCGCCGGGATCGAGGCGACGATCCGCGCTGGCGGCCAGGTCGAACCGGAGGACGCCGAACAGGGGCTGCCGCGGTTGACCGAAGCGCTCGCCCGCCGCGATCGACGGATCGTGATCATGACGACCGGGATCACCTCTCCCGATTCGCCCCACGCCACAAAGGTCCTCAAAACCGCTGCCGAACTCGACATCCGACATTACCGCATGGGCTATTACCGGTACGATCTCGATCGGCCGATCCTACCGCAACTCGAAGCATTTACCCGCCAGGCCGAGCGATTGGCGGATATGAATCGCGAACTCGGAATCGTCGGTCTTTACCAAAATCATGCCGGCGACCGTTACGTCGGCGCCCCGCTGTGGGACCTGCGACAGATGCTCGAATCGATCTCCACCGACGCGATCGCCGTGGCCTTCGACGTCCGCCACGCGACGGTCGAAGCAGGCACTTCCTGGCCACTCAACTGGGCGATGATCCGCCCACACGTCGGGGCGTTCTTTTTGAAGGATTTCGAATGGGTCGACCGCAAACCGACCAACGTGCCGCTCGGGACAGGCCAGGTCAGCCCCAGCATGTTCGCTACGGTACGTGAATCCGGCTTGGCTGTCCCGGTGTCGCTGCACATGGAGTACATCGACCACAACGATCCCGAGCTGATCAACGCCTGTGTCGCCGCTTATCGGGCCGATCGCCAAGCGGCCCGCGAACTAATCGGCATCTAAAACTTTCGCAATAGCGACGTGCCTTCCACCGTCAGGCGGTGGCTACCACTACGTGTGCCGGCAAGTGGGGCGGTTCAGCGTTGTGATCCGCGGCAGGACTTCTCAACGGACAAACATCCGCGGCTCATTCGTCGTCGTATCTCGGGTACTGCTCTGGCTTTTCCCCGATTCGCCCTCGATTCGTGGTTACTTCACGTCCTTCACCGGTTTATGCGGGCGTTTTCTGGATCGCGAGACCTTGAACACCCAATCGTCGCCCCAATCGAAGAGGTAGAACAGACTTCGGCCGTGGGTTCGGTTGACACCATGACAGGGGCTGTGTCATCGTCGTCAATTATTGGCGAGTTGTCTTATTCCTGGCTTTCGATCCACACCAGTGCCTCGCCTTTTTGATCATGTTCGAAGAAGCGAATCTTCGCGGTTGTGAACGGTTTGCAGAACGTCGCCATGCCTTTCTCCCATTTCTTCTCGCCGACCACGGCCAGTCGTTCAATGTTGTTAAAGTTTTTGACACTGAACTTGATATCCTCCCACAGCGCGCCCGCATCCCAGCCCTGAAAGTCGTTCGTTTCTAGCATTACGCGAACTTTGCCATGCTGCTCGACCAGTCTTTCGACTTCCGGCGCAAACCGCTCGTAATCCTGCTTGTCGAGCTGTCCTGTAACACGTACGAGTAGAATTTTCCCGTTACCAAACTGTTCAATTTCGACAGTCATTGTAATTTCCTTGGTTAATCTCGTTGGATGTGGCCACAATCACCAGCCCTTCGTCGCCAGCGAATCCGGTCGAGTTGTCGCCGGGATCGACATTCTAACGATTTACATATTTTCTTCCACCAAAAAATGACTTTTTGCTATGGCGTGTCAATCGGCGAACGTTTTTTTGCGTTTCCTGGAATGCCTGTTTCCTATTGTCTCAAATCCGATCGATGCCGGTCACAAAGGAGCTTGATTGACTGGCGGGCGATCCCGCTCGTGGCCGCACTCGACGATCCGGTACTGATCAAAAAAACCGAACCCGAGTCGCTGACCAAAGCCAATTTGGGAATTCAGTTCCGCTCGTCGGGTTGCCCCCCGGAGCGATCGATCGGCTAAACTGTGCCTGCTGCCACTGGGGACATGCCACTTGACGCGAAGTGAAGGCCGTATCCACGGCGACCCCAGTCCGTAGTTCCGTCGAGGGGCATTGATCACTGAGTGTTCGTTAAGCAGGGAGCCAGGTCATCAATACTGACGATCAACTGACGAGCGACGTGGATCGATTGGCAACTAGCGAGGCGGGAATGCCGAGCGAAACCGTTGCCGCTGATGACGCGCGTTGCCGGCCGATGTACGTCGTGGGCATCGGAGCATCTGCCGGTGGGTTGGAGGCGTTGGAACGCCTCTTTCAGAGCATGCCCGACGACTCGGGGATGGCGTTCATCGTCGTCCAGCACCTCTCACCCGACTTTAAGAGTCTGATGAATGAGCTGTTGGCGAGATGGACCACGATGCCGATCTGCGCCGCCGAAAACGGCCAAATGGTCGTCGCCAACCATATCTATCTGATGCCGCCGAAGACGGAGATGATCATCTCCGATGGTCGGTTGCTGTTGTCGTCTGGCAAGCGGAAGGACGAATTGCGATTGCCGATCGACCAATTTTTTCGCTCGCTCGCCCGCGATCGCGGTCCCCAGGCGATCGCGATCGTACTGTCGGGCACCGGTAGCGATGGTTCGCGGGGCATTCGTGACGTCAACGAATGCGGAGGCCTCGTGATCGCCCAGTCGGAACGAACGGCGAAGTTTGATGGAATGCCTAAAAGTGCGATCGAAACCGGCGTGGTCAGCTACATGCTGGCGCCGGAAGAGATGCCCGGTGTGCTGTTGCGACACGTCCAGAACTTGTCGATCGTGGCGGTTCCCGAGGATGCGGCCGACGGCATGTCACCAATCTTTCGGCTGTTGCGGGAAAACTACTCGATCGACTTTTCGCACTACAAACCGACGACGGTACTGCGAAGAACCGAGCGGCGCCTGCAATTGCTGGGCATTCACAAACTGGATCGCTACGTCGAACGGCTCAAGGAAGATCGCGAAGAACTCGACGCGCTGTATCGTGATCTGTTGATCGGAGTGACCAGTTTCTTTCGCGATCCCGATGGTTTCGAGTCACTCGACAAAAACGCGCTGCCAGAAATCTTCGAGAAGCTTTCTCCTGGCGACGAGTTTCGCGCCTGGGTCGCCGGTTGTGCCACTGGCGAAGAGGCTTACTCAGTGGCCATTTTGGTTCATGAGCAAGCGTGTCGACTGGATCGTCAGATTCCGATAAAAATCTTCGCCACGGATGTTCATCAGAGGTCGCTGGAAACCGCCGCCGCGGGAGTCTACAGCGCTGGCGCCGTCGAAGCGGTATCCGATGACCGTTTGAAGAAGTATTTCGTCAAGACGGTTGACGGTTACCGTGTCACCGCCGAACTTCGCAACATGGTGGTTTTTGCCCAACACAACATCACCAAAGACGCGCCGTTCACTCGGCTCAATCTGATCACCTGTCGCAACCTACTGATCTACCTGCTGCCTGCACCCCAAAAGAAAGCGATCAGTCTATTCCACTTCGGGCTCAAGACCGGAGGGGTGTTGTGGCTGGGGCCCAGCGAAAGCACCGGTGACATCGCGAGCGAATTCGAAACCATCGACAAGCATTGGAAGCTTTATCGCAAGCACCGCGATGTAAGATTAGCACCCGATTTTCGGCTGCCGATGTCGTCGGGGACCGGCGGCCATGGATTGGTAGACCGCCGCTCGGCATCGCACGACAACCACTTGATCGAGTCGTTGGTCCAGGTCGTCGAGCAGACGCTCGGTGCCGCTGTGCTGGTGAATGACCAGTTGGAAATCGAGCATACGTTTGGCGAAGCGAGTCGCTACATCTCGATCTATCGAGGTGCGCCGACCTTGAACCTGATCGAATTATTAACTCGTGAATTGAGGACTGCCGTTAGTGCGGCTGTTTATCGGGCGCGTCGTGAAAAGCGAACGATCGTCTTTTCGGGTATCCAGACCGGCGAGAAAGAAGACGCAACCCAGGTCGACGTGTGTGTGCAGCCTCTGCCATCAACGCGCAGGAGTGGCATGCACCTGTTCATCCGATTCGAGGATGCGACACGACCGCTGCCGGATCCTGATCGAATAGGGAATGCGGATTTCTCCGAAGCGAATCGCGAACATATGGATTCGATCGAGACCGAACTCCGCTTCACCAAGGAAAACCTACAAGCTACGATCGAAGAACTGGAAACCAGCAACGAGGAGCTACAAGCGACTAACGAGGAACTGCTGGCCTCGAATGAAGAACTGCAATCGACCAATGAAGAACTACATTCGGTAAATGAAGAGCTATATACGGTCAACGCTGAATACCAAAAGAAGATCGATGAATTGACCGAACTGACCCGTGACATGGACAACCTGCTACTCAGCACCGATGTCCACACGATCTTCCTTGACGACCAGTTGCGAATTCGAAAGTTCACGCCGCGAATGGCGCAGGTGTTCAATCTTGTCGAAAGCGACGTTGGACGCAACATTCACGGATTCTTTCATTCGATCCTCAGTAAAGACTTGCCCGAAAAGCTGCAGCAAGTTTTGACGACCGGTACGATCATCGAGGAAGAGGTCCGCACCGCCGCCGGCGGCTACTACTTGATGAGGATCCTGCCGTATGTCGGCGACGCTAAGTATGGCGGCGTCGTGCTGACGCTTATCGATGTCGCTATGGTCAAGGATGCTGAAGCTCGCTTCAGCAACGCTGTCAGTGTTTCACCCAATGGGATCCTGACCATCGATCAAGAAGGGCTGATCACGATGGTCAACGCCGAGGTCGAACGAATTTTCGGATATACTCAGTCCGAGTTGATCGGAAAGCCGGTTGAGGTTCTGGTGCCGGCATCGGAGGGGGCGAGGCACGAGAGGTTTCGCAACGAGTTTTTCCGCCACCCGCGATTGATCTTGAGAATGGGCGAAACGTCTTATGTGTGGGGTGCCCACAAGAACGGAACCGAAATTCCGTTGGATGTACGTGTCAATCCGATCGAGACGCCGTCGGGTATCCAGGCGATCGCATCGATCGTCGATTTTTCTGTGCATCAAGAACTCGAGGCGACACTCCGTGAACAGGTGATTCAGCGTGACCGGTTCCTGGCGACGCTCTCCCATGAATTGCGAAATCCGATCGCTGCGGTTTTGACATCAGCATCACTACTGCGTCGGATCGCAAAAAAGAATGCGGATGTGGAACAATCGGCTACGGTAATTCATCGGCAAACGTCGCATATGGCAACCCTTTTGGATGACTTATTGGACGTTTCACGCGTTACCCAAGGGAAGATCGACCTGCGGCTCAAGCCGGTCGATCTGGTCGCGGCGTGTCGCGAAGCGATCGAGTCGGTCAGTGCGATCGCGACCCGACATCGACACACGATCGAGACCGAACTCCCCTCGCGTCCGCTCTACATTCATGCCGATCGCGTGCGGGTTTTACAGATTATCGAGAACCTGTTGACCAACGCCATTAAATACACCAAAGAATCGGGCAACATCATGGTTTGCCTGGTTGCCGAAGCGGGATTCGCGGTTTTGCGGGTCCGCGACAACGGTTGCGGGATGAGCGCAGAATTGCTGGCAACGATCTTCGATATGTTCGTCCAATCCGATGACACACTCGATCGTAGCCAAGGTGGTATGGGTGTCGGTTTAACCTTAGTCAAATCGCTGGTGGAGCTTCACCAAGGGACGATCACAGCGGTTAGTGATGGCAAGGGAAGTGGCAGTGAGTTCACCGTCCGTTTCCCACTCACCGAACTTCGGCCAACCGCCCCGATTCCACCGGCGAATGTTTTCGAAAAGAGTGCCGTCACGATGGTCTTGGTTGAAGACATCGAGGATTCTCGCACCATGTTCGCTCAACTCTTGCGTTTGGAAGGATACCAAGTCGTCGCGACGGCGGCCGACGGGTTAGAAGGGTTGGAGACGATTCAAAGGTTACGGCCCGATGTGGCATTGCTCGATATCGGTTTGCCGAAAATCGACGGTTACGAATTGGCTCGTCGGCTTCGACGCGAACTCGGCGATTCCATCTTTCTGGTCGCATTGACCGGCTATGGCAGAGGCGAAGATCAAGAGGCGGTACTCGAGGCGGGATTCAATGCGCATCTCGTAAAACCTGTCAATGTCGAAACGCTAAATGCAGCCCTCGAGAAATCGGCCCCGATCGGAACATCGCGACGAATCGAAAAGTAGCTCCGTTCGGGTGAGCGCTGCTACTTGTGAAATTCGATCACTTGGACTCCGCCGAAGCGTTTGAGTGTGAAGGTTTGGCCGGCTTGAGGGGGCCCATCGGCTAAGACAACTCGGGACCATCGCTCCGCCAGTCCGTGCGAAGCGCGAATGATGGCGAAAACCGGCTGAGCCGACGATAGCGAATCGACCACGCGGTCGCGGGGGCCACCGAGCGTGATCACCGATACCGGTGACAGTCGGTAGGGTCCAGCCAGCGGGTAGGCGAGGTATTCGATCGCAGCCGGATTTTCGCTGGCGAGCAGGCGTTCGGCTTCGATCAATCCGGGGGCGAGCCAGATCGTCGATCCGGGCTTCGATTCCGCTCGTACGTGGGCTACGGCGGCCCGCCAATCTTCGCCACGCAGACGTGCTGTCGGCGGCACCGCTCCGGTCAGCCAGCGGCTGCTGACCTGGCCGATTAAGAAGACCGCGATCAGCATCACCGGTGGATCGAGTAGTCCCCAGCGGCGGAGTTGACCGGTCAGCGAACGATCCGAGGCGGCAGTCGAATCATCCGGCGCGGACGTGTTTAACGTGGTCGCCCAAAGTTTGGTGATCTGGCGGGCGAATTGCCCGATCGCGGCGCCGCTTGTCCAGGCGAGTAGCGGCAGGGCGGCGATCAGATAGCGACGATGAAACAGCGTCACTATCCCGCTGGCCGAGAGCATCCAAAACAGCAGCGTTGTGGCGATCACCAAGAGAGCCGGTGGCAGCCAGGTCGGTTGGTCCCACCATCGATCGTCTGTGCATGAGCCGCGATCGGCGAACCTCGCGCCCAAGGCCAGCGCCGCCGGGAAAATCAACATCAGATTCCAACGCCAGATCGTCCAAATCTGCCACGGTGAGTGGGCGGAACCGACCGATTCCCATTGCTGACGGTGTCGCCAGGCGGTCAGCAGCACCTCGCCGGTGAGCCACCAGAACAGCCAACCGCCAAACAACGCCCCGGCGAGGCCGACCCAAATGCGGAGCGAACCCAAGATCGGATATCGGGATACCAGGCTGCTCCAGCGGCCAAGAGCAAGATTTCGTGGCGGCATCGGTTTTCGCGAGCGGGTGGTGGCCATTTGAGGTGCCAATCTGCCAACGAGCTGCGGGGCGAAAATCAGCAGGGGCGGCCAGATCAGCACGCCCAGCGAGGTCGGCTGAAGCAACCCGGCGATGGCGACGGCGACCAGCGTCACCAGGGCGGCGCCGGGGTGGCCGGAGCGACGGTGGCTGATCCACCCCCAGCAAACGATCGCGGCGCAGAGCATGACAGCGGCGAAAACTCTCAGTTCGGTGCCGAAAAAGATCGCGTTGGCTTCGACAGCCAGCATGACACCGCCCACGGCGCCGCCGAACAGGCTGCGGGAATGCCGCGCGACACCGGCAGCAACGACTCCGCAGGCGAGCGATGAGAGGGCGACACTGCTGAGCCGTAGCGCCACTTCGCTGTCACCGGCGAGTTGTCGCCAGCACCACAGCCCCCAGTAGTAGACCGGCGTCTGATTTCCCCAGGCGGCGCGGCCGGTGACAGCGGAGAACTCATCCCAGACGACCCATGCCGAATGGAGTTCGTCGAGCCAAAAGCTTTCTGAACAGAAGGGAAGTCGGAAGCTGACGGCCAGCGCCGTCACCATGATCGCCAGCCCGAGCACGCGGCCCCAGGCGATCGGCTCGGTCGCGTCCGGCGACGGTTGCGGGTGGCCGTTATCCGATTCGGCGAGGTTGGCGAGGCGGATCAAGGCGATACAGCCGTCGGAGTTGGCAAGGCCGTCGACTCGGCGACATCGCGGAGGATTTCTCCGGCTCGCTCGATCTGCGCGGCCGAGATATCGAAGTGGGTGACGAGTCGGATCGCCTGCGGTCCGATCGCGAAACAGTCCAATCCGGCTGACTTCAGAGCGGTCACGAACGCGGCGGCGGTCCCCCAGTCCGGATCGATCGCCACGGCGACGATATTCGTTTCGATCGGGCCACCGATCACCGACAACGGCGCGCATTGGCAGATCAGCTCGCCGAGCCGCTGAGCATGTTCGTGATCGGTGGCGAGCCGATCGCGGTGAAATTGCAGTGCATGAATCGCTCCGGCGGCGAGGATTCCGGCTTGGCGCATCGCCCCGCCGAACAGTTTTCGGGTCCGATGGGCCTCGGCGATGAAGTCGCGGGGGCCAGCGAGAATCGAACCGACCGGCGCCCCGAGCCCTTTGCTGAAACAGACGCTGACCGAGTCGAAGGGGCGAGCCAGTTCTGCTTCGGAAAGTCCGCTGGCCACCGCGGCGTTCCACAATCGGGCGCCGTCAACGTGGGTTACCAGCCCGTTCTGGTGGGCCCAATCGCAGATTTCCACCACCTTGTTCTGCGGGAATACACGGCCTCCGGCGCGGTTGTGGGTGTTTTCCAAGCAGACCAGTCGAGTGCGGACGAAATGTAAGTTTTGCGGTCGGATCAGCGGCCTGAACTGCTCCGGTTCGATCACACCGTGACGGCTCGCAACGGTCCGGGCGACGACGCCGGAAAGTTGAGCGAACGCCGCTTGTTCGTAATTGTAGACGTGAGAATTATCGTCGCAGAGGAACTCGGTTCCTCGGTCGCAATGCAGCCGGATCGCGATCTGGTTGGTCATCGACCCGCTCGGCATGAAGATCGCGGCCTCTTTGTCGAGGATTTCGGCCGTCATTTTCTCCAGTCGGTCGACGGTCGGATCGATATCGATCAACGCGTCGTGAACCTCGGCGGTAGCGATCGCTCGTCGCATCGCGTCGGTCGGTCGAGTGACTGTGTCGCTCCGCAAATCGATCATGGTGTCAGTCGTTGGGTTGGCGGGTGCTCGGATCGACGGATAATGTAGCGAACCTCAGCTAAGACTTCGCCTCGGATCCGCCATGATTTCTCCGCCAAAAGCCTCTGAATTGATCGCTCGAGTCGACGCTCGTGACGGAGCGACGGAATTGTTGTCCGAGTTGCGTGAGAAGCTGAGTCCTCGGGGCGATGTCGTCTCGCCGCGTGGCCGTGAGTTGACGGTCGAGGTATTCGGTGAAGCGTTACCACCGACTGCGGTGGTCGAGCGAATTTGTGCGGACGTCCGTGCCGAAGGGACGGCGGCAGTCCTCCGCTATACGGCGGCGCTCGATCGCGCGGCGCTCGCGCCGGAGGACCTCCGAGTCCCGGAAGCGGAACTCGAGACCGCTCACCGCGAAGTCGCTCCGGAATTGCTCGCTTCGATTCGTCGCGTGCGCGACCAGATCACTCAATTTCAAGAAGCGATTCGGCACCGAGACGTCAGCATCACGCCACGACCGGGGGTCTCGTTGGCTCAGCGATATGTGCCGTTGCGGCGGGTCGGTGTGTGTGTCCCCGGTGGCGCGGCGGCTTACCCGTCGACTGTGCTGATGACGGTCGTCCCGGCGTTGGTCGCGGGCGTGGACGAGATCGCGGTCGTCGCCCCACCGACCCGGTTTGGGGCCTACAACCAGGTGATGTTGGCGACGTGTCACGAGTTGGGGGTCCGCGAGGTTTATCGGGTCGGCGGCGCGCAAGCGGTAGCGGCGCTTGCCTTCGGGTGCGACCGATTACCCGCGGTCGACAAGATCGTCGGACCGGGAAACCTGTTCGTGGCGTTGGCCAAGAAACATGTCTATGGCATTGTCGACATCGATTCGTTCGCCGGACCGAGCGAGGTGATCGTGATCGCCGATCAGACGGCGCGGCCCGACTTCATCGCCGCCGACCTGCTCGCTCAAGCCGAACATTCGCCGGGATCGGCGATCTTGATCAGTTGGTCGAACGACTTGATCGAAGCGGTCGAGGGCGAGTTGGCACGGCAGGTCGGCGAGCTCGAGCGGGGCGAGTTGACCACCGACAGTCTCAGGGCGTTCGGGGCTTTGATCTTGGTCCGCGACGAGGATCAGGCCTGTCGATTGACCGATCAATTTGCCCCCGAACACTTGCATATCCAGACGGCCCGGCCGCGTGACCTGATCGCCAAGATCCGCAACAGCGGGGCGGCGTTTTTGGGACATTACACACCGGTGGCGTTGGGCGATTACGCCGCCGGCCCGAGTCACGTCCTGCCGACCGGCGGCACCTGCACCTGGGCAGCGGGGCTATCGTGCAACAGCTTTTTGCGGTCGGGAAGCGTCACCGAGTTCGATGCCGACGCGTTGGCGGTGATCGCCGATGACGTCCAGCGGTTAGCGACGGAGGAGGGGCTGACCGCGCATGCCCGCAGCGTCTCGATCCGTCGCGGTGTTTGACCCGACACCGTCGTCGGCCTTTGTCCCGCTTTCCTCCTCTCGGCCCCTGCTCATGGTTCAATCCTCAGTCGTCACCCGGTCGCTGTTCCGTCCCGCTTTGGCGAAGATGAATGCCTACACGCCGGGAGAGCAGCCACGGGACGGCGAATTGGTCAAGCTGAATACCAACGAAAACCCGTTCTCGCCACCGCCCGCGGTCGTCGAAGCGATCTGTGCAGCAGCATCGGGGCCGCTTAACCGCTACCCCAGCCCGACGGCGGAACCGTTTCGAGTCGCCGCCGCGGAGGTTTTGGGATTACCGGGGCCTGAATGGATCTTGGCCGGCAACGGCAGCGACGAGATCTTGACGATGCTGGTGCGGGGGTTCGTCGGAGAGGGGCAGAGCCTTCGGTTACCCGATCCGAGCTACATTTTGTATCGAACCTTGGCTGACATTCAGGGTGCGGTTTGGGAGCAGGTCGCTTTCAATGCCGACTGGAGTCTGCCGCCAGCATTTTCGAGTCCCGCGGAGTCGCTGCGGCTGGCGTTGTTGCCCAACCCGAACAGCCCCAGTGGGACGGTGATCGCCGCCGACGAGGTCGCCAAGATGGCCGAATCGTTGACCTGTCCGTTGGTCGTCGACGAAGCCTATGTCGACTTCGCCGAACAGCATTGTCTCGATTTAGTTCGGCAAAACGAGCGGGTTTTGGTCACGCGAACGCTGAGCAAGTCGTACGCTTTGGCGGGGCTCCGGTTCGGCTATCTCGTCGCCCAGCCGCAGGTGATCGCCGAGTTGGCCAAGATCAAAGACAGTTACAATTGTGACGCGATCGCGACCGCTGCGGCCACCGCCGCGATTCGGTCGGGCGAGTGGCTGGCCGAGACCCGCGAGACGCTGCTGGCGACGCGGCAGCGGATGTTCGACCGGTTGGTCGGATTGGGATTCGACGTCACGCCGTCGCAGGCGAATTTTCTCTGGTGTCGTCATCCCGACGGGTCGCACCAGTCGATGTACGAGTACTGTAAGGCCAACGGCTACTTGATCCGCTACATGAACTATCCCGGCCACGGCGACGGATTAAGGATTTCGGTCGGAACCGACCGCGAAGTCGATGGCTGTCTCGATTTACTGGAATATTGGTTGACATCGCGATGACGAGAACCGCGCAGATCGATCGCAAAACCAACGAAACGCATATCCGTCTGACGTTGTCGATCGACGGCAGCGGCGGTGGAAAACGTCGCAGCGGCATCGGCTTTCTCGATCACATGCTGGACCTGTTCGCCAAACACGCCGCGGTCGACTTGGATCTTGAAGCGGACGGCGACCTGCAGGTCGATGATCACCACACCGTCGAGGACATCGGGATCGCGATCGGCCAGGCGTTGCACGAGGCGCTAGGTGACCGGGCGGGAATCCGTCGCTATGGTCATTTCACGCTGCCGATGGACGAATGTCTGGTGACCAGCGCCGTCGATCTCGGCGGGCGTTACGCCTTCGAATACCAGGCGCCGATCGCAGCGGCGAAGATCGGCACGTTTGACAGCGAGCTGATCGAACACTTTTGGCAATCGTTGGCCGTCAATGCCCACTGCAATTTGCACGTTTTGTTGCACCACGGCAAAAACTCGCACCACATCGCTGAAGCGGTATTCAAAGCGACGGCCCGGGCGATCCGGATGGCGGCAGAGTCGGATGCCCGGATGACCGGCATCCCGAGCACCAAAGGCGTGCTCTGACGCCTCGTGCGGTTGGGAGTTCACGCACGATCCGAAGCTCGCTTGGCAATCTGCGGGAAAAGAAAGTGTCAGGCACTTATTTTCCCCCTCGATCCTTACGAACCTTGACGAGCAGACGCGCGTCGCGACGGTCGGTCTGCCCGGCGTCGAACTTCGCCAACCGCGTTGACGAACGCATCGACTTCGGCTTCGGTGTTGTAGAGATAGAAGCTGGCCCGACAGGTCGCCGGAACGCCGAGTCGTTCGTGCAGCGGCATCGCACAATGGTGCCCGGCGCGGACCGCGATCCCACGGATGTCGAGCCACTGAGAAACGTCGTGGGGGTGCATCGCGTCGACGACGAAACTGACAATCCCGCCGCGGCGGTCGGCTGGCGGTCCGAAGACGCGGACGCCGTCGATCGTGGCGAGCCCGTCGAGGGCTCGGCGGACGAGCCGTTTTTCGTGACGGTCGATCCGCGCCAAACCGATCTCACCGACGTAGCGAGCCGCTGCGGCCAACCCGATCGCCTCGACGATCGGTGGCGTACCGGCCTCGAACTTTTGTGGCACTTCTCCGGCGACATAACCGGACGTGGAGACGGTTCGGATCATCGCCCCGCCACCGAGAAACGGCGGCATCGCCTCGAGCACCGCCGATTTACCATACAGGATACCGATCCCGGTCGGACCGCAGACCTTATGGCCACTGAAGACGACGAAATCGGCATCCCAATCGCCGACGTCGACCACTTGATGCGGCACCGCCTGGGCGGCGTCGACCAGCACCGTGGCGCCCGCTTGACGGGCCAGCCGTACCCATCGGGCGACCGGAAATTCGGTCCCCAGAACATTACTGACCGCGGTGAAGGCGAACAGCTTCGGCGACCACTGCTGGAGATACTGCTGGACGATTTCGTCGTCGATCTGGCCGGTCTCATCGACCGGCAGAAACACGATTCGGCAGCCGGTTCGTTCGGCCAACTGTTGCCAAGGGACGATGTTCGCGTGGTGCTCGGCGATCGTTAGCAGGATCGTGTCGCCGGCGGCTAAGTGGCTGTCGCCCCAAGACCTGGCGACGGTATTGATCGCCGCCGTCGTCCCAGCGGCAAACACGATTTCCGAGGTGTTCGCACCGATCAATCGGGCGATCGATTCGCGAGCGTTTTCAAAGGCGCTGGTCGATTCCTCGCTGAGCGTGTGGATCCCGCGGTGAACGTTGGCGTAGTACTGACGATAACAGGCCGACATCGCTTCAATCACCGTCTCGGGCCGCTGGGTGGTGGCACCGTTGTCGAGATAGATCAGCGGGGCGCCGCTGGAGGCTTGTCGGCTGAGGATCGGGAAATCTCGCCGGATCAACTCGGTATCCAGGTCGATCGTCGTGTCGGTCAGTGAGTTCATCAGGTTTCTTCATCGAGGCTGGGGCCGCCGAACCGTGGCGGTCCCTCGCCGTCGTCGGTCTCCGTTTCATCATAGGCGACCGGCGAGGCGATCGCTGATTGCAACGCCCGCCAAGCGAGCAGGGCACATTTTTGTCGAGCGATCGAAACCGAACCGTCGAACCAGCCGAGCACGTCGCTGGCCGAGAGATCTCGCACACGGTCGAACGTCAAGCCTTCGACGTGTTCGACCAGCATCGATGCGGCGGCTTGGCTGAGCGGACAACCGGCAGCCGTGAACCACGCCTCATCGACCTCGCCCGATCGGCCGACGGACAAGTCGATCCGGACCCAATCGGAGCACATCGGGTTTTCGCGGACGGCTCGGTGCGTAGCGGTCGCGCAGTCGCCTTGGTGATACGGGTCTTCGAAGTGGTCCCAAACATGCTCGGCCAACGATTCGTTGTCGTCGCCAGGCGTCGGCTCGGATTCTCCGCTGGTCATCGTCTGCCCGATTGATCGAGTGGGGGCGTATTTGAGAACGCCGTTCGATCCTAAGCGGCCCGTACGGCAAGCGGAAGGTCAGCCGATTGAGCCAGCACTTCTTCGGCCAGCGAGCGGTAGTCGGCCGCGCCGTTGCTGTCCGGCGCATACTCGAAAATCGATTGGCCAAAGCTGGGGGCTTCGGCCAGGCGGATGTTACGACGAATCCGTGACTCGAAATATTTGGCCCCGCTGTGGATCGCGCCCGGAACCGCCTGGCCGGTGAAGAAGGCTTCGACATCGCTGCTGACTTCGGCCGCCAGTCGGGTCGTCGAATCGTACATGCAGAGCACCACACCGGAGAGCCGCAAACGGTTATTGAGTCGCTTGGAGACGACTTCGACCGTCCGCAACAGCTTGCTGAGCCCGTGCAGAGCGAGGAAATGGGGTTGCAGCGGCAGGAAAACTTCTTCGACGGCGACCAGCGCATTGATCGTCAGCACGCCGAGACTCGGGGGACAGTCGAGGACGAGGAAGTCGAACGGCGTTTCGTCAGCCGCCAGGGCGTCGCGCAGGATCAACTCGCGTCCGACTTCGCCGGCCAGTTCCATTTCGGCGGCCGCGAGGTCGATATTCGACGGCACGACCGCAAGTCGGTCGGAGACATCGATCCGGGCATCGATGATCCCGGCGTTGCCACAAAGGACGTCGTAGATGGTCGGTACGGCCCCGGTTGCGGTCACGCCGAGATGCAGCGAAGCGTGAGCCTGGGGATCGAGGTCGAGTACGCACACCCGTTTACCGCTCGCGGCGAGTGCGGCGGAGAGATTTACGGCAGTGGTCGTTTTTCCGACGCCGCCCTTTTGGTTGATCACCGCGATGGAACGCATGATAAAAGCTCGCTGTACCGTTGAAGGGAGGGATTTTGTGCATCGGCATCCGAATCCGAAGCTGATTCCGGCTCGGCTTCGGCTTGCCGCGACCCCCCCACCTTTTGGTGACGGCGATCTAGGCAGCGTTCTGCCGGCGCATCTGTTGATACGCCAATAAGACTTCGTAGAGGTCGGCGTCAATGGAGACCGTGTCGCTGCTGAAATCGTGCAACCAACCGAGCTGCCGTTCGATCGCGTCGGCCAGCAGCGGCGCGATTTCGCCAAGTGCCACCTCGACCCGCTTCGCTGGCGTCTCATCGGCCACCGGTGCTACCGCAGCGATCGACGGCGACCGATCGGCCAGCGGGTCGCCGCCGTCCGGGCAACCGGCGGCGACCGTCGGTTGAGAGGCGGCTACGTCGATGTCGCTATCGGACGGTGTTGAAAACAGACGCAGGTGCGATTCTGAGGCTGGTTGCGGGCTCAATTTAATCGACTCTCTAGCGGAAAAATCAGGGACCAGACCCGTCCCCGCGGTAACCGACAGGCGATATTGCCACCGCCGCGGGGCACCACGGTTCGGAAGAGAGATCGGCTAGGGCGACCTTGCCGGTTGAGTCGATTATGACGATTTTATTAATTTATCAGCCGACTGCTCAACGGCGGCGTCAAATCGGGACGGTCGGTTGACAACTCGCCAGAGAAAACCCTACATTTTCAACCTCTATGGAGTCGGTGGGGGCCAATCCGCCTCACCTCGGAGCGGTGGCGGCCGTTGTTGTCCGATTCATAAGTATCTTTCCCTCAGTCCTCTATCCCCTGCGAACGCCCACCGGTTGAACGCTCGCTGTGCTTCCGCCATCGGTCTTCGAGCCGTCTGGCCAAGGTTTCTGGGCTGAATTCCGGGTTGTTCGTCTCAACCTTTCTCGCGTGTCTTCATGACCGTCGACCTCGATGCGATCGCTCGCCGATCCGGCAGTGACCTTTCATCACTCAAGCTCGCCTTACCGCTCATCGAGCAGGGATTCGAGCCACCGTTTCTGGCTCGTTACCGACGTGACGAACTGGGAGGGGTCAGCGAAGCAGCGTTGTGGATGCTGCAACGACAATTGCGAGCCGAGCGAGCCTTGGAGTCGCGTCGCGAAGAGCTGACCAAACAGTGGCAACGGACCCGTTTGGCCGACGCGTCGCTCGCCAAAGCGATCGTCGATGCGAAGACGAAAACGGCGATCAATCGAGTCGCTCGTCGGCTGAAGTCCGAACCGATCGATCCCGCCGTCGCGATCGCGCCAGAAACCTTGGTCGCCACTCGATTGCTCAACCCCCAATCGGGTGATTCGGCCGATATCGCCTCGATCGCCGACGCCGTCGGGCAAACCGATCAGCTGGCACGGATCAACGAGTCGCTCGATCAGGCACTCGCCAAACGGGTCGCCGAAAGCCCGCAGGTGCTCGGGGCGGCGATCCGCTGGTTGACCGCCAACGCGTCGATCCGATTCATTGAGGTCGGAGACCCGAATCTCGAATCGAAACGTGACGACGAATCGTCAGCCGCGGCGTCTCACGTCGATCCCAACCTCTCCGACCGACCGCAGACCGAACCGGGGGCGAATTGGCCAAGTCCCGATCAGTTGACCTCTGCGGGCGATGCAGCCGAATCGGTCGCTGATGCCGCAGCGACTGAAACGCAGCCGCCAACCGCAGCGGCAGCCGGTGGCGAGTCAGCGGCATCCGCCGAAGCCGCGGCAGCTGAAACCCCGGTGTCCGAAGCCCCAGCGGCCGAAGCAACGGCAGCCGAAACACCAGCGGCTACTGGCGACGAAGCACCAGCGGCCGAAGCACCAGCGGCGACTGGCGATGAAGCACCGGGCCCCGAGGCCGCAGCGGTGATCGAAACAGCCGACACGGACACACCAGCTACCACGGACACACCAGCAGCGGCGGAAACGCCAGCTGACACGGACACACCAGCAGCGGCGGAAGCGCCAGCAGCCACGGACCATCCGGCTGAGAAACGGCCGGCCGAAAAGAACCTGGCTGGCTCACGCGGCGGCAAGGGTGGCAAGCAGAAGGGCAAGGGCGGCGATGGGGCTAAACCGATCGTCAAGAAGACGAAGGTCTTGAAAAAATTGTCGCCACGGCAGCGTCGGCGACGCTGGTTGATCGGTATTCTCGAGCCTTTGGTCGGCAAGCAGATCCCGATTCGTAATCTATCCGCCTTCCAGACGATCGTGCTCAGCCGTGCCCTCCGGGGCAACTTGGTCCGCTGCCAGTTCGTCTACGACGCCAACCAATTGATCGCTCAATTGCAGAAGACGGCGAGCCATTTCAACCCGGCGGTGGCCGAGCGTTTGGCAGCGATCATCAGTACTCACGAGGCGGCGATCCGCGAGGCGACCGAATCGCAGTGGTGGGCCGAGTTGCAGGAGATCGCGACGGCGGAATTGGTCGATCTGTCGGCCCGTCACCTCGATGCCCAACTGCACCGCGGCGGGCTGGAGGCCAAGACCGTGATGGCGATCGATGCCGTCGGGCCCCGGACGTCGCCGATCGCTATCGTCGCCGCCGACGGTCGACTGCTGCACACCGAGGACATCGCCAGCCAGTTGGATAACCAATTGCGGACCGCTTCGGTGACCCGATTGGGTGAATTGATCCATCGGTTCGGCGTCGACCTGATCGTGATCAGTAACGGTCCGGTGCGACGCGCCACGATGATCATTCTAGGCGAATTGATCTCGCAATCGCCGGCGGATTCCGTGCGTTGGACGATCGCCGAGCGGAGTGGTGCGGACGCTTATTCGGGTAGCGATCTGGCCGACCGTGAGATGCGGAGCACGCCGCGGCGATTCCGGGCCGCCACCTGGTTGGCGTTCTCCGTCCTCAAGCCGGCCTGGTCGTTGTCCAAAGTCAACCCGCTGAGACTGCGTCTGTCGTCGGCCCAGCGAGAATTGCCCGATGACTTGCTCGCCCCAGCGCTTCGTGATGTCATGACCAGCGCGATCAGCCGTGGCGGCTTGGATGTCAACTCCGCGGCGGTCGATTCGCTGGTACAGTTGCCCGGCATGACTCGAGCGGTGGCCCAAGCGATCGATCGTCAACGGCGGCAATCGCTGTTCACATCTCGCGATCAATTGCTGACACTCTCCGAATGGCCCGACGAGATGAGCAGTCGCCAAGCGATCGGGTTTCTCCGCGTCTTCGGCGGCGAAGAATCGCTCGATGCGACCGTCATTCATCCTGAGGATTATTCGTTAGCCCGCAAATTGGCGACGGCACTCAACATCCCCCTGCCACCCGCTGCCCCCTCGGGATACCAACCGCCCAGCTTCGATGACCAGTCGGATAAATCGACCGGCCCCGGCTCGGATACCGTGATCGAGGTGCCAGCGACCGGTGATGCCGCCAAGGCTGCCGATCAAGCGGAGCCGGGCGAGTCGGCTTTCGCCGTCGAATTGCAAGCGGCTGGCGATGCGTCGGCCCCGGCCGAGGCCGCCGAGGCGAAGCGTGATGGCGCGGAAGGCGAGATCACTGAGGCCGAAGCGAACGGGGATGCTAGCCAAGAAAAAGATGAGCCGGCCGAAGCGACCGGGGAGGCTAACGAGGAAAAAAGCGAACCGGTCGAAGCGAACGGGGATGCTGGCGAAGAAAAAAGTGAACCGGCAGAAGCGAAAACCGAAGCGGCCGAGCCGGAAGTTGCCGAAGCCGCAGCACGCCACCCGTTGCCCGACCCCGCGTTGATCAACAAGTGCATCCGCGAGTGGCAGGTCGGCTCGAGCCGGACCCACCGCTTGGTGCATGCGTTGTGCGATCCGTTCGGTGAAGAGTCGGTCCTCAACGCGTCGGATCCGCCGAGCTTGATGAACCGCTTGCCCAAAACGAATGAATTACGACCGGGCGACGAGGTGGTCGGAGTCGTCGCCAGCGTCGCGCCGTTCGGCGCGTTCGTCGAGATCACTCCGGAAGCGACCGGGCTGATCCGCGTCAGCCGGCTGGCGGAGGAGTTTGTCGAGGAGATCCACGATTACATCCAGGTCGGCGATGTCGTTTCCGCTTGGGTGACCGACGTCGATTCGCGTCGTAAGTTACAGCTCTCGGCAATCTCGCCGCAGCGGGAAGAG
Source organism: Planctomycetaceae bacterium (assembly GCA_007127095.1). Lineage (GTDB taxonomy): Bacteria > Planctomycetota > Planctomycetia > Pirellulales > Pirellulaceae > UBA6163. The sequence continues at coordinate 29,036 of SKZY01000273.1, forward strand.
GAACTCCGTCGACAGCGCCAGGAACAACGCGAACAGCGTGGCGGACGGGGCGGTTTCGGCCGGGACCGGCAAGGAAAACGCGGGCAGACGGGCCGTGGTGGAGCCGCCGGTGGGGCGAACGAGGCCAACCGTGGAGCCGCGCCAGCAGGCCAAGCGGGTGGCGATCAGCGAGGTGGCGGTTCCCGCGGTAACTCACGGGGCAACGCAGCAGGCGGCGGCCGGGGCGGCCAGCCCGCTGGACGGGGCGATTCCCGCCGCGGTGGGCGTGGTGACCAATCACGTCGGCCCGGCGACGGTCGCGGTCGTGACTCTCGTGGCCGCCGTGACGAACCGATCTCCTACAGCACTCGGGTACCGAAAAACGAACCGGCGGCTCCGATCACCGAAGCGATGGCGGAAGGGAAAGAGCCGTTGCGATCGTTCGGTGACCTGATGCAATTCTTCAAAAAGGATCAGCCCGAACCGCCGGCCAAGAAACCGCCAGCCAAGAAGCCTTCGGGCGAAAAACATCCGGGCGGCAAGGGTAAGCAGGGCGTCGAGCCGACGCCTCCTGCGGGCGACGTTCAGTCTGAGACGAAGCCGACCCGTGATGCGGAGATTAGCGAAAAACAGGCCTCTCCAGAACGGTCGACGGCTACCAAGCCGGCACCGGTCACCGATGCGAATACCGAATCGGAACGACCGACCACCTCCCCAAGCGGTCAGGCGGATTCGGCAGCGGCAGGAGATTCGGGGTCAGAGTCCTGATGAGTGACGACTTTGAGGATCGGCTGCAGTCGGCGATCCGGCGGGGACAACGCCGTGGCGAGCGACACCAGCAGGCCGCCAGGGCAGCCGAGCTGACTGAGGAGGAGTTCAAGCGGCTGCATACCTCTCATCGATTGGTACTGTCGGACCGGATCGAAAAGGCGATCGACGGCGTGGCCCATTACTTCCCCGGCTTTCGCACCGAGATGATTTATGGTGAAGCCGGTTGGGGGGCGGCCTGTTATCGCGATGACCTGCAGATCAGCAGCGGCCGCCGTAGTAGCCTCTACAGCCGGCTCGAAATGACGATCCGGCCATTGACCGCCTCCCACGTTTTGGAACTGCGGGGGAAGGCGACGGTCGCTAATAAAGAGCACTTCAACCGCGTCTATTTCGTGCCGCTGTTGGAAGTCGATGTCGACGACTTCGCCCGCCTGATCGACGCCTGGGTGATCGACTACGCCGAGTTCTACGCTTCGCGAAATTGAGCCGGTCCGACCGGCGGTTTTCGTAGCAGGACGACGTCGGCGCCGATCGCTTGCCACTCTGCCCCCCACCGCGATGCTAGCCATGCGAATGTCTCGCTGGCGAAGAAGCAGACATGGGTCGGGTCGGCCTTGTAGTGCCAACGGGCGAACGCGGCTTCGTCGAGCACCCGTTTCGTCATGATGCCCAGCCATCCAGCGGGTCGCAGTACGTCCCAGAGACGTTGCAACTCGGTCAGGGGACGGTGCAGGTGTTCGACCACTTCACTGGCAACCACGAAGTCGTAACGCCGGTCCCAGACCGATCGATCGGCGGCGTAGAACGAGTCGTAGACCGCGGTCGGGAATCCCGCTTCGGCGAACATCACCGACAGCGTCGGCCCGGGGCCGCTGCCGAAATCGAGGCCCCTTGAGCGGGGTTCCAGTTTCTCGACCATCGGCACAAACAGCCGTCCCAGGAATTGTCGGTATCGCGGGTCGTCGGGACTGTTTTGGTGCAGGTCGTAGCAAGCTTTCTCCGCTGCCGCATCGAGCCAAAACTGGGGAGGCACAAAGACGAGACGACACTGGCGACAGCGAGCGTATTCGCGGCGAGCGTCGCGGTGAAACGGGGTCACATCGGACGAGCCACAGAGCGAACAGGTCGGCGGTGAGGGGGCGGGCGGTGACATGGCCGACAAGTTACAGTGACGAGATCGTTTAGGGAAATCGGGGCCGACGATCGATCGTGGCGATGTTTCTCATCGGTCCAACTCCCCCACGCCTTGCCCCCCATGCGTTGCACCCCATGCCTTGCCCCCCACCGACGGTCGAACCCGCCACATGACCTCACCACGACTCGAAATCTTGGCCTACGAGCAAACATCGTTGGGGCCACTCTGCCTCCGTCGTCGCTCGACTCCATCAGACCCGTCGCAGCGGGTGACCGAGATCACGCTCAATCACGAGTTCCTGATGAGTAGTCTGCACACCGACTCGGAACGCGAACTGGCAAAGATTGCCATCGCTGGCGTGGCCTCAGCTCGGCTCACGGTGTTGGTCGGTGGGCTGGGACTCGGATTTACGGCCCGCGCTGCGCTCGCCGAGCCAAGGGTAGTGGAAGTCGAGGTCGTCGAATTTTTGCCGCAGGTGATCGACTGGTTGCAGGCGGGATTGTTGCCACATTCCGACGAACTGTCCGCCGATCTCAGACTGTCGGTCACCGCCGGTGACATCTACCAACGGTTGTTGGCTTCACCGGCCGGAAAGACTTTTGACGCGATCCTGATCGACGTCGACCATTCTCCAGACGACCCCTTATCCGAAACCTCGGCGCGGTTTTACACCGCGGACGGGATCGCGGCCGCCACCGCACATCTCAACGTCGGCGGCACGTTGGCTCTTTGGTCATACGCCGAACACACGCCGCTGTTGGCAACGATGCAGCAGGCGAACGAGTTGGAAGAAGTTCAGGCACACGCGGTCAGCTACTTCAATCGACACGTCCACGAAGAGTTCACGGACTGGCTGTACGTCGCCCGCCGGAGTCATTAAGCACGGCGATTCGCCTCAAGAACGACCGTCAAAACGACAACATCGCTCCGATGGTCGGCGAGTAGTAAGCGACCCGTGAACGGTGGTTGACCCGATGATCGTTTGAACCAATTGACTCGATGTCGGTGCGGAAGTTGTCGGGTGCCAAGGCAACATCACCGATCGCCAGCACGTCGAATCCGAAGCGGATCGCCAGGCAACGTGACATTGCAGTTGATCCCATCGAAACATTGAGCACAGGTGGATTTTTCGCCATAACCGCTTCATCGGGCACGACGATTCCACAGCGCCAAGGATCTCGGACCAACACACACAACCGAGACAACCCGCAAACCTTACCAGCCCATCTGCTGTCAGTCGTTACGGAATAGAGACCGTCTCAAGGCGTCGTCCAAAAACGACTTCGTCTCTTCATTTCTGCAAGCGGCGAAGCTGGCGACAGGAAGTAGCCCCGGGTGAGCG
>SKZY01000240.1 GCA_007127095.1 Planctomycetaceae bacterium
GCCCCGGGTGTCGAATAGCCCCGGGCGTCGAAGCAGCGATTGTTGGGGTCGGGATCGCTCGCTCCCTTGATGGACAGGCCGGCGGATGCGTACTAACCTTGCCGGCTGCAATTACGCCGCACGACGCCCCACCAGCTTTCCGTCACGATGTTAGACCGCAAGTTCATTCTCAATCATCTCGACGCCGTTAAAGAAAACTGTCGCCGCCGCGGCGTCGACTGTGATCTCGATCGTTTCGTTGAACTCGAAACCAGGCGAACCGAATGCCTGCAACAGGCCCAGGAACTCAACCGCCAAGCGAATGAAGTCAGTCAATCGATCGGCAAGGCTACCGATGACGCCGATCGCCAGGCTCGCATCGCCCGTGGACGCGAGCTGCGGGCTGAGAAGGATGCGGCTCAAAAGGCCCACGACGAAATCGAAGCCGAACTCGCTGAACTGATCAAGCAGATCCCGAATCAGACCCATCCCGATGTGCCCTCCGGCGGTGAAGATGATGCGGTCGAGATCGGACGTGGCCGCGCCCCGCTGCCGACGTTCGACTTCGAAGCTCGCGACCATCTCGAAATCGGTCGGCTGCATGACCTGTTCGACTTCGAAGCCGGCGCCCGTGTCGCCGGGGCCGGCTTTTATTTCCTTAAGAACGCCGCGGTGCGGCTCGACCTGGCCCTGCAACACTTCGCGATCACGTTCCTGTCCGAACGGGGCTTTACTCCGGTCACGACCCCCGACCTGGCGCTGACCGAAATCCTTCACGGCACCGGGTTCAACCCCCGCGGCCCCGAGACGCAGATCTACAGCATCGAGAACTCGCAGCTCAATCTTGTCGCCACCGCCGAGATCACGCTCGGTGGTATGCTCGCCGGACAAACGATCGACGACCAGCAACTACCGATCCGCTTGTGCGGCCTGAGTCACTGCTTCCGCACCGAAGCCGGGGCCGCCGGCAGAGCCTCGAAAGGACTTTACCGGGTTCACCAATTCACGAAGGTGGAGATGTTCGCCTTCGCTCCCCCCGAGCAGAGCGACGCGATTCACGAACAGATGCGGACGCTGGAATGTGAACTGTTCGACGCGCTCGGCATCCCTTACCGAGTCATCGATACCGCGGCGGGCGATCTCGGCGGCCCGGCCTACCGCAAGTACGACCTCGAAGCATGGATGCCGGGCCGCGGAGAAGCGGGAGAGTGGGGCGAGGTTACCAGCACCAGCAATTGCACCGACTACCAAGCTCGCCGACTCAACATCCGCGGCAAAACGGCGGGGCAAAAAGGGACCTGGTTCGTTCACACGCTGAACGGAACCGCGATCGCCACCGGTCGGGCGATGATCGCGATTTTGGAAAATTACCAAAATGTCGACGGTAGCCTGACAGTCCCCGAAGTCCTTCGGCCGCTGATGGGTACCGACCTGTTGGTGCCCCCAACCGTCACTTAGCTGTAATTGGGGGTCGGCGGCCGGTAGTCGGCCAAGCGGATCGATTGAAACCACTCGATCGTCTTGGCCAGCCCCTCGCGGAGTGAAACCTGCGGTTCCCAGCCGAGCCGCTCACGGGCGAGCGTGATATCGGGTTGCCGCCTCGTGGGGTCATCCGGCGGCAACGGTTTCCGGACCAGTTCGGAACTCGAACCCGACAATTCGATCACCAATTCGGCCAATTGCCGGATCGTGAACTCGCCCTGATTACCGATGTTGACCGGGCCGATGAAATCGTCTGGCCCATTCATCATTGCCAAAATCGCGTCGACCAAATCGTCGCGATAGCAAAACGATCGCGTCTGATCTCCTTCGCCAAAGATCGTAATCGGCTCGCCACCGATCGCCTGACGGATGAAGTTGGAAACCACCCGACCGTCGTAGGGGTGCATCCGCGGGCCGTAGGTATTGAAAATCCGCACGATCCGAACGTCGACCCGGTTGGAGCGGTGATAATCCATGAACAACGTCTCGGCGACCCGTTTTCCCTCGTCGTAACAGGCGCGTGGGCCGATTGGGTTGACCGAGCCACGGTAGCTCTCCGGCTGAGGATGAACCTCAGGGTCGCCGTAGATTTCGCTGGTACTGGCTTGCAAAATCCTCGCCCCACAGCGTTTGGCGATTCCCAGCATGTTGATCGACCCGAGCACCGACGTTTTGATCGTCTTGATCGGGTTGTACTGATAGTGCCCCGGTGCCGCCGGACAAGCCATGTTGTAGATCTGGTCGACCTCGAGATGGATCGGCAGCGTGATGTCATGCCGGATCAACTCGAAATTCGGAAAATCGAGCAGGTGCGAAACGTTCGTTTTCTGACTGGTGAAAAAGTTATCCAAACAGATCACGTCATGGCCTTCGTCGACCAATCGTTCGCAGATATGCGATCCGAGAAAGCCGGCTCCGCCAGTAACAAGTATACGTTTGATCATTAAAATCGATGGGTTAAGGGGCGCGGAAACGTCTCGTCGCTGGTCGCCGACGTCTCCGCTCATTGATCACCGGTAGTCGGCGTGAGTATAGTCCAAACGCGTTCTTCAACGCCGGCCCACGGTCGTCCCCTCCTTCCCGAAGCGCAGCGTACAAACCATGACCAGCGAACCTCGCCCGGCAAATTATCGGGTCGAAGTCACTAAAGAAGCGTTCAGCTTCGCAGCGGCCCACTTTATTACCTTTGCCGGCGATATTTGCGAGCGGATTCACGGCCACAATTACGGCGTGCGGGTGACCGTTGAAGGGCCGCTGGACGAAAACCGTTACGTCGTCGACTTCATCGCCCTCCGCGATGCCGTACTCGAGATCACATCGGAACTCGACCATCACGTGTTGCTGCCGAGCGAACATGCCGAAATCGTCGTCACCGCGGACGAGCGGGAAACGACGGCCCGATTTCGTGACCGCCGCTGGGTCTTTCCGAACGAGGATTGCGTGTTGTTACCGGTGATCAATACGACCGCCGAAGCGATCGCCCGCGTGATTTTGCAGCGAATTCGCGAACGGACCGCTGACAAGTTCTCTAGCGGTATCGAATGGATCGAAGTCGGCGTCGACGAGAATCACGGCCAGTGGGGGGTCTGCCGGATGCCGTGGTGATCGCGGCCGGCGGCAAATTTGGGCTGACCGGATTATTTTCTGGAATCGTCAAAGTTTACCAGCTCGACAGACGATCTAACTTCCGGGCGACGAAACCGCGCTACCCGTTGGGAAGCGTCGGTTTCGGACGTGGGGGGGGCTCCACAATCGACCCTAGATCGTCTTTCTGATCTTGCGCGACTGTCGGTCACGTTCGTGGCCGGCGATCGGGCTACTTACGACGAACGACGATCGGGGACTGCCACGGAAGTCCTCGGATGAATCCAATTTTATTCAAGTCAGCCGCTTACCTGCAGTTATTGGTCACGCTCCTGATGGCAACCGGTTGCGCCACGACGCAACCGTTCTTTGCCAATGAGTCTCCCGATCTGCAGCACTATCTCGGCGCCGCCACGCGGGTCGAGTATCCCGACGTTGCGACCGACAGCTTGGCCGAAACGACCGAGTGCCTGCCGCCGCTGACCTTGAGCAACCACGAGTACGGTGAGTACTGGGATCTGGAGTTGGAGGAGTGCGTTTCGATCGCACTTCAGAACGCGAAGTACTTCTTCACCACCAGCGGGACAGCCGAAATTCGCCAGAACGTGGCGGCCCAGTTTTCCAGCGGGACCTCCGAACAGTTCGGCAGCATCTACGACGTCGCGGTTCAGCAAAGCACGACCCAGTCGATCCCGTTGACGCTCGACGGGCAAGGCAATCGCCTGCTGCCTCGAGGCGTTTTGCGGGCCAACCAGATCGGTGGCGTCGAGGATGCGTTGGCCGAGTTCGATGCCCAAGCGAGCAGTTTCGTCAGTTGGTCGAATACCGACCGTCCACGAAACAACGGCATCAACGTTTTTAACCCTCCCATTTTTCAGTCCGACGATCTGACGCAGCAGTCTGCGATCAGCAAACGGCTCGCTACCGGCGGTGTGGCGACGTTGCGCCAGCAGACGATTTACTCCCGAAACAATGTCACGACGGACGGCCAGCAGGCGAGGTTTTTCCCCAGCGACTGGTCGGCGGTCATCGAAGCCCAGGTGCAGCACCCCTTGATGCGGAACCGCGGTACGCTGATCAATCGCATTCCGGTCGTGCTGGCGAGTCTGAATGAAGACGTCGCGATCACCGAGTTCGAGGTCCAGATCCGTAACCTGGTACGTGATGTCGAGGTCGCTTACTGGGATCTGTACGTCGCCTACCGTAACGTCGCCACAACGATGGTCGGGCGGAACAGTTCGCAGGCGACCGCGCAATTCGCACGTTTGAATCTCGAAGGTGGGACCGGCACCAAGCAGGACTTGGCCCAGGCGACCGAGCAGTACTATCAGTTCAAAGGTCAGCTCGAATCGGCACTGGCCGGCTCGAACCTTCCCGGCGCCGATCGACTGGGCGTCTACGGGTCCGAGCGGGCACTGCGAGAAAAGATGGGATTAGCCCCGACAGACGGACGATTGATTCGGCCGGTGACCGAACCGACGATTGCACGGGTCGAGTTCGACTGGGACCAAACCGTCGCCCAATCGCTTTATCTGACCGCAGAATTGCGACGGACCAAGACTCGGATCAAGCAGAACGAATTGGAACTGATCACGGCAAAGAACCAGATCCTGCCGGAGGTGAACCTGTCGCTGCTGTACCGCTGGGTCGGCGTCGGCGATGAACTCGGCTATGGATCCGGCGCCGGGCCCCGCTTCCCCAACGTAGGTTCGACGGCGTTGGGCGAACTGACCAGCGGAGATTTTCAGGAAGCGGCGATCCGGCTCGATATCCAACCGACCTCGATCGGTGCCCGACGCGAACTGGCACGGATTCGCAATGCGCAACTCCGACTGGCTCGCGAACGTTCGTTCCTGCAGGACCAGGAACGGGCTCACGTCAGCCAATTGAGCGACGCTACGGCCAAGATGTCGACTCACTATCAACTGGTGCAGACCAATGCCCAACGCTGGCAAGCCTCCGAACAGGAAGTGCAGGCTCGACTCGCCGAGTACAAGGGAGGCCGTACTCCGGTCAACGTCGTCCTGCAGAGCCAACTGCGGCGAGCCCAAGCCCAAATCGACTACTATCGATCGCTGGCCGAATACAACAAATCGATCAACTTCGTACATTACCTGAAGGGGACGCTGCTGCATCACAACAGCATCGACATCGCCGAGGGGCCGTGGCACAGCAAAGCCTACTGGGATGCCTTGGAACGGGCTCGCGAACGGAGTGCCGGTCGCAAGTGGCAGTACGGGGTGTCGCGACCGGGCGTCGTCCGTGAGGGCGAAATCAACGCTCCCGAGTCGGCTGTCCGTGACCGCAGCCGCGGCAGTGTCGGGGATCTCGATGCGACCGGTAGCGGATTGGGGACGACGTTGCCGCCCGAGCCACAATTATGGGATTCCGACAACGAACTCGGTGGCCCGCTGGGGATCGACGACTCCCACGGTAAGTCGTCCAACCGCGATTCGATCTCGGTCGACGATGTGCCGCTGAGCCGACTCGCACCGCCCGCCGACCTCATGCGGGTCAAGCCGCTCGCCGCCGGCAACCCACCACAGGTCCGCAAAACCGAACCACCGACCAAGCTGATGAATCATCAACAGCCGGTATCGGGCAACGATATCGACAACCGCTCGATCGGTTCGGGGGTGATGGTCGGCGACGACGGGGCTCCGTTACCGGTCCGCAAGAAACCGTCCTGGCAGCCAACGAATTGAGAATCGAACGCGACACTTAAGCTTGCCGACGAACCATTTCGTTGATCCAAAGCGGAGCGAACGGAGAGGTGCACCCCTTGGAAACCGGAAAGTCGCGATAGATCCCCAGCTTTTCACCAATCGCGATGGCGCGATCGCGATGCTGGGGGTTGTGGATTCCGATTCCGGCCAGGCAAACGTTCATTGTCCATTGCACCTCGGGAGCGGCCGACGCCATTTCGGATTCGATCCGATCGAGCAACTCCGCTGGATCGATCCCGTCGGGTTGCTTGGCGATCCGCTCCGCCGTCAGTTCCCATCCGGCACGAGCCGCCCATCGGTCATCATCCTGCATCCACTGCCGACGAAGCGATTCCTTGTCAGGATGTTTTTTGACCACGTAAGCCGTGAGCCAATCTGCGACCTGCACAAACGTGACGGACCTCACCATTCGATCGACGTCGTTCATCGCGAGTTGGGCGGGATCGATTAGTAGGACCGCCAACAGCCGGGCGTCGATATTCCCGCTTTCCCAGAGGGCGTTGGCCAACGGCAGGTCGACTTTGATTTTCGCAGCAAGCTTTCGGATATCACCCAGCTTGACGCCAAACTGTTGTTCCTTGGCGCCGTTCTTTTGCCGTTGCTGACACACCTTGTCGTTGCCGAGAGACTCGAGTTGTGTGAGCGTCTGTTGAAGGTTCATTGGCATGGTTGTATGACTCCCTGGGGGGCAGAAACGGGGGAATCGAGTTGCGATCCGTCGGCTGGCACGGGCGACCGGCTAACGGACGCCCGATCGATCGGTAAACGATCGCTCAACGCCGCGTCGCAGCCCGGCGGCGGGCCGCGGGGCGAGCAACGGCACCGCGGCGGCGACCGCGCAAATCGCGATCGCGACCGGTGTCGGCGCGACGACCAACGAGGTAAGTCCGACGACGAACAGCCACACCGCAGGGTGCGAGAGCGGGCGTACCAGGTGGTGCCTGAATCGCCACGCCAACCAACATCCGCCGCCAGCCATCACCACGGCGATCAAGAGTTCGATCGCGGTCGCCACCTTTTCTGTCCGCGATCGACCATGCAACTCGGGCAATTCGCGGGCGGCACCGGCGTACGTCGCCACCAGACCGACCGTCCAATCACTCGAGGCCGATACGGAAAGCGGCGGGTCGTCGTCGGATCGGACTTCGCTTCCCGCCACCCGGCGAACGTATTGTCGCCATTGCCGTCCCAGCAATTCCCAACTCGCGGCGGTGTCGTCGTCAAATCGGATATCCAACGGACCACCGGGGCGTCCGCCAATCGCTTCACCACTCTCGGTCAGGTCGATCTCCGAATCGGTTCCATCGAGCAACGCCTGCCAAGCTGTTCCTTGCCCGTTCGGCTTCACGGCTTCACGACGCAGCGCGTTCATCCACCCGTCCCAGGGGCGGAGCCAGGAAACCAGCTCGTCTTGCGGTCGGTCGGTGGCCCCGCTGATCGACGCTTCGGTCACTTCGATCACCGATTCGGCCAATGACAACCATCGATCTTTCGGTGAGGAAGTCTGCCACCCGATATCGGCATCCGACCCGATCGACCACGCCCGATCGGGCGTCCCACTGGCTCGATAGATCGTCAGCCAGGTCCGCTGGGACTCGATGCCGACCAAGGTTGGTAGCCCGGTGGGCTGTCCCGACTCACGTTGAAACCGACAGAGCAGCACCAACGGCTGCGCCAATCGGCTGAGAGCCAAGGTGACATCGAGCGTTTCTGGCACCCGGTTCTTCGCGACAGCGATCGGCTGGCCGGCATTCCAACCGGCGATCGGATCACAGCCCGGTGGGATCTGGAGCGAAACTGCGGTGGCGTCTCCCGGTTCGAGATCCCAACGGATGATCGCCAACCACTCATCGTTTCCCTGAGGGAAGAGCCGGATATCGGTCGCGGTCGCCCGGGGCAGAATGCCATCGGGGCGAGACGGTTGCAGTTGAACCGCGGCGCCGGCATTCAGCGATCGAAAGACGAGTTGCTCCTCTGCCGACGGGTCGCCCGCGACGTCTTCGGCGGCCGCGGGTGACCGTTCCTGGTCGGCCAATTCCGCTGGCAACCGATCGGCGACGGCTGACAAGGTGTTCCACACCAACGGCCTTCCCGCCACCGATCGAGGGACGACCAAGAAGGAGCGGACCGAGGCCGCGCCGAGCAGTCGGACCGAGGGGACTTCGAGTGACGAATCGGTTTCTGATATCCGCATCCCTTGGATCCGAAGCTTTGCCTCGCCGTCGCTACGCGACTCGGCATCGGGACGGATACGGATGATCCGCGACGTCTGATCGACACCGGGCTGGCTCGACCAAGCCTCGGCCGGTTCGACGCTCACTTGGTCGTCCCAGGCGGTCGGCAGTTCGACATTGATGTCATCCAGCAACGGCTGCCGTTGGCCGTCTGCCCCGAGCGACTCGATATGAAACAGCACATCGACCATCCAACGCGACTTATGCCAACGGATCGCGGTCCGCTGGGTCACTTCCAACCGCGTCATCAACGGTTCGACGCGAAAACTGCCGCCCAGAACGGCCGACTCCGCCAGCGACGGTTCGAGCCGCCAATCCCAACACGGGATCCAGCCGCCTAACAACTGATCGGCGACGTTCAGTGGTGAAGTTTGAAATTCGGCTAGCCCCGGCGGCTGCAGCTGTTCGACTCGCAGTGACCGGTCTCGCGTCAAACTATAACTTCCGGATGCTTCGGTGATCGGATCGACACGAATTCGTGGCGGATTAAAGGCCTGCCCAAACGACAGCGGCTGACGTGCGTTGACCCGCAGCCGAATCGTCTCGGCTCCGGTCGGCTCACCGAGCAGCAGTTCCCAAGCCCCGTCGGATTCGGTCGGCTCGCCCGCCACCGGGCTACCGTTGATCGTGATTTCACGGGCATCCAACCGAGCTGGCATCACCAATCGCAACGGTCCCACGGATCGCTCCCCACGGCGGATCACGGCCTCATAGGAAAGCAGCATCTCGCCCTGCCGGACGTGTAAGTGATGTGATTCCTGAAGGCTCCAGCGACGCACCGGAGACGCGGTCAGTTCGAATCGAGGCAGACGACTCGCCGCCCGAATCACATCCTGGGCGATCCCCCGGTATCCTTGCCAGGCGGTCACAAACGCATCGACTTGGTCGGCCGATTCGATCGATTCTGGATCACCCAACGTCGAGAGCCGGAAACCGTCGCTCGCCTGCAGTGCGATCAATGCCTCGGACGTTGCCGCCGACCCGGCCGAAATCACCTCGGGTATGACCAGGGTCGGGCCGGCGTTGTCGCCCGTCACCGCTGGCGTCGCCAGGTCCCAGAGCAGACGGATCGGCTCTTCGGTTTCACGCCGCGACCGGATCGTCAACAATTGGCGTTGTGCCGAAACGATCTCGTGCGAGCGGATCGACCAGTCGGTCGAAGTCAGCCGCGGCTGTTGGTCCCCAAGCACCACGATCGGTACTTCGATCCCGCCACGAATCGACTCGATGGCCGGCTCCACCTCACACTCGACCTGATAGCGTTTGGGACCAGCATGGATCCAATAGCGACGTGCCTCGATCCCCGGAATGCCACGGTTTCCCTGACGGAGCATGACGAGCAATTCGAGCGAGTTGACTGCGCCTAGATCGGCTGATAGTCGGCCCGCTTCGGGCTTGGAGAGCACTTGTCCGATCGCCCCCCGGAGGTCGAACCGTTGCACTGCGGCCGTGCTGTCGACGACCAACGAAGCGGTAGCCACAGCCGGGATCGTCATCGCGATTCGTCGTTGTTGTCGCTCGGGCGACTCGACGTCTGTCGCCAACCGCAGCAGCAAAGCGGCCGAGTCGGTCGGCGGCAGCGAGATCCGAATCCCTGACTGCTCCGCTGACGTCCACCGCAGCGGTTTGGCCTCGCCGCCTGGCAACCACTGAACCGAACGGACGTCCTGAGGCCGGATCGGTAAAAAAATCTCGGATCGCCGGCTGAGATTCGAAAGCGAATAACGGATCTCCCACTCGGCCGCCGGCATCCCCGATTCGGTCATGCCATCCAAACGTAAACGATAAACCGCCGATGTGATCAAGGGTGGCGCAACCGATAATCGCTTATCCCGAAACAGTTCGTTGAAGAATCGCTGCGAGATATAAACTTTATCACCGACCAAGGTGCCCTCGGCCGTGGTCGGAACCAACACCATTGGTCGGTCGGTCCGTTCGGACTTTGCGGAACGATTCCCCTGATCGACACGTTCAGCGGGATTCTGCCCCCACGCCGTGCCGCCTCCGACGATGACGACTCCCAACCCTAACCCGACGACGCCCCGTTTCGCCACCGAGCGGGCCGAAGCGGCGACCGAAGTCTTGCCGCCCAGTGGCGTCGGAGGACCTCCGGTCGGGCCGCCCTCTGCCAGACCACGAAACGGACGCAAGCCGCTCGCGGCGAGTGTCGTGCCGATCAACCCACCCGAGGCGAGTGGCAGGCTGACCGCCGCCACCCAACTGACCCAGCCATCCGCCAGCCAGGGTACGAATCCCAACGAAATCGCGAAACCGATACCGACCAGGACGGGGTGACATGGTGCGGCCCACCAGGCGATCGCGAATGTCAAAAAACCGACGATCGAACCGAGCGACAGCCACAACGAGCGATCCACCAGCCAGAACGACCGGGGGACCAATGGATCGAGTGAATGGAGACGCGGGTCGGAAGCCAGCAGCGAATCGCTGGGCGGTGCAACCCGATCCGAAGTAGTCGCCAAGATCTGGTCGAATGCTCGACTCAATCCGGTGCCCCAATCGTCGAAGGTCGGGCTGGCGATCAACACATCGGTAGCGGCCATCACTTGCCAATGTCGATCCAAAATGACTGCCGAGGTTGAGATCCGCGGAGGTGACCAATTCCGCAGCGCGGCCGTACCCGCGACGGGGCGCGCCCAGCGGATCGTGACCCAGCTCCGCCCGCCTGCGGCCTCGAAGAGCTCGTCCGTCGCGGCGGAATCGGCGGAACGCTCCTTGACGACAACCCTCCCCGGACCCGCGTCGTGGGGGAAATCGGCACCGTTTGAGTCGGTCACACCCACCAATCGCAGATCGGTATCGTGCTCGATTACCAAGTCGGCGCCGCTGTCGAGGCTGTAGGTCGCCGTGATCCAGTCGCCGCCGCTGGAAGCGATGCACTGAACCGTCTCACGCCACACCACCGGTACCGCTGCCGGCGGATCGGCCATTGCGACCTCGACCCAACTCGTGCCCGAAGAATCGTATCGCAACGTGACATCGCCGACTTGAACCGGCTCGCGGACGCCAGCGGCGGAACCGTCCGCCGTGATCGGAGGCACTCGAAGTACTCCTTCGCCGAAACCGACGAGTTGGAGCGAACGCGGTACCAAGACCCGAGCCGAACGCGAGTTGGCACCGAAGACGCTCGGCAACTCAACACGTACCGGAGACTTCAGCGGATATTCGCGGCGACCGACCAAAACGACCGATCTTGACCCGGTCCGCTCGAGCTCTAAGTCCCAGATTTCACGTCTCACCGTGGCCTCACCGACCGCTACATCGGTCGGCGTGACACTCAATCGCCGCGCCCGGATTAACCGTCGGGTCGGCGATTCGCCGGCGTCGACCGACCACTCGATGTCGGGACGATCGCCGGCCTCGAACTCGACGCGTACCTGGTCCAGGTCGCTCGATCCTGAATCGCAACGGATCACATGGGTTTCGCGGAGTCGGTCGTCGGCGACCGTCAAAGAGAGCCGGCTGTCCACGTTGAAAGCCGCCGCGGGACGAAAACTTCGCAACGAACCGACGCGGCCGTGGCTGATGTCCAACAACATCGACTCGGCCGCCGCGTCACCGAGCAGCCGCCGCTGCGTCGGCGTCAACCGATCGACATCGATCCGTGTCCCCGAGAGCGACGCGTCGGCCAACCAGCGAAACCCCGGTGGTGGTGAGACCGAGGCGGCGAATCGGGTGCGGGCGTTCGCTACTCGCCCGAAAGCGGTCGCGGGATAACGCGCGAAATCGCCGTCCACCCTCAACGGACGATAGCCGGTAGCACGAACCGCTACGGTCCCCTCGTCGATCTCCTCCGACGCGGGCCACAGCGTCACCTCTCGAGAACTGACAAAGTCGGCAGGGACTTCGATGGCACGACCACTGCGAGGCAATGTCACGCTTTCGAGAATCCAGCCCTGATCGAACCTCAAGACGATCGGACTTGGGCCCTGGCTGGGCAACCGAACGACGCTGTTGAGGATCGCGCGATAGCGAGATTCGGTGGCGGACAACCGGACGATCGATTCGGCGAACGGCTGACCCGACTCCGAGACCACGCGGACCAGTGGCGCCCGATCGCCCCAAGGGCCACCGATCCGATAGGTCAAACGTCGGTCATCCGTTTCTGCCGGTGACAGGTATTGCCAACCTGCGGGTAGGTCGAGTCGCAACAGATTCAATCGCGAGTCGATCATGAGCTTCGACTGCAACTGCCCTCCGAGCAAGATCGAATCGGATTGCCGCGGCACGATCCAAGGGAGTGCGCCGGCGACCCCATCGCTACCCCAAGACGCCTCACCGCCGATCGTGATCGTGACCGGCGATCCGCTCGGCGCTTCAGCAGACTCAGCGTCGATTCGAATCAAGCGGCCATCGGTTGCGGAAGATTCCGTCCAACGCGTTGCCGATCCGCCGACGGCAACCGAAGTCACCCGCCCCTCGCTGATCCGAAATTCCGGCAACGTCCCATCCTCAGACGGGTCGCTCACCAACCTCGCCGTGAATCGGATCACGGCCGGGTTTAATTCGTAGAGCAACGATGCTTGGCGAATCACGGCCGTCGCATCCGCTCCACCGGTGGCTCCCTTAATCGCTCGCAAGCGAAGCCGAGATAGTCCACCGCTGTCGATCCGATACCACGACGTTCCCCGCCCGGGATCCTGAGCCTCCGGAGGAGGGTTCGACAGCCGTTCGACGACGCCATCGAGAGACACCAAGCGGACTCCGGCGGGCACCTCGATCAACCACCGCGACTGACCGGCGGCCGGAATCGCCAAATCGAAACCGATCTCGCGATCCCGTTCCTCGCCCGCTGCGGTCCAGGACAAGGCTAACTTCGTATCGCCCCGAACCGGCACCGAAACCATTCCCTCGGGATCGGTCTCGATCGGCAGTGCATCGGACCGTAGCCCCGCCATCGTCCCCGACGAAAATCCAGAAGCCCCGATCGCCAATCCCAACCGACCCAACTTCAGTCGTGTCGGTGAGTCGTCCTGATGGGAGATCTCCCAGGTCGTTTGATTCGAAACCAGTGACGAGTCGATCAATTTTGCGATATAGACCGCCCGCGTGAGTTGAGGTTGGGCGAACGGCGACAACGAACCACTGCCGAACGACTTCAGACGCTCATCGAGCTGCCCGGCGGCGACCGGTCGAAACGTGTCAGGGACCAGGCCCGCAGCCTGGCCTTGAAAGAAGTAGATCGGCCGTAACCGGGAAAACGACTCCGGCAACCTCGGTGTGACCCGATCGGCTGATAAATCGCTTTCGCTGCTTACCGACTCCGTCTCCGCTTCCGCTTCCTCCCGATTCGCAGAGGTCTCATCGCTGCGGGCCGGCAAAGCCCAACCCGCGATCAGCAGTACGAACAGCAACAGTCGGCCGGCATCACGATGGGGCGATCTGGTCACCGTAAATCGGTCGCGGCGGTATGCGTTCATCTGGCCTCCGTCGATCCGTGCGTGGGCGCTTCCAAGGCGACCGCAGCCGAGCCCGAGTAAGCCGACGAGCGGACCGACGAACGTTCTAGCGAGTCGCCGCCGGTGGTCAGCACCCGTGCCGGACGCCGCGGTGCGAGTAGATATCCTACGGCGGCCATCACCGCCACCATCGTCATTGCGACCAACATCACCTGGCCCGCCAAGACCGCGGCGTCGGGCAGCAAAGACGTCATCCCCGCCAGCAGGATAGCACCCACGACAGCCAGCAGAGGATGTCGCAGTACCGGGAAATAACTCAACAACGAACTGACGACCAAAACCGTCGAGCCGACGATCAGCCAAATCATCAGTCGTGACATCGTGATCACCTGTAGGTCGGTCGGATCGATGCCGACGAACAGATAGCGGTTGCCCAGCGGGAGACGAGATTCACCGCCCCCACCGGCCCATTCGGTCAAATCGGCGGTCGATTGCCGCGGCTGACGGTACAGCCGCCATCGGTCGAACAACCACTGCATCGCCTGGGCGGTCGTCGGCGACGACCAGATCAGGTGGTCATCCCGCGGCGTCAGCACCTCCCAGAAAAACCGCTCCGTAACCGTCGGCAACCCCAACAACGGCCGGATCTGCTCGATCCCCATCGCCGCTTCCCGGTCGGCGTAAAGCTGCAGGACGACGACATGATTTCCGGCAGTTCCGAGTTGTACCGAACAGGCGTCGTCGTCCTCGCGGAGCACTTCGGCGTCCTGGCCATCGACCGTCGCCACCACCCTTGCCGCCATGGCGGCCGGTGACAGCGGTAGTCGCAACGTCTCGCCGCCGTATACCGTGGCGACCAATTGATCGCTCTGTCGTTGTCGACTGACCGAGGTCCGCAACACCGCTCGCCGAACCACGGCTTGATCGAGCTCTTGATCGACTCGCCGGAGTCGCAGCGGAAGTTCCGCAGGTGGGAGCGTTGCCAAAATCAGTTCGTCGGTCCAGCGGCCCTGCGAATCACGGGCGCTGAGTTCGACCGCCGACTGACCGCTGAAGCGGACCAACATCGCGCCTCGTAGGGTCAATTCGCCAACGTCGGGACGAGGCAGGATGCAGCCGGCCAGCCGATAGGTGCGATCGGATCGCGTCGCGTCGCCCCAGGCTGACGGCAGGTCCCGTTCTCGCCGAAAACGGATTTTATGCGGCCCGACCGAAAGACCATCGCTGAAGATGCTGTACTCTCCGTCTGCATTCGCACGCAAAATCGCCGCAGCATCATCAACCGTAACCGTCCAAAACGGGATCGCCCCGAGCTGATGGATCGGATCGCCGTCGAGGGTCGCCGCCTCGGTATTCCGTTCGGCTTCGTCACCCTCCGCATCGCTAGGATCGGCTGCGGCTTCGATCGGCGTTTCTCCCCAGACGACCGGCAATCTCCCTCGTAGACCGCTGCGGGGATAGACCGTCCATTCGATCGATTCAACCAATCGCCCCTGCTGGATCGAAAAATGCGCTTCGGCAGCCAGCGAAACCCCGGGTCGCTCGGTCACCAAGAAGCCAGCCAAACGGGGCGATTGCGAGATGTCGGGAAGCGCGTATCGGCTTTCATAGGCCGACTCGCCACGACGGCCCCCACCGAGTCCGGCTAATGGCGAGGCGATCGAGGACGCCGTGGTCTCGGACGTGTCGGCGCTGCTCGGAGCCGCGTCCGCGGCTGACGAAGGCTGCACCCGGAGGTTCTCACCGATTCCCTGCGAAGCCGTCAAATCGGCTATGAACCGAAAGTCGGCTTGAGCGGAAACGGTCAACGAGGAAGCCGCACCACCGATCAACTCGGGGTCGCCAGCGACCCGTGGCATGTCGAACTCGACGCGGTCTTGGTCCTCGCCCAACGGGCTGACCAGGACGATCTCGATCTGATCGTTCTCACCACCGTTCGGTAGGCTGGCCAAATCGATCTCCAGCAGACTGCCGGTTTGATCCGCGTCAGCGGGCAGGTTCGTGCCGCCGACGGCCAAACTCTGCAGATTCCAGGTCCCGATGTCGATCGGCAATATCCGCGAATCGGGAACCCCGCCGCTCGTTTTTAGCAACAGTCGCAGTGACGCCAAAGTGTCGTAAAACGTAAGTCGATAATCACCTTCGACCCGCAAACGCTTGGCCCGTGCCGACAACCAGACCGGCAACTCGAACGGGACCCGGTCGAACCGGAACCGATAGCTGCGGCCCGTCAAGGCATCGGCGTCGGTCTGATCCCAAAGGCTGTTGACCCAGGGCCGTGGCTCCCACCGCAACCGGTATTCGCGCGGGACGCGGATCTCGATCTCCCCTGATTGTTCGATCGCGTCATCGACCGCTACCGGGCGAATGATCACCCTACCACCCGGTCGTCCTTCCTCGCTCCGCAACTGAGTCGCCACAGCGATCTCGGTCCGGGAATCGCCACGGTCGCCGACCGGCACAACACGGATCACCCGCCCACCGGCGTCGTCGTCCGTCGCGGCAGTGACACGGTCGGAATCCAAAGGGTCGGCAACCTCGAAGGGGGTCCCGCCGCGGACCACTGGTTGCTGCAGCAACGGTGCCGTATCGGGCAGCCGAAGCGAAAACGCTGACAGGTCGCCACGGCCGCTCCGCACCGAGATCTCGTGTGCCACGATCGGGGAATTGTCGGCTTGCTGCCAGTCGACCATGATCCGCGACTCGCTCTCCAACACCGGGCGGTCATCGATCACCGGCAATTGGGCGCCGAACCGGACGCTGAACTTGCCGCCTCCACCGTCGACCGTCACGGCGGTCGCATTTTGGCCCGGATCGGTCGCCAATACCTCGTCGCCGCGGCCCAGGATCGTCGCCGATACGTCGGCCGATGGAATCTCCAATTCCACATGACTGGGCGCTTCCGGCAATCGAAAGTCGATCGATGTGCTCGGGGCCGGGGTGACCCGTGAGACGACCTGCATCGAGACCACGACCGATCGTCGAATATCACTGGTCAAGTGAACCACATGCCCTTCCTGAGCACCGCCCAGGTCGACCCGGTAACTGTCAATCCCCGAGACCTCAGCCGGCCCGGTGCGATGAAAATTGTCCATCCGCATCGGTACCGTTACCCAGCGTCCGCCGGTCGGTTCCAGGTCGATGCGAACCGTGACCGTCAGCTCCGCCGACGTCTCCGCTACCCTCCCACGGACCTCCACCGTTTCAATCGTATAAAGTGGCTTGGGGCGTTCATTCCCCTCCTTTAGCGATAACAGTTCATCCAATTTCTCGAACGTCATCCCGGGTACGATCACAGGATTTCCGGCCTCGTCGAGGAACAGGAAAGCCTTCGGATTGACCTCACGCGAATCCCCGTTGCCCGGCTGCCCAGCAGACTCGGCCGATTGGGTTGCCTCCGTTCCGTTCGCCGTGGACTGGCCGACGCCGAGCATATCACTCGGGGGGAGCGTCCCCGGTGGTTGCCCGAATGCCGGGTCGACAATCGTCGACCCCAAGGCGATGACCAAGCAGAACCCCGTCAGCATTCGTGACAGCGCCCTAGCCGGAGAGAAATGAGATCGCAGGGCCACGAGCGAAAACCCGTTCGATAATTGAAGGGAATCGAAGACTAGAAATGAATGCCTCTCATTCTACGCCAATCGCCCAGACCTTAAAGCGATTCCCGATCGTCACGATCCGAACGGCCCGGAATCGACTGCCAACAGCCGCATAACCGAAACGATCGGTGCTACCGTCGAGCATTGCCATCAACTGCTCAGCGGCAGCGGCCGGTTGAGCAACTGCGCCGAAATCCCGTCGGCAACTTTCCGGGAAATCATCCCGTTGGACCAAACCCACCAAGGACGCACTCGACGGATCACCCCTTTTTCCAGAAACTCGCCGAAAAAACGGACTCGCCCCGAATCGTGGATCGATTCGGTCTTCAGCGACCGTCGATCGCATCCGTCACAGAGCAGGCTGGTGGCGATACTCGGGCCGAGCGACGTCAGATCGTCCGCGGCGTGCAGCCAGATCGCCGTCGGCTCGCTGGATAACACCTTCCAATCGACGGACCCCCAACGGGGATGACCCGGGTGTCCCGATCCGACCTCCAGGTCGACCTCCGGTTGGCTTTCCAACAGAGACGTATTGAGCGAGATCTGTGACTCCACGACCAACCGCTGCTCATCGGCTTCGATCGCCGTCAAAACGAGTTCGATCCCG
This sequence comes from Planctomycetaceae bacterium, assembly GCA_007127095.1. GTDB lineage: Bacteria > Planctomycetota > Planctomycetia > Pirellulales > Pirellulaceae > UBA6163. The sequence continues at coordinate 17,629 of SKZY01000240.1, forward strand.
ATCGGGTGATCCTGGCTGTTCGCCAAATTGACGTGCAGCGCATCACCACGAATAAAGCTCTCGACACGATCCGGCAACGAGATCCCAGGAAGTACAAATCGAGTCGAGGACGCGACCAAGTCGTCGCGACAAACCAACATTCGGACCTCGTCTCGCGCGGTTCCCCGTCGGACACCTCGCTCGCCTGAGGCGAGCACTAACTTCCAACCGTTGGTGCGAAACTCGGCCAGACCCGGTTCAGGGTTTTCCCACATCAATGCGGCTTTCTCGACAGTGGTTGATTCGCAAGCGGGACGACCTCCCGCTCCCGAATCGTAACCGAAGTCGAGCTATTTCCAAAGCTCCGCCACATCACCCGCCAGCAGCGACAACAGCGCATCGTCGTCGTCGTCACCGTCAGGGACGACCGCCGGCCCGGGCAATTCCGTCGGCTCGCCTGCCCCCGGACCTTCTCCCTCGGCATCACCATCGAAATCCGCAACGTGCCGCTTGGCGAGTAACTCGTTGAGCGCCGCGTAAGAATCGACCCGCACGATCCCGTCAGCGTTGGGCGTCAAGGCCGACAATTGCTCCATGTCGAGCGGAACTTCACCCCGGCGAGCCTTGGTGATGTGATTGATCACCATCAGGGCATCCAACGGCGTCACTACACCGTCGCCATTGACGTCGAAGAATTTTCGAACACCGTTCGCCGCCGCTTCTCCTTCAGCCGAATTCGACGATCGCAAACGGCTGATGTGGTTGATTACCAGCAGGGCATCCATCGGCGTCACCAAGCCGTCGCCGTTGACATCGGCGGGCAAAATCCCATTCTGCAACCGCTCACCCTCGCCCGACCCACCACCGATAGTGACGGTCGTGACGTTGTAGCGGATCCGCGACACAGGCACCGCATCGGCCGGTTCGAACAACAGGGTATCGCGGAACGGCAACGCGTCGGCAGGGCTGCTGACCAGTCGCAATTCCCCACTGCCGATCGCATCGAAGAACAGGGTCGCCACCAGCACCGGTTGACCCGTCAGGGCCGGGTTGGGCGGCTGATTATTCGGATTGACGTTGGTCAGGAACGAACCGAACTCATCGATGATACCGGGCCGATCGGCGACACCGAAGGCCCCGATTACCCCATACTCAGGTCCGAAAATCACGTCGAAATCGAATCCCCCGGGAATCGTGTTCGACGGCATCACCAGGTCGGCATCGTAAAGGATATCCGCGAAGGCCGCGAAGACACCCAAGGGGCTGGCCGCCAGCGGCGATCGCAGGTCCTGAACGATCATCTGGACCCCGAAGCGGGACCCGGTATTGACCCGCTCGATCGGATTTCCGTTGCCGTCGACTACCTGCAACGAGATGTCGACATCAAACGGCTTGTTGCCGACTGGGGCGGTATTCTGGGCTTCGATCGGGTCGCCGACAAACAAGGTCACTTCGGCGGTACTCCGAACCCCATCCGCCGTGACGATCCCGTAGGTGAAGCTGTCAAAACGATTCACTACCGAGTTGTCAGGCGTGTAGGCGATGAACCCATTGTCGATCGTAGCGACCCCCACGTTGGGCTGAGTCACCAGGAAGAACTCCGAAATCTCACCGGTCGGACCGAGCAGGTCATTGCTCAGGACGTCCAAGCGAGCGGTCGATCCACCACGGATCGGGTTGCCGAGCGAATCGCGACCGTCAGGAAACGCGTCATCGATCGCCGACGTAAACTCCATACCCGAAGGCGTGATCACCAACTCGGAAATCCCCAGCCGCAACTCGTTGACGGCTAATGCCGTCATCCGATTGAAAACCGTCGTCTCGTTGATCGGGTCGTCAGCCGGATTGGCCGCGAAGACCGCGATCCCCGGAGCGATCGCCTGGAACCGGACCGAGAACAGCTCGATCGGACCTTCGTCTTCGGTCGGCGGTGTCAGACTGACACGCTGGGACCCAGCTTCGTCGATCACACCCGGCGTCGATGCGTCACCACTCTGCAAGCCCGTCGCACCGCTCTGGAACTGATTCCCGAACCGGATGTCGAACCCGAGTGGATTGAGTGCATCGGGGAATACCGCTACCAATTCGTCGGTGTAGAGCAGGTCAAGAAAGGCGGAGAAAACCGCAGACCGGTTGAGCGGACTCCTCACATCCTCAACCGTTACGCGGGCCAAGAACTCATCACCCGCTTGCACATTCGTGATCGGTTGATTGTTGACGACATCGAAAAACTCGATCTCAAACCCGACGACATCGTCAAGCCGAGCCCCCGGCAGAAGATTGACCGTCGCCGTCGCCGAGCTGATGTTTCCGGCCGCGTCGCTGATCGTGTAGATGAACTCTTCGGTGCCAGCGAAACCAGGTCGCGGCGTGTAGCGAACCGATTGATTGCCACCGGCGAGCGATGTCGTGCCACCCTGCGACCCGGGCGTCACCGAAATGATCGTCAAGCCGCCGAAACTGCTCGGTAGGTCGTTGTCCAACACATTCAGCGCAATGTTGTTCGAGCCTTGAGCGACTTCGAAGGTGTCGTCCAACGCGATCGGTACATCACTTTGGAAGGTCACGTTGACCGTCACCGTGGCGGTTACCGACGGACCGACCTCGGGAGTCACCGTGTAGGTGAATCGATCCTGACCGACAAAGCCCGTCGGCGGGGTGTAGAACACCATCCGGCGATCGGGTGAAATCGTTACCTGGCCGCGGGTCGAGAACGCGAAACGGTCGACATTCGTAATCGATAACCGATTCTCAGGCGTCTCAAAGTCGTTCGCCAAAACGTCGATCGGATTGGCCGAACTGTTGCGGGATACCGTCGCCTGATCATCGTTGGCGACATTGGCCTGAGGTTGCACGGTGAAGCGATGGTCCTCAACCTCGCCGCTGGCGGCGAAACCGCCGATTCCCAAGCCCGGCGTCAGACTGTAACGCCAACGCGTGAACAGGTTACCCGGATCGACACCTGTCGGCACCGCGATCTCAACCTGGTTCGTGCCGGCGGGCAGCACCACGTCACGCAAAACCTGCTCACCGGGCCCCGTGAATGTCCCGTCCTGGTTGAAGTCGAACCAAGCTTGCAGATATCCGGTTTGCCCGGTGGTGTTGTTGATCACAACCTCGAACGTCGCTGTCGCGCCGGGAGCCAACGGCGTCAACAACCGGACGCCGTCATCGTTGTCGGCATCTGCCAGCGGTGACGGTTGACCGTCAGGCTCCGCATCGACCTGGAGCCCTAAGCTCAATCCGTCGATAATGCCATGCCGCGGGCCATCGCTGGCCAGCAGCGTGCGGTAACTGTCGGGCGCATCGCCGAAATCCAAGAAGGGACGATTGCCGAAATCGAGCCCGACCGGCGGGTTGATCCCGTCGTAATTGACTGTGTAGAAGCCGCCGGCAGGAGCGGTGGCCTGAAATCCTGCTCCGACAACCTGGCGAACCTGGTAGGTCCCGGCCGGAAGACCCTGAAAATTGAGTGTGTAATTTCCGTTGGCGTCGGTCACGGCGCGTGGTTCGCCGATGTCGACTCGGCCGTCTCTGTCGAGGTCGATGTAGACCACGGAGCCGGCGATGCCGGCTTCACCCGGGTCGGCAAAGCCATTGCCGTTGACGTCCGCAAACTTGCGGCCGGTGAACTCGGTCGAAGGCCGATTGATCCCGAAATCGACATTACTGGCGCCACCGCTGACTGTTCGCGAAGCGGGGGTGGTGGCGATGAAGCCGTCCGGCAAAACGACCGATATGCGATTGTTGCCGGACGCTACCGGAAGGCTGTAAGAACCGTTCGCCGCCGTCGTGGTCGAGATCTCGCCGGGATCAAGCACCCCGTTTCCATTGGCATCGACGAATACGGTAATCCCGCCAAGCCCCGGCTCGCCGGTGGCAGCCCGATTACCGTCACGATTGACGTCATTGAAGACCGTACCGGTCAGGTTCGTCCCCCGAGTCCCTGTCGCCAACCCCCAAGCCAAACTCGCGGTGACCCGCTGAAATCCGCGTAATCCCTCGATCGGGTTGAACCGGTCGGCCTCGGGGAAGCCGGTCCGACGACCCCGCTGATTGCGGAAAATCCCTTCGGGGAAGGCGGCCGTGACGTCCAGTTCGTAATCGTCGATCAATTCGACGTTGGCGTCGATGAGCGAGGGAATATTGCCGGCGCGGTCGGTATGCCAGATGCCGAAACTGTGCGCCAATTCGTGGGAAATCGTCAGCGCGATCCCCTGCGCGGCAATCTGCAAGCGATTCGCCGAAAACTCGTCAAAATCGATATCCAACGCGTCCTGACCGACCGCATCGAGCAGCGTCAGCACGAAACCGCTGGGGTCGAAGTTGCCGACGTCGATCGATTGGGCGATGCCGTAGAGGCCTTCGTCGAAAAACACATCCTCCGCGGTGCCGCCGACGAAGACTCGGGTCGTGAAGGGGTCGTTGAAGGAGGGCGACGCGTGATCGCGACTGTTCAGAATCCGGACCCCAAATTCACCCGGAACACCGCTCTCGTTGAAATTCCCGTTGCCACCGGTCAGCGGCATCCAGTGATTGAAGTGGTAATCGACCCGATCGAGAATGTCGTCGATCAGGGTGTTGAAAATCCCTTCGTTCTCAGGTGTTAAGACGATCGGTAAGTCGTCAAAGCCGAGACTGTTGAGAGATTCGACCAGACTCGGGATCTGTATCGTCCCCGGGACCGGTTCGTCCAATTGCGCAAATGCCGGGAACAACGAGGTCGGGAAGATCCCGCCGTCAAAATCGAGGAAAATCGTCTGCTGGGTACCGATCGGCGCGCTTTCCATCACCGGGCGATAAACCCGCAAGCCGAGCGTGTAGGCGGTGCTCGCAAAACCGCCCTGATTGCCGGGGCCACCGCCAGCGACACGAATATAATAAGTGCCGTCTTGAGGGACGATCTGCGCCGCCACGGCATTGCCGAGCGTTTGCAGTGGTGATGTGGCCGGGTAGCCGGCGATCTCTCCCATGTTTTGGGTCGTGCCGAACCACTGCTGGCCGTTCGAGTAGAGTACATCGATGCGGCCGGCCGCACCGGTCCCGGCGACATCCAGGATATCGCCCGCACGCAGATTGACCCGATAAAAGTCGATGTCCTCAAACTGGGTGCCGTTGATCGGTCCGGTCTGTAACTGCGGCAAATTGCCGCGGACGTCGATCGTATGCTGCTGGCCCTGCCCGGTCCCGAGCGGCAGAAACTCAGCCGTTTGCAGCGTATCGTTCAGCCCTCGACCGGTGGCTGCCTCCCGCTCTTGAAACTGGAACGCGGTCACACTGCCGACGTTCCGCGGCGCGACGTTGTCGATCACGCCGAACTCGTTATTGAATCCGGGACCGCCCGAGCCGATCGCGGCCGCCAATAATTGGCGACTCTCCAGATTTTCCATCGTTAAACGACGGTTGCGTGGACCTGCTGAGACTCGGCGGTGGGGCCGTGACTTGGTTTGCGGGGTGCCTCGATTCACGATCAATATTCCGAAAGGGCCAGCGGTCGATAGCGCAATGAGAAAAGCGGTAGGGCGTTCGTCTTCACCTCGTGACGTCGGGCCAGCTCCGACTCCCCCTCGTCACGCACGTCGACCGGCCGCCTGATCTGACCACGTTTAGCGGTCACAGGCTGACAAGTCTCGGTAATTTACGATGTTTTGATGATAGACGTCGTCGATTCTAGTTGGACGGATACCCCTGTCAACGAAACGCCCTTCTTAGGACGCGCAGTCGTGAATTAAGTTCCCACGGTCGCGGTCCACCCGGAGCGGATTCCGGTAAACGTCTCGTCGATGTGAACGCGGAAAGCCGGGGACAAGCCCCGGCTTTCGCCTTTTCTCTGCTGTTGCTATCGGCTCTGCGGGCCCGAAACTACCAGACGTATTCCAGACCGAGCGAAAACCCACTAACCGTTAAAGACCGAGTCTCGATCGACGAGACCGCCAAAGGTCCCGGGTTCCCACTCAGGTTGGATAGGGCGACGGCATCGGCGAGCGACGTGTCGAACCCGTGACCGATCTCGTCGACGTGCAGCACATAGCACTGCCCCTTGAGCGTCCACGAGTGGCTCAGCCGATACAATACCGTCGCTTCCAACTCCGACATCCATGCCGTCCGGCTGATATGGTCCGCCAACGTGTCGGCACCCGACGAGGCCAATGAGGATGCCGATACACTCGAATAGCGGTTGATCCGATTGCCCATTGGCCCCCCCTTCGCCCCGAATCCGAGGTTGACGCCGGGGATCACGTTCCACCACAGGTCGCCGCCGATCTGTGCCCCGACCATCTCGTTCTGCATGCCGTTGCCGAAGTTAAAAAAGCCGGTGTCGCCGCTGGCCGCATACTCGAATCCGCTGTCGAAGCGGAGATACCGAATGCCGCCGAGCCAAGACCCTTGAAACCGGCCGTAAGGTCCGACGGTCCGGCGACGATAATTGACTTCACCACTGTGCAGCGATGCCGTGGTCGAAGCCGACTGCAGGTTCGAGCGGTCCGAATCGTCGAAGCCCGGATTGGTCGGACCGCCCGGGTTTTGACCGAAGTCCGAGAGGAACGAGAAGAGGTCGCCGTCGCCGCTCACCGAAGCCGAATCCTTCCATTGGTTACCTCCCAAGTAGGTCACTTCGATGTTCCCGCCAGGCCCGACGATGAACGCTCCCGAGATTCGTCCACCGGCTCGCATGCTGTTGTCATCCCCGCTGTTGGCTAACAGCACCGGGGTGCCGTCGACCCCGCGAGTGGTCAGGACTTGCGATCCCGAACCACCACCGAGTTCCAGGAACATCACGTCGAAGGAGAGGTCAAACCAACGCTGGGCCGACAAGCCGGCGTCGCCATAAGGGAGCAAGCCACGCAACGCCCCGAGAACGTAGCCGCGACCGACCGATTGACAGATGCCGCAACCGTCGCCTCGACAGAACAGGCACAATCGGTGCAGGCCGCAACCTCCACCGCCCAGCAGCCTCGACCCACAACCCCCAGGTCCACAGCCGCATCCTTCCGGCCCACAGGCCCCAAGACCATTGGCACCTGGACCACAGCCGTAGGGACCGCAGTTGCCGTCACAACCGCCGTAGGGCGACTCGCATCCGTAGCCGGCTGGCGGCATCCCGCCGGTCAGTCTCGAGCCGATCGGCCCGTTGCCGAAAAAGCCGGCCTGCTCGACGGCCTGAAAATAGGCGTCGGGATTCGGCATTCCTGCCGGGGCGACGAACCCGCTCGCCTCGTAATCGGGCTCGAAGTAGGCCTGTTGGACCGGGCCGGCTGCCAGCACCAGGTTTTGCCCAGTCATCATCCCGGTGACAGACACCAACGCGACCAGGCAGCCCCAGATTACCCGCGTAAAGTGCATTCGTTTGGTCATGGCGTCGTCCAGAAATTCGTTTAGCGTCAGCTTGTTGGTCTGAGTGATCCGATCGCGAACCCGCCCCGAGAAGGCCTCGGTACCGCTGTGAGTGGTCGAGCCGCGCGGGCGAAATAATCGCTTCCGTCGGACTTATCGGCACAACAGGTACCCGGGGTTTGATGATTCCTGATAGTCGGACCAGGAAAACTTTGCCTGTTGTCGCGGCAACAGCAGGCGCGGATCATTCCGCCAAAAAATACCGATTCAGATAAGCCTGACGATCACCCGTTTCACGGGCCAAGCCGACCAGGGCCTGCAACCGCTTTTGATCCCGCAACTTCTTTTCGCCCAGTTCGGTGTCGTCCAGGAAACGCCGGTCGAGCGGGCGCCGCAGTTCGAAGCATGCGGGTGGCCGCGGCCCGGCGACGACCCCGTAACGGTCGAGCATCGCGATCGCCGTCGCCAATCGGTGATCGTGGCGACTGAGCCGTTGCAAGCGGGCGTTCAGCCAATCTAAACCGAATGCCCGGCACTGCTCGCCCCGCTCGCTGAGGTAGTGATGCAGGGCCGAATAATAGGCCGCGTCGGGATTTCGCCAGGCGATAAACTGCATCTGCGTCATCAGATCGGCCTGGTCGTACAACCAGCGACAGAGACTCGGCCGGCCGTCGCGGCCGGCTCGGCCGATTTCCTGATAGTACGATTCGACCGACCCTGGCGTCTCGGCGTGCATGATCACCCGAATGTCGCGTTTATCGATCCCCATCCCGAAAGCGTTGGTCGCCAGGACGAGCGACGCTTCGTCGCTCATGAAAGCCTGCTGAATCTGACGACGCTGCTGGCGCGGGAGATCACCGTGATAGCAGAGATGAGCCTTACAAGCCGTCCGCAATCGCTCGCTAAACGCCTCCAACGTTTTAATCAACGAGAAATAGATTATTACGCTGCCGTCGGCATAATCGCGGTCGGCCAGCGTCCGTTCGATCCACTCCCATTTGTCGCTATCACCCCAGACCTCCCGGACATCGATCTGGAGATTGGGGCGATCGATTCCCTCGTGAAACCGCCGAACTTGTGAACTGTCCAGACCGAGTTGCGCGATGATGTCGCGCTGACAAGCGGGGGTCGCCGTCGCGGTGAGCGCCAATGTCGGCGGCCGCCCGAGACGCTCGCGGATTTCCGCCAACCGGGTGTAGTCGGGGCGAAAGTCGTGTCCCCATTCGCTGACGCAGTGGGCCTCATCGACCGCCAACAATCGGACCCGGCGGGTCGCGATCGCTTCGCAAAAAGCCTCTTTGCGAAACCGTTCGGGGGTTACATAAAGAATCGCGAAATCGCCCCGAGCAATCGCTGCGTAACGCTCCAGTCGATCCTTGCGCGACAACGACGAATTGATGAAGGTTGCGTCGATTCCGCGACCGCGGAGCGAGTCGACCTGGTCCTGCATCAGCGCGATCAACGGCGAGAGGACCAACACCAGATCGCCGGGCGCGGCGGTCACCGCTGGTAATTGATAGCAGAGCGACTTACCGCTGCCAGTCGGTGCGATCAATAACGCGTGACCGCCATCGAGCAGGTGAGCGATCACCTCCGCCTGACAGCCTTGAAAAGTGGCAAAGCCGAAATGCCGTCGTAATGCCTGCTCCAGCCTCGGTAGCCCGCTCGGTTCACCCATGGCTATCCAATCGGTTCACCTGAGGCTGTCATATCTGAAAATTGAGTTCACCATCGAGTACTTCGGCGTCGCTGCTGGCAGAGCGGACCTTCAGTTGAGGCTTTTCGAGCGTCACCGTGGTCAGCGGTGAGACACTGCGGGTCACCCACACGCTCGACCCGATCACACTGTCGTGCCCGATCACGGTCCGGCCACCCAACACGGTCGCGTTCGCATAGATCACGACCCGATCCTCGATCGTCGGATGCCGCTTGTGGCCGCGAACGAGATGCCCGTCGGCGTCGGTCGGAAAGCTCAGCGCGCCCAGCGTCACTCCCTGATAGACCTTCACATGGCGACCGATTTGGCAGGTCTCGCCGATCACCACGCCCGTGCCGTGGTCGATGAAGAAATATTCATCGATCTGGGCCCCGGGGTGGATGTCGATTCCGGTTTGCTTGTGCGCCCACTCGGTCATCATCCGAGGGATGAAAGGGACGCCGAGTTCGTGCAACAAGTGAGCGATCCGATAGACCGTCGTAGCGGCGAAACCGGGGTAGCAAAAGACGATTTCGTCAGTCGTCCGACAGGCCGGGTCGCCGTCGAAGGCCGCCCGGACGTCGGTGCCAAGCGTCTGCCGCAGGTCGGGAATCCGCTTGAGAAATTCGAGTGTCATCGCTTGCCCCTTGGCCTCGAAGTCGACCTCGGACTCGCAATCACGATGCCTTTTGACGACCCGGTCCTCATGTCGCAACGCCCGACCGATCTGCGTCGTCAGTCGGTCGTGCAGCGAATCGACCAGACCGCCGACGTGGTACGTGATATTGCCACTGTGCAATCCGACGCGACGTCGGTATCCCGGATAAAGGATATCCTTGAGGTCCAACATCGCCTCGATCACTTCTTCGTAACTCGGCAGCGGACAATGCCCCAAATGGTTCATGCCGTCATCGGGCGTGTACGTCGACACGATCCGTTCGGTCAATTCGGGTAATTGCCCTTTCAGGCGAAAGTCGGATGCCACAATCGATCCTCGCTCTGGCTGGCACAAAAACGTCGCGACCCTGGTTGATACCAGCCGCTGCCGCGACTGTCGATCACTAACGCCCGATCGACGGTGGGTTGTCGAGCAGGAAGTCTCGCGGTCCCCGATGGGTGTAATACGGATAGGCGACCGCCCCGGTCGCCGGGCCCGGGTTGATCACTTGACCACCGCCGTGAATACCTCCACCGCCCTGCATTCCGCCACCGCCCTGCATTCCGCCGCCGTGAATACCTCCACCGCCGTGCAGGCCGCCGCCACGAATTCCACAATGTCCCGCCGTACCGCCTTGAGGGCAGAGGTGGCTGCTGTAATTGAGTCCGCCCTGCTGCCAACCGATCGGTCCCGGGACACAGCCGGTACGGCCGCAACCGCACGACGACAACTTCCCGAGCAGGCCGCCCGACGAATTGCAACCGCCGGAATGATTGCAGCCGCAGCGAGTATTGTGACGCAAGCAACCCGTCGTGCCGACAACCAGTACCGCGATTGACGCTATGTAAAGCCAACGATTCATCGTCGATTCCTTCCGAACGAGCCCGGTCGCGAACGGTAGGTTCGCGCCCGAGTCATTTCTATGTGTTGATAATCCATTGTCGAAGTCGATGCCGACGCACCACCGGACAAAGATCGTTTCGGACGGATTAATCGGTCGGATATAACGAATCGTTACAACCCGGTACGAACTTTCGAAACCGACTCCGCATAAGCTGCCCGTGTTTCCTAGCTTGCCGGGATGCCACGGCCCGGTAGGACGCTGCCGGCCCCGACGAACCGCCCCGACCGTCCGTAACCACCGATCGACGAGGCAGAAAACGTCGGAATTCTCGGTGCCGGAGCGAAACCGGCCGAAAAAAACGGCGAGCTGAAAAAAATCGGTGATCGAGCTGACCTAACGTGTCACTGCCGGTGGCGATGCTGGGGATGTCACGCGGCCGCCGGTCGACGTGGCGACCGTTTCAGTACCCCGCCCACTCGATCACGGAAGAGTTACCATGGCCAAGTTTTATGTCACCTGCGGCTCGCGTCAGCTGGTCCTCGATGCCGATTCGCCTCGCGCCGCGGCGTTGGCGATGATCGACCGCAGACTCGGCGAACACCTCTGGATTTACGACGACGCCGGATTGAGCGAACAGGATCGTCGCGACCACTTGGTGATCGAATCGCTGCTGCACCTGCCGACCGAAGTGATCGTCAGCGAGCGGGGGCCCGGCAGCCGCGAAGCCGGCAGCTTCGGCGTCCCCGACTTGATCGACGAGTGGGATCGACTGATGACCGCTGTCACCCGACTGTTCGCCGCCGCAGGCCTGAGTCCGCGGCGACGTCCCGCGGGCCCGGCAACGAACCGCCGCGGCGTCCGGGCGGCTAAAACCGGCTGACCACCCCCGACTTTTCGAGCGGGTGCAGGCCGTACAGGCCGGTCGGCTCGCCTTCACCACTGGGAAACATCTTGCCGCGATTGGCGAGCGTTTTGGGGTCCATCGCGTCCCGCAGCCGAGACATCGCGTCGAGACTCGCGGGATCGAACATTTCCGGCAGAAACGCCCGCTTTTCCAATCCCACACCATGCTCCCCAGTGATCGAACCGCCCAATTCGATGCACAACCGAACGATCTCCGCGGCGACCATTTCGGCTCGGTGCAAAGCCCCTTCGAGCCGACCGTCGTACATGATCAACGGGTGCAGATTCCCATCGCCAGCGTGAAACACGTTAGCCACCGGTATCCCACTCCGCTGACTGATTTCGCTGATCCGTCGCAAGGCGAATCCGAGCCGGCGGCGGGGGACGACGCCATCCTGCACGATGAAGTCGGGGCTGAGTCGACCGACGGCCGAAAATACGCTCTTCCGACCGGTCCAAATCGCCGCCCGCTGCGCCGCGTCGGCGGCGACCTCGACCGCGGCTGCCCCGCTGACCCTGAGCAATTCATCGAGCAGTTCGCGTTCCGCCGCCACCGCTTCGGTCGATCCGTCGAGTTCGACGATCAGTACCGCCTCTGCCCCGGCCGGATAATGAGCCCCGACGCCCTCTTCGGCCGCTCGCATCGCCATCGCGTCCATGATCTCCATCGCCGCCGGCAACAATCCGGCGGCGATGATCGCGGCGACCGCCTCACCCGCCTGCTCGACGCTGGCATAGCCGGCGAGTACGCAGTGAAACGCCTCCGGCGGCGGGACTAAACGGACCGTGATCTCGGTCGCCACTCCCATCGTCCCCTCGCTGCCGCAAAACAGGCCCAGCACGTCCGGCCCTTCGCCCTCCAAGCTTTCGCCGCCCAATTCGACGACTTCGCCATCCGCCAGCACGACGCGACAACCGAGGATGTGGTTGGTGGTCATGCCGTACTTCAAGCAGTGCGCGCCGCCTGAATTGAAGGCCAGATTACCGCCGATCGAGCAGACCTGCATGCTGCTCGGGTCGGGCGCGTAATGCAGCCCGTGTTCCGCCGCTAACCGCACCAATCGGGCATTGATCATCCCCGGTTCGACCACTGCCATGCGGGCTGCCGCATCGATCCGTAGACAGCGATTCATCCGATTCATGGCGATCACCAATCCGTCGGCGACAGGAACACTGCCACCCGACAAACTCGTACCACTGCCACGGGCCACCCACGGCATGTCGTGACGGTAACACCAGCGAACCGCCGCGATGATCTCCGCTTCGCTGACCGGCAACACCACCGCCCGCGGTACCGCCGACAGCGCGGTTACACCGTCGGACTCGAATACCTTCATCGGCCCCGCTGCGGTGATCAATCGCTCGCCGAAAAGCTCGGATAACTCGTCGAGGTCAGGCATCACGAAAACCGCTCATGGATGGTTCGGTCGGGAAATCAGGAACGGATCAGGTCTTCGAAACTCAATTCGAGTTGCTGATTCAACGAATCGCGTCCGAACTCGAGATACATCTGACTCGGTTCGATGTCGGTGCTGTCCTGGTACTTCCCGCCACCATGATCGCCGAGTTCACCGCCCAATTGATGAAAGTAAATCTGGCAGGCTTGCATGGCGGGATAAATCTTGACCGGCTGCACGACAAACATTTCGAGCGTCCAGGTCCCTCGATAGCCGACCGCCCCGAGACTGCCGCCGGGACAGACGAAGAAACCGAGCCGAGCCAGCGAACTGCGGCCCTGGATCAGCGGGACATGCCGTGGCGATTCGATCCGCTCGACCGTCCGTCCCAAATAGAGCTGGCCCGGATGCAAAGTGATCCCCTCGGCCGGGATCTTCAGCCGGGCAAACCGGTTGGGGCAGGCGGAGTCGAGTACGACCTCTTCGTAAACCAATAACTCATCATGAAGCGATAGGTTGTAGCTGTTCGGATTCAGCCGCTGGGGATCGAAGGGATCGATCAAAATCTCTTCGCCCTGCAAACGGCGGATTTCCTCGCCCGAGAGAATCATCTGGCGGCCGGTGGTTGAAAGGGGCGTTCGTGAAGGAATCGTGAATTGTCGACCGCCCGGACGGTAGCTGTCAACGACGTCGCCGTCGCGACGCCGCAGCGGATCAACCGAGTGCAACTCGATAATCCGGCCTCACCCGAAGGCAGCCGACGGTCCGATCGGCTACATTGAAGGTCGGATGCGGTGATCACGAGTCAGCGATCGAGGGTAAAAAAAGGCAACCATGGCCGGGATGGACGATCTGATCGAATTGCCCGCTGATTTCGGGGGACTGGTCCGGTTGTTCCCGCTGCCCGACTTGGTGGTTTTCCCGCATGCCATGCAACCGCTGCATATCTTCGAGCCCCGTTACTGCGATCTGCTCGCCGAATCGTTGGCCAGCGACCGCTTGATCGCGATGGCGACGCTGCGGAAGTTCACCGCCGGCGAGTCTGCCGCGGCCACCGATCGCCAACGGATCCACCCCACGGTCTGCATCGGCAAAATCGTCTCGCACATCGAGACCGACGACGGCCGGCATAATGTGCTTTTGATCGGTGCCAAGCGGGCCCGGGTCCGCCGTGAATTGTCGACCAACCGGTCGTTCAGGATGGCGGAAGTCGAGTTGGCTGACGATGTTCATCCGCCAGCCTCAGGCGGCCAACTGGCGGAACTCAAACGCGAAGTGCTCGACGCCTTCGCCGCTGTGATCCCCGCCACCGCGACGGTGCATCAAAATTTGCACGAACTGATGGCCGGTCAGATGGGGCTGGGACCGATCACCGACATCATCGCTTACACCCTGCCGCTCGATACCGAATCGAAACTCCGATTGCTCGACCAACCCCACCTCGGGAAGCGAACTCGCCTGCTGATCCGTCTGCTGCGGGCCAACCAGGCTGCGACAGCGCCCGGCGGCGGGGCGCCGGCGGCATCCTCCCCTGCGGTCGGCCAAACGCCATCCAGGGCCTTTCCGCCGCCGTTCAGTATCAACTAACCGCGACGAGGTAATCGGTTCCGCCCGCTCGTCGGCCCGCACCGGTGGCGGTTGTCGCCGCTTGGCTGCCGGCTACCATAAGTTGCGATTCAGGCAGCGGACCGCCGGAGCGTCGGTTTTCGTTCGCCCGCCCTTCGATTCGCCCATCGTCGATTCGCTCTCCGCGTCCGACCTCCGTCATCCGACCCC
>SKZY01000292.1 GCA_007127095.1 Planctomycetaceae bacterium
AGTGAGCTCGCTCGGGGCGCCCGTTTTCCGGTGGCATTCGCTCCGCTCGACCACCGGCTAATGGCAAATGGTAAATGGTAAAAATCCCTTCGGGATACAGACGCTGATCGCAGGCCGGTCGATCATGACCTGGTGGGTCGCCAAGGCGATTAAACCGAAGGACACTTTAGTGAGCGGAATGGCGCTAGCCACCGGCCCCTTCGAAACGTCATACACCTGTAAGTAGCACCAAACTCGTGAGCCAGTTGGTTGCCGAACCGCTTGGCCAGCAGATTTTGGGCTTCTGCCACCTTCCCCGTCGGCGCGTAACGGCGTTCCCATTAGATCTTAAACCCCATTTGCGGTTCCGCGAGAGACGCTTACTTGCAGGTCGGCGGTCAGCCGTAGCAGCCGTCATGATCACTGGTGCGACTTATTCTCGGCCTCACCAAGCAAAGTAGCGTTCGAAAAAAAGCTTTACTGCGGCCGGGGGGAATGATACGCTCCCGATCAGCCTGCCCCCCGGGGTTCTGCCTCTTCAGCCTCCCCATGAAGGACCGATCCTATGTCTCGCCGATTTCCCCGCCGCCCCTCCATGGAAACTCTTGAACGACGCATCACACTGACCGCGGCGGTCGGGCCGGTGATGCACGAGTCGGTTTGGGAACAGGTGATCGTCGCCTTTCGTGACGATATTCGGAATCCTCGCGCCACGGCGGAAGGGTTGATCAACCCCACCGGCGGGCGGCTGGGACATGTTTACGAAAATTCGATCAGCGGCTTTTCGGCTCAGCTTCCCGCAGCCGCGGTCCGTGGTCTGGTCCATCACCCACATGTCCGCAGCGTCGAAATCGACATGCTGATGTCCGCACACGGGCAGAGCATCCCGTCGGGAGTGTCGCGGATCGGAGCGCTTACCAATACGGTCGGCGGCACGATCGGCGGAGGAAAAAGCTTGGAGGGCGAGGAATACAATGATGTCCAAATCGCGATTATCGACTCCGGAATCGCGGCTCATCCCGACTTGAACGTTGTCGGCGGAGCGCGATTTTACACCGTGACTGGAGGGCCGCCCCGGAATCGCGGCAGCATCGTGGACGACCGGTACGCTGACGACAGCGGTCACGGAACACACGTTGCTGGCACGGCTGCCGCCAGGGATAACGGCAGCGGTGTCGTCGGTGTCGCTCCGGGGGCGCGGCTGTGGGCCGTCAAGGTGCTCGATTCTTCGGGCAATGGTTTTATGTCGGATATCATCGCCGGAGTCGACTGGGTTACCGAGCGGGCCGACACGATCTCGGTCGCAAATATGAGCCTCGGCGGCACCGGCAGAAGCGACGCTCTCCGCGCGGCGATCCAAGCGAGCGTTAACGCGGGAATCGTTTACACGGTCTCTGCCGGGAACGGTTGGGAGGACATTCATGGTTTGTCCAAGACCTTCAACACCACCGACGACGTCATCCCCGCGGCCTACCCTGAAGTAGCAACGATCGCGGCCTTTGCCGATTCCGACGGTCAACCCGGCGGCCTCGGCCCGGCCACCAGTTGGGGCCAATACGGTCAAGACGATGCATGGTGGGGACCGAGTAACTTCAGCAATAGTTATGAGGCACAAAACCAGCATTTCCTGGATGCGAATCCGGTCGATTCTCCCGGCCTCGGGATCGACTTGATCCTGCCCGGCGTCGTCATCCTTTCGACCTATCTCAACGGCGGCCTTGCGACGATGAGCGGCACGAGCATGGCAGCACCTCATGCCGCCGGTTTGGCGGCGCTGCATATCGCGGCGAACGGCCGAGCGACCAACGCTGACGAGGTCCACGCGATTCGCCAGGCGCTGATCGACAACGGTCCCTCATGGAACGATCCCGAGGGTCTGGCTGTTCATTGGGGGCCTGCCGCGTACATGGCCAATATCGGCTGGGCCGGTGAGCTCGACCCCGTCACCCCATCCGATGACCCGACTGTCGCGATCGAGTCGCCTGTCGACGGAGCCATCGTCTGGGGCGACGTGGTTGTGACCGCCTCGGCGACAGTTGCCGAAGGAGCTTCGCTTGCGTCCGTCGATATTTTCCTAGGCAACGACCGCTTGGGAGAAATGGGACAGGCCCCGGACACCGGCCTTTGGAACTTCACTTGGTCGACCGTCGATGGCGAAGGCCAACCGCTTTACGCCGACGGCGCATTTCAATTGACGGTGCTGGCCACCGACGATGAAGGCCGCGGCGCTAGCGATTCGGTCTCGATCACGGTAGCCAACGTTGACGAAAAACCGATGGTAGAGATCATTTCGCCGAGCGCCGGTGCGACTCTTTCCGGAACTATCGAAATCGCAATCGAAGCCTACGATGACCGCAGCGTCGATTCCGTGGAAGTTTTCCTCGGCAACACCTCGCTCGGCGATGCGATCGATTCCGGAAACCATACCTGGACGCTGCCTTTAAATAGCGCCGACCACGGAGATGGCTCCTACGATCTCCGGGCGGTAGCAATCGACAGCAGCGGCCAATTCTCTGAGCATGTCATCGCGGTGACTGTCGATAATTCCGTCGTCGCAGCCAACGTGGCACTGTCAGGAACTGCTATCCGAATTAACCGCAACTTCTGGCGGGCCCAAGTGACGGCGACGGTCAGCGACAACAATCACCAACCGCTCGCGTCCGTCGAGGTGTTCGGTCGCTGGAACGATTCATCAGACCTGGTTTCGATGAGCACCAATTCGCAGGGTCAAATCATGTTCGAGTCGCAAAACCTGCGCAACAACGAGTCGGCCGAGTTTACAGTCATTGACATCGCCGGCTTCGATTACGAGGGACCTGTCAGCATTCAGATTTCCCAGCACGGGACGAACCAAACAATCTTGCCTGCACCGGTAGATCAGCTTGAGGAAGCGAATGAGGGAAACTTGGCGCCAACAGGAACGGTTACCGCCCCCGTTATTGAAACCGCGAAAAGGCCTAAGATTGCGGCAGGATCGATGGCGGTTGAACCTGCCCGCACCGCACCGCCGGTTGAAGTGCCTGCCGCTGCGAAGTCTGCGGCGGTGCTGTCACCGACAAATCTCGACGAGTTCTTTCTGACAGCCGAATTTTGAGCCGCTCCGGAGTCTCGGATCCTGCGTAGCGTGTCAATGCAAGTTGACCAATTCTCGGGTTCGGCTGCAGGC
>SKZY01000010.1 GCA_007127095.1 Planctomycetaceae bacterium
AATAGGTCCTCTTCATCGAGTCGCCGGACTTCGCGAAACAGTCGCCGCAGGTAGGCACCACAGGCGATCCACAACGTCGCCGCCGCCATCAGCGGTGAACAAGTGACGATGAACCACCGCGTTGGTGTGTCGCTGCTGATCACGCCCCAGCGGCTCGCCAGCGGGATGGCAAAACAGCAAGCCGCGGCCACCATCATGCAAACGGCTAACTTGGAACGCCGAACTTCGGCCACAAGTCGCAGCGACAGCGCCGCCCCGCCGACGGTCAAAGCGATGCGGATCCAATCGCTGCCGGCCAATGCCACGCGGCGGCCGAGCACCAGATCGATCAATTCGCCGCACCAGGGCACGATGCCGCAGATGCTGTCGATGCTGGCGATCGCGATCAAGACGATCACCGGCGGCCAAATCCGGTAACTTCCGCGAAAATCGTCGTTGCGGTATCGCCGGAGTTGGTAGACCAGCACGGCCGTGAAGGCGGCAGCGGCCAAAAAAACCGACCGGACCCACGATCCGAACGCGTCGGGACGGTCGAGGCGCAGCGGCCGAGCGATCTCGGGCCGGTAGGCCAACGGTTGCCAAAACGTCGCCGCCCAATGCCCCAGGCAAAGCAGCATCACGACACCCAAGATCGTCGCCGCGACCGCGGCAATCATTCGACGTCGGACGGGAACCAGCGAAAACCATCGCCCCCGAAGTCGACGGTTGACGTTGGAACCGTAAATCATCGGGGCCCGACGGGCCTGACGCAGCCGCTCCGCCAACCGACGATCGGGAACGACCGCAGGTTGATCCGACCGGCAGCTTTGGTAAATCAAAATCCGTCGCCGCCGCGAATCGCTGCTCGCCCGCCTCCCAATGCTCATGCGTCCAAGCCCAATCTACTCCGTACCCACGGCAATCGCTTCACAGGCTGGGAGATAACCGATCACGGCCGGAGGCCGGAAGGCGAGTTCGATCGGAAACCGGCCGAGCAACGAGCGGGAAAAGGTACGCTTGTTCCGATTCCCGCCCAAACCTCACATCGCTGTACTGCTGCGGATCACGGGGACGAGTAGTGCCAGGACGACGACCATCACCAGCATCGCCATCACCAACAACATCACCGGTTCGAGCAAGCGGACGAACAAGTCGAGTCGCCGGAAGGTCCGCTTTTCCAGGTTATCAGCGATTTCTGGCAAAACTCGATCGAGCGAATTGCTCTCTTCGGCAACGCTGATCATCTCGACGACCGTAATCGGGAAGTGCCCCGACGACTTCAGCGGCGAGGCGAGCGAATCGCCGCTGCGGATGTTCTCGGCCGCATCGGCGATCGAGCGACTCAAGAGCCGATTTCCGGTTGCGGTGCGGCTGATTTCGAGCGATTTCAAGATCGGCACGCCGTTACCAAGCAACGTTCCGAGTACCCGGCAAAAACGGGCGACCGCCAGGTTCATCAGGATCCCGCCCAGAACGGGGATCTTTAACTTTGCCCGGTCTGCCCATTCTCGCCCGGCTTCGCTGGCCAGACGAACCCGCAGCCAAGCGATCGCACCGCCGATCGCCAACAGCAACAACCAGCCGTAGGACTGCAACATCCGGCTGAACGATAGCAAGGCGTCGGTAACCCACGGCATTTGTCCTTTGTCTCGCAAGCGGTCGAACATCAGGTCGAACTTGGGGACGAAGAAGACCAACAAGATCGTGATCACGATCGATCCGACACCGAACAGAAAGATCGGATAGGCCAACGCACTGATCGTGCGACCCTTGAGATCCTCCTGCAATTCGGTGAAGGTGCCGACCCGTTCGAGGGCGTCTTCGAGGAACCCGCCCTCGGCCCCGGCCCGGGTCATATTGACCCCCATGTCGCTGAACACCTTGGGATACCGTGCCATCGCCACGCCGAGCGGTTCACCGTCTTCGACACGTCCCTTCAACTCGGTCAATACCGCTGACAGGGTGGCGTCGGTGCTCTGCTGTGACAGGACGGTCAGCGCCCGCAGCATCGGGACGCCACTACGAAGCAACGACGACATCTGCGAGTAGAACCCCGCCATCACCTGTCCCTTGACACGGCGATTGGTCAGCGAATTGATCGCCGCGGCGGAGTTTTTACCGTCGGAGGCCTTGACCTCGATCGGAAACAGGTTGAGCGACGCGAGTTGCGCCGAGGCTTCGCGGGGACTCCCGGCGTCGAGCGTTCCGGTGATTCTCTCGCCCGACATGTTGCGGGCGACGTAGGCATAATCAGGCATCAGACGCGATCACTCTTGGTCAACCGGACGACCTCTTCGACACTCGTGTTCCCCAACATCGCCTTGGTCCAGGCGTCCATCCGCAGCGGCTTCATCCCTTCGGCCAACGCCGCGCGACGAATCTCCCAACTGCTGACCCGATCGTGGGCCATTTGGCGAATCGATTCGGTCGTCACCAACAATTCGTAGATCCCGAACCGTCCCGAATAGCCGACCCCGCGGCAGGTACGGCAACCGACGCTGCGATACAGCGGTCGTCCGTCGAGCTTTTCCCAGGGGAAATCGGCCGGCAGGTCGGCTCGCGATGGCTGATACGGCTGTTTGCAACTCGGGCACAATTTGCGGATCAGTCGCTGTGCCATCACCGCTTCGACGGTACTGGCGACCAAGAACGGTTCGACCCCCATGTCGATCATTCGCGTGTAAGCCCCGGCGGCGTCGTTGGTGTGCAGCGTGCTGAACACCAAGTGCCCGGTCAGCGACGCTTGGATCGCGTTTTCCGCCGTTTCGAAGTCACGGATTTCGCCGACCAGTACGACATCGGGGTCATGCCGCAGGATCGCCCGCAAACTGGCCGCGAAGGTCAGCCCGATCTTGGGATGGACCTGAATCTGGTTGATCCCGTCGAGTTGGTACTCGACCGGATCTTCGGTGGTGATGATCTTGTTATCGGGGCCACGGATTTCTAACAGGCTGCTGTACAGCGTCGTCGTCTTACCACTACCGGTCGGGCCGGTCACCAGGATGATCCCGTGCGGCATCCGGATCAGGTCGTGGAAGGTGTTGTAGACCTCTTCGTCCATCCCCAAGCCGCGGAGTTCAAAAACCATGCTCCCCTTATCGAGGATACGCATGACCAACCCTTCGCCGTGGATCATCGGGATCACGCTGACCCGGATATCGACTTCTCGCGAATGGACTCGAAGCTTGATCCGACCGTCTTGAGGAAGTCGTTTTTCGGCGATATTCAGCCGCGCCATGATTTTTAGCCGACTGATGATCGCCGCCTGGAACCGATTGATCTCCGGCGGTACCGGCTGCGGGTGAAGGATGCCGTCGATCCGGTAGCGGATGACCAGCCCATCGGACTGCGATTCGACGTGGATGTCGCTCGCCCGCGACTCGATCGCCTCGAGCAAGATCTCGTTAACCAAGCGGACGACCGAGGCTTCTTGAGCCATTTCCGACAATTCACTGCCGTCGGACTCGATCTCGTCGAGTAATTCCAACCCGTCGTCGTCCTCGGCGGCAGCGACCAAACCCTCGATCGTCTCACTACCGACCCCCATGTGCCGCTTGACCAGCCGTGCGATCTCACCCCGTTCGGCGACGACGGGAATCAGGTGACGTCCCGTCGCAGCACTCGCTTCATCGAGCGGGTAGAGATCGAGTGGGTCGGCGGTGGCGACGACGATCGAGCCGTCGCGGCGAGCGATCGGAAACAGACTGTGGCGATAGATCAGTTTTTGAGGAAACCCTGTCAAAGCGCCGAGGTCGACCTCGAACTCCCGCAGATCGACATACTCGAGTCCAGCTTCCTCCGCCAACGCCTGCAACGCCACGACCTCGTCGACATACCCGAGGTTGACCGCCGACTGGATCACCCCGCCGCTGTCGTCGGACAACGATTGACGCAATTGTTCGTCGGACAGCAATCCACGGCGTCGCAAAATTTCGCCGGCGTGCATGATCATGATGAGCAGGTGGGTTGGAAGGGTAGGTGGGAATCAGAGATTGTGAATCAACCGGTCGACACGTCAACCAGTTGCCCACGATCACTCCATGGCGGCGGATCAGCGTCCCCGGCGTCCGCCACCGCCGCCGCGACCGGTCGGAGCCGCCCCGCCACCGAAACCACCGCCAGGGGCCCTACCGCCGAAGCCGCCGCCAGGGGGCCCACCACCAGCACCGCCGCGCTCTCGCATCTGGCGAAAAAGCTCGATTCGGCGTTGGATATCTTCCGTGGATGGAGCATCTCCACCGGTCGCCGCCCCGCCAGTGGCTCCAGTCGATCCGGCGCTCGCCGGCGTGGTGGTCGATGTTTTGGCTTTCGTACCAAGGATCGAATCGAGCGCTTGCTGGACCAACTCCGCTTTGACGTCACCCTTCAGCGAGACAATTTCGACCGTCTCCTCGGTTTGCATCCCGCCGGCATCGATCGCTTCGACCAGTTCGCGGATGTCCTCAACGTCTTGAGGTGTGGCGGTCACGATCAGTGAATTGCTGCGTGAATCGACGGCGATCAAGACCGGGGCCGGCTTGCTAGCTTGCTCATTTCCGCCGCCACCACCGCCTCCGCGACCGCCTCGCCCACCACCGCGGATGGCGTTCAGCAGGTCTTGGGGCGAAATTTGTGGTTGGCCTCCGCCGCCACCGCGTTGTTCGCCCGAACGGTCGGCGTAGACCGCCTTGACGATCGTCGCCACGTCGGCCGCGCTCTGGTAGATCACGGGGATCAACTGCGGTTTGGAGGTCGTCCGGACATCCTCAGGGCTTTCTTCACGATCGACCACTTCCAAGATCATCTCGATCGTCTGCATGTCGACCGCATTCGCTTGAATGATCAACGCGTTGAGCCGTCCGTCGGCGACGATGCTGACCGATCCGGTCGTCGTCAAGATCGGGCCGCCGCCGCCATCACCCCCACCACCGATACCGAGTAACCCGCCGAGCATACCGCCGCCGAGTTCACCGAGCATGTTGCCGGCCAGCCCACCGTCGCCACCGCCACTCGACGTGTCACCGCCGAGTATTTTCGTCACCAAGTCGGCCGCTTCGGGAGCCTTGGCGTATTTCAACCAAAAGACGGTCGGCTGGGCCTCGGCCTGGCCCGACTGATCGGTCAACGTCCGCATCATTTGCTCGAAATCCGACAGCGCCAGTGGGTCATCCGAGGCGACGATCATCCCGCCGGGAGTCATCGTGATCACGATGTCTCCACCGCCATCGGGAAGGGTCACACGGGCGCTGTTGCTGCCCCCATCGATCGCGTCGCCAACCTCGGTGGCGACGGTCGTTTCATTCGCCGTCGCCGCAACGTCTTCGCGGACGGACCGATCGGTCACCGCCGACTCGCTGACGAAGGTCATCGCACCCGTGTCGTCGGCTTCGCCACGACCGCCCGGCAAATCGCCTTCAGCGGCTGGTGATTCGCCGTTAAAGCGGGCTTCGTCGGGCCGCAGACGCTCGTCCCGAGGCGAATCAAACCGAGGATCGACGTCGGTCGACGATGCCGGCGTCTGCGACCTGGCCGCCGCGGGGGCAGTCAGTCCACCCACGCGACGCTGCGGAATCGCCTTGCTGGTCGACGCTCCCCGTCCAGCCGGAGTGACCATTCGAATCTTATTCTTGCGACCGATTACTTCCCACAGGTTTTGCAGCTGCTCGACGGTCTCCTCGGCGCTGCGTCCGCTGTACGGCAGCACTCGAACACGGTCGCCCATCGGTCCGCCGGCATCCGCACCCTCCAGTTTTTCGATCAAGTTCTTCACCAACTGAATCTGCTCGTTCGTTCCCCGCACCCACAACCGTCCGGTCACCGGGTCGCCGTCGACCGTCGGCGCGTCTTTGCTGTTCGCCTCGGTCGCCCCAAAGAACTTGTTGATCGTCAGCAACGCTTGGGAGGGTTCTAAACGCCGCAGTTGAATGATCTCGAACGATGAACCACGCCCCTCTAATTTGTCGATCGTCTGCTGGATCATCTCATGCGTCTCGGGACGGGCATACGCGATAATTCCTCCGGCCTGGGGATCGGTCGCGATTCGCGTGTCCGGCAATCCGGCCAACAGCGTTTGCAGGACGTCAAAAACCGTCTCGGGGGCGATCGTCGAGATCGGGTAAGTCTCCAGTCGCGGCAGCGACTGTTGGACAGTGGGGTCCGCGGTATTCATCTGCAGCGGAGTGTCGGCCCGCTCCACAATCCGCTCCAACAATGCCCGTGTTGCCGCGTCACCGGTCGCGTAGAGCCGATCGCCGTACAACCCGGTCGCGATCCGGATTTGATCGTTGGAGTTGACTCCGGGCTCGAGCCCGATCAGCGGCCGGGCGATCTCCAATAATTCGTCCGCCACCCGATGCTGCAGCACGATTTCGGTCACGTCGCTGCTGGCCATCGCCGCATTGGAAAGCAGTGTTCGGATCGCTCGCAGCCGAGCCACCGTCTCGGTCACCACCACCTGCTTGGCACTGTCCAGCACAATCGCTTTGCCGGCCGGGCCGATCAACTGTCCGATCTCGACCTTGGCAACTTCAGCCGAAAGACTCCCCAGCGGAAACACACACCGCACGATGTCCGAACTCGCTCGTGTGTCGAGTTCCTCCGGGGTTACCAATTCAGCCATTTCGCTGATCAGACTCGCCGCATTCTCCGATTCCAGGTCGATCAGAATCAACAACCGGCCGCGACGGACCAACGCGAAACCGCGATCGAGCAACAACTTGTTGACGACATCCATCGCCCCGCTGACCGTATACGTCCGCGAATTGTCGACGTAGTTGACCGTCCCCGTGGGGTAACGATCGACCTGGAGCGACAAATCGGCTTCGTCCGCTAACCAATCGAGCACCATTCGCCAATCGGCACCGGAGAAATTGAAAACCAATTCTTCGTCAAACGTCTTGGGAGCAACCTTGGACGCCGGCTGATCAATCGGTTCGGGTTCGTCAACCGACGCAGCCACGGGCTCGTCGACAAACTCGCCCGATTCTGCTGCCGGCTGAGGCTCCGAGGAATCCGAATCCGTCGGCTCCGAAGCGGTAGGGGCGACCGAAATCGATTCGTCAGCGGCGATCACGTCGCCGGCCTGATTCGCTTCCTGCGCGTAACTAAGCGAGCTCGAAACCGCCAGCCAAGGCAGCGTCAGAGCGAGGGCGAAGGCGTGGGTGAGCGAAATACCCGGCAATCGGCAGCTGTGTGCGGAGAATCCGATCATATGAGTGAGCTTTCCAGCGGCACAGGAAACAGAAATGACTCCGGAAGATTCCGGATGAAAAGATCGATGGACAACCCGATCGGTCGCGACGATGAGTACCGCCGGACCGATATCGACAACCAAACCGAAACCAACCGCCTTGATAGCCTAGCTCGCCACCGTGACTTAACCACCATATCCGGTGGGTCTGAGTGGCAAAATGAGGCGATCGAGGTAGGTTACAACGAACTTAACCCGCTGCTGTCAGATAAGTTTCGCGGCTCGAAACGGGTTGGCCTTGCGACCGAACGAACGTTTTTTCTAGCGTTTCACCACGACTCATGAGCTTCCGCATGAGTCAACCGACCCGCATCGCCAACTTTCGCTATGAACCGCACCCCCATACTCCCGGTCATTTGGCTCCTTTCGCTCGTCTGCACGCTCGGTTGTGCGACCTCACGGACGACCAACACGTCGCGAACCGCCACCGAACAGGTGCTGCTGTCCAGCGCGATCGACCGTTCCCTGAGTAACGTTTCATTCGACCAATTGCGGTCACGCACCGTATTTCTGGACGATAAATACCTCGATTCTGTCGACAAAGGTTACCTGATTGGGACGCTGCGCCACAAAGCGTTGGCCTCCGGTGCTTTGTTGGCCAAATCGGCCGATGACGCCGAAATCGTCATCGAAGTCCGCAGCGGGGGGATTGGGACCGACACCGAAGAGTCGTTTATCGGTATCCCGTCGGTGGGCGTTCCCGGGATGGCGATCTCGGTTCCCGATATCAAACTCGCCTCACGCAGTACCCAGCTCGGCACCGCCAAAATCGGCTTGATCGCCTACGACCCCAAGACGGGCGCGGCGGTCGGACTCGGCGGCCAGAGCACCGCATTGACCAAGAACGACGACCTATTCGTTTTCGGGATGGGGCCCTACCGCAGCGGCGAAATCAAACAGGAACGCGAAACGGCACTCGGCTACGAACCGGCAACCCGAATCTTTTCCACCGCCAGCAGCCGTAACCCCCAGGTCAGCCGCACTCCGGCGGTCAGCCTGGTCGATGGCCAAGTGTCCCGCGTCGCCGAATTACCCGAACTGCCCGCCCAGTTCGGCGATGGCGTGATCCGCTGATCGAAGTCGTTACAAGCCGTGATATCCGCCCCGCTGGCAAAAGCACCCCGGCTGACGCCGGCGATCGAATCCGATTCATTCCTCGATTCTGGGAACGATATCTTCGCTACGACCGTCTCAACCCTATTATTTGCCCAAGATCAATCGACTGCGGCCGTTTAGCGTCGAAACGAGATTGTAGCCCGGTTTCATTCGCGGCTACGATTGAACGCGGCGTTGTGGGGCGATTTGTGCCTGTTCACTGCCGCTGCCGTCCAAGCACCGCCTATTCGATACCGGTCGTCGCCCCGAACTCGTGACCAGCGTAGGTCGCGACTGTGGCGCTCGACGCCCCCAACTGCTACGGAGAATCAAGCCTTATGTCAGACGCGAAAGCCGACAACCCGACCACCGCCGCCCCGCAAGCCGCCGCCGGTCCTGCCGCCGAGGCGCAGACCCAAGCTCAACAACCGATGCAGGTTCAGGTTAACGACGAGAACGCGATGGCGACCTACGCCAATTTTTGTCGCGTAACCGGTTCGCCCGAGGAACTGATCGTCGACTTCGGCCTCAACCCGCAACCGATCGGCGTGCCCAAGGATCCGATCCAGGTCAAACAACGGATCATCGTCAACTTCTACACCGCCAAGCGATTGCTGGCGGCTCTGCAGATGTCGATCGCCCGCCACGAGGCGGTTTTTGGTGTCCTCGAAACCGACATCAACAAGCGGGTGCGTCCCGGACTCGCCCAACAGCAACAAGCCGCTCAGCAAAAAAACTGACCCGGCTGCCGTCGGCGACGGAAGCTAATCTTGCGACGACCACGCTCAACCCGGTTGAGGCGTGGTCGTTTCATGTCCAGACGGCTCAGAACGCAACCACACCGAGCGGGCAAAAGCCAACGCCGCCTTGCCGATTCGAGCGTGCAGAATCCCGGGGTGCCCGCCGAGCCGTTGACGCGTCTGCCAATATTCACCCTCTTTCCGGCCACAGAGCGTAATCAGCAATTCTGCGACCAAGTCGTCATCGGTGTGAAGCGTCGGGTAGCGGTCGACGACCAACGCCCAATCGGCGTCCCCAGCCTGTAACCGCCGTCGCAGCGATTCGCTGCTGTGATCGACCGATGATTCGATCGATCCGCCCGCATAGACGGTTCGGGGGACGACATCGGCCAGCCAACCGGCTAGCGGCGCAGCGTGTCCGATCTCGACCGTTACCATACGCTGCCCCCGGCGCTGCAGAATTTCGGCTACCACGTGCTGCAATTCGCAGCTTTCACCTTCGCCAAATACGAACTCTCCAGCCAACACGTCGATCTCACGCCGCGTCTCGGCAATCATCGCCTCACAGACGCCCGAGTCGTCTGCCTCCGCAGTGATCCGCAGCGAAATCGTCGCGGCACTGACCGTGATCCCGACCCGTGGCGATCGTGTCCGCGAAATCATCTCGCCAAGGCGAGCTTCCATGTCGCTTTCGCCAAGCCCAAAACACTTGACGATCGCCTGGCGAATCACCCGCCGCTGCCCACCGATCTGGTCAACGATCCGCGGGACGACCGTCGCGATGAACATCTCCTTCATCTCGGCCGGTACCCCAGGCAGGGCGAAGACTCGAGCCTGACCGCCGTCCGGACGGTCGACGACCAGATCGATCCCCGGCGCGGTCCCCCGAGGATTGAAAATCTCCATCGCCCCCTCGGGAAACATCGCCTGACAACGATTGCTGGCCGGCATCTCCCGACCTCGTCCAACAAACAACGACTCGATATGCGATAGCGCCGCGGCGTTCAAAACCAACGGACGATCGACCAACAAGGCGAGCGAATCTCGGGTCAAATCGTCTGCCGTCGGCCCCAAGCCGCCGGTGGCGATCACAAAATCGGCCCGCGATGCGGCGATCCGAAAAACGTCGACGTTGTCCTGCAGCGAATCGCCGACCATCGACTTGAACCGGACCACAATCCCCAATTCGCCCATCTGCTGACACAACCACTGACTGTTGGTGTCCAACCGGGCTCCACTGGTCATCTCATCGCCGATCGAAATGATTTCTGCGGTTGGACTGGGCATGATCGGCAATCGACGAGGAAATAAACGGTGGTGCAAAAGCGACGTGGCGTTGTAGTCGGATGATCGCCCACTGGCAACTTAGCCATGTGTGGGGAAAGAGTGTCTGGCACCTTTTGCGAGCAACTCGCCCTGCGGGTGCTTTGCACAAAAGGTGCCCAACGCTTATTTTTCGCTCGATCTTTACTTGAATCTGTGTTGAAACGGAGGTGCGAAAGATGGCGGATCGGAACGCGTTTCAAACAGCCGTCGACCACCTGGTCCCCGGCGGTGGTCGCGTGCTCGACATCGCACCGGTCAGCGGTGGATGCATCAGCCAGGCGTCGCGAGTCGTGGTCGATACCGGCAACGCGACCCCGCGGACGTGGTTCGTGAAGTCGAACGAGGCCGACTTCATGGAAAACTTTCGCTGTGAATCAGAGGGGCTTCGCCGAATCGCAGACACCGGGGCGATCCGTGTGCCGGTACCGATCGCGACCGGTGAGGCTGACGGACGGGCCTGGCTGGTGATCGATTGGGTCGAAACTCGCCGTGCCGAGAGAGACTTTTTTCCCGCCTTCGGGGAACAACTCGCCGCGCTGCACCGCTCGACCCACGGGGCGGCGATCGGGCTGGACCACGACAACTTCCTCGGGTCGGCTCGGCAACCGAACCGAGCGACCGACAGCTGGGTCGAGTTCGTCGCCGTCCGACGGCTCGGGTTTCAACTTCGCTGGGGCGTCGACAACGGCAGGATCGATACCACGCTTCGGCAGTCGGTCGAGGAGTTGATCAGGAGATTACCGGAAGTTCTCAAGGGACGAGACGAACCGACTTCGCTGCTGCACGGTGACCTGTGGAGCGGCAATTACCTGACGGCGGGTGACGGCCAACCGGTGCTCATCGATCCGGCGATCTATCGCGGTTGTCGTGAAGCCGAATTCGGCATGCTACGACTTTTCGGCAACTGCCCCGAATCGTTTTACCAGGCCTACCTGACGGCATGGCCGTTACCCGACGGGTGGCAGCGGCGGACGCAAGTCTATGTGCTGTATCACTTACTGAACCATCTCAATCTGTTCGGCGGAAGCTACGCCGATTCGTGCCACAGGACCGCGGCCGAAATCCTCCGCGGCTAAGCCCCCCCTGACGTGTCTTTCGGCTTAATCGCCTTATCGACCCGGTCCTGAACGTCCGACCGGCGTCCGCGTCGGTATCCCGAAGGGATTTTAGCCATTAGCCGGAGGTCGAGCGGAGCGAATACCACCGGAAAGGTTCATCCGGAACTCCTGGTTTGGCGAACGGCTGCCCTCCTCGAGAGGTGGCGACGCACCCAATATACTGACGGTGGGCGGTAGTTTGGGGCAATCCCTTTTCCTGCTGCGTAAGCGATGAAGAAGACAAGGG
>SKZY01000454.1 GCA_007127095.1 Planctomycetaceae bacterium
CCGTTGTCGTCATCGCCCTCACCGTCTACCAGCGTGTAGACATGCGTGTCACCTTCATCCGGGTCGGCGGTTTCCAACATCCCGACGACCGCGCCGGCTTCGGCATCACCCGCTACGGTCGTATCGGTCAACGTGATCGCGGTTGGCGCTTGATTGACCGGCATCTGTGTGATCACAAAGACCGCTTCGGTGAACAACTCGCCGGAATCGGTGCTGCGAACCCGAATCGAAAAACTCTCTTGCTGCGCGAAGTCGAGCGGCTCAGCGAGTCTTAATTCAGAACCGACGATGTCGAACAGCCCGTTGTCGTCATTACCTTCACCGTCTACCAGCGTGTAGACATGCGTGTCACCTTCATCAGGGTCGGCGGTTTCCAACATCCCAACAACCGTGCCGGCTTCGGCATCACCCGCCACGGTCGAATCACTCAACGTGATCGCGGTTGGCGCTTGATTGACCGGCATCTGCGTGATCACAAAGACCGCTTCGGTGAACAACTCACCGGAATCAGTGCTGCGAACCCGAACCGAAAAACTCTCTTGCTGCGCGAAGTCGAGCGGCTCAGCGAGTCTTAATTCGGAACCGACGATCTCGAACAAACCGTTGTCGTCATCGCCCTCACCGTCTACCAGCGTGTAGACATGCGTGTCACCTTCATCCGGGTCGGTCGTCTCCAACATCCCAACAACCGCGCCGGCTTCGGCATCACCCGCCACGGTCGTATCGGTCAACGTGATCGCGGTCGGCGCTTCGTTGATGTCGGTGACTGAGACAATCAAGACCGCTTCGGTGAACAGGCCGCCACTGTCGGTGCTGCGGACGCGGACGGAGTAGCTCGATTGTGTCTCGAAATCGAACACTTCCGTGGTGACTAGTTGATCGCCATCGATTTCGAATGAGGCGTTATCGTCATCGCCATCGCCATCGACCAGCGTGTAGGTATGCGTATCACCTACATTGGGGTCGGTCGTCGACAACTGGCCGACGATCGAGCCTGCCGGCTGATTTTCTTCGATTTCAGCATTCTGAAGAGTGATCGCTGTCGGTGCTTGATTGACTTCATTGACCGACACGGTGAACGATTGCTCGAAGCTGCGGCCGGTCGGATCGGTGGTCCGAACCCGCACGCGGTAGCTACTTTTCACTCCGGCGTCAAAAACGGCAGCGGTGATCAACGTGTCGCCGTCGATCGCGAACGAATCGTTGTCATCATCACCTTCGCCGGCGACCAGGCTGTAGGTGTGGGTATCGGACAGGTCAGGGTCTTCGGTGGTGAATGTGCCGACCACCGTTCCGGCCGGCAGTCCCTCATCGATCGTTGTCGCAGACAACGTCAAGCCGATCGGCGGTTGCGCGGCGGGTAATGCCGGGATGTTCGGGGCACTCAAGCCGACAACCACTCGCAGCAGGTCGCTCGCGTCGAGCGGACTGATACCGTCGATTCCGGTCACGTCTCCGATGATCAGCGGATCGAGAAGAGGATACAGGAAGTCGCCCGGATCGGTCGGTGAGCCGGTCGGATCACTGACCACGAATCCGGAATCGAGTTCGACGCCGACGCGGGCGACCAGCCTGGCATCTTCTGCGTCATAGCGGCGGTTTCGATTGGCATCGCCGACAAAAGCGACGACATGAACCGCGTCATCGCCGATCGCGTCGATCGCCCCCGCATTCACCTCCAATGAGCCGATGCGCAGGACGTGGGCCTCGCCATAGGGAGCGTCCTCGGGGACGGAGGCGACCAATTCGATTAGGTCGGCAGCGCCACCTTCGAGTGGGTCGAGTGAGAAGAATGCGAGCGTGATCTGGCCAGGAACCATCAGGTTCGCTTCGACCTGACTGCCCGCCGGAGCGTCGCGACCGACGACGACGTCGCTAACATCCAACATCGACGGGTCGTAATGGATCGTCATCGTCAGCGAAGTAACCCCGACGGTCTCAGAAAACCGAATCGGCAGACCCTGCTGAGGCTCTTGGCCGGTTCCGATCGCCGGGACGTTAACCGGTTGGTCAGGGCCTCGAGCGAAGTCGGGTAGACTCACGACAAGTTGAGGGAGTGCTGAAACCGTGAACGAAAAGACAAAATCGCCACCGGGAACCCCATCGCCAGATGGGAATTGACCATCAAACTCAC
This sequence comes from Planctomycetaceae bacterium, assembly GCA_007127095.1. Classification (GTDB taxonomy): domain Bacteria; phylum Planctomycetota; class Planctomycetia; order Pirellulales; family Pirellulaceae; genus UBA6163. The sequence continues at coordinate 2,135 of SKZY01000454.1, forward strand.
CGTCCAGCAATTCACCCAAGGCGGCATCGACAATCCCGTCTTCGGCACTCCGCAACGTCGCCGTGTAGGTGTCCGGCGGCAACACGCCACCGGTCGCCACGAAGGTCAATTTGTTGCCGGTAATGATCAATGAACCTCGCACATCACCGACCGATTCGCCTCGCAAGGTCACGTCGGCATCGCCCATGGCACCGCTCTGGGCGTCATATAGATTGACCTGTTCGACCCGAATCTGTTCGCTCAATTGCGCCGTAAAGCCGCTATTGGTCGGCGTAAAAGCTTCCACCGCAACCGCCATCACCCGACGCTCCTCCAATGGCTCTAGCCGCAGTCGGCGTGCCTTGAGTTGCGTTCGGGCCGATTCACGCTCGATCGTCTGCCGCAGTGTTGCCCGCCGAAACATCCGGCTCCATTGTTGAATCCGATTCATGCTCGCTCCTGAAATCTCAAACGAAAACTGATTGGGAAAGTCCCGACTAGGTACCAATCGCCGTTTCCCTGGCGGAACCATTCTCCGGCGGCTCCAGCGATCGAATCGGATCGCGAAGTCGATCTAACTTGCCGCCATCGCCCACACACGATTCGCGGCATCGCTATCCGAGACAAGTGGCCGTCCGCCGACAATCGCGAACCGCCCATCGATCCGATGTCGCAGCCCTTGACCATCACTCCGCACCAGGGCAGCGGTAAACCGCTGATAGTGAGTCGAGTGAACCACCCGATTTCAGAGCTGGCAAACGCCGCCCGCGGCCGGATAATCGCTACCACTGCTAGCTCTTGTTTCTCTCGCCGATCGCGACAGTCCTGATACGCCCGATGACGAAAAAAGTTCCGTCTACGACGAAACAAACGGTCGGGAAACGTAGTCTACGGATGACACCTCATCCTCGGCCTGATCGACCACCGCTCACTGCCCCGGTTCGTGCGGCTCTCCACTCTCAATCGATGCCCCAATGCCAATTAAAACACGTCGTCCGTCGATCGAATCGCTCGAAGGCCGTCGGCTGTTAGCCGCCGTTTCCATTCCCGTCGATTTGACCGGTTTGGTCGGTGCCGAAGTCGCTACGCCGGTCAATATCGACTCCGCCGATGGAGTCCGAGGCGCCTTGGTCACGATCGCGTATGACCCAACTGTCCTGTCGCTCAGCCCAGAAAATGTCACCGCTGGAACCGCTTGGAATGACCCCGCGGACACCCAAGTCGTGACCAACATCGATGCCGAGGCCGGCACGGTAACGATCTCTTTGGCCAACGCCGTCGCCTCACCCGACAGCGGCGGCTCGTTGGTCGTGCTCGCCTTTTCAATCCTCGAATCGGCTGCCCCAGGGACCGAATCGCCGATCGACCTCGTCGGTGTGTCGCTGAACGAGTCGGCGATCCCGGTCGACCCGGCGCCGGTCAGTGGCCCCGATCCGACCGATGGATTGATCACCGTGCTCGACGACGACCCGGTCCTGGCCGACCGGATCGCTGGCGTCGTCTACGCCGATGTCAATAACGACAACCAACCCGGTGAGTTTGAAGGAATTCCTGGCGTCCGGATCACATTGACTAACCAAACGACCGGCGAAACGGTCGCCTCCGTCGATACCGATGCCACCGGTCGATACGAGTTCACCGACTTGGCCCCGGCGACCTATCGGATCACCCAAACCCAGCCAGAAGCCTACTTTGATGGCGGCCCCAATGAGCTGACCGTGCAATTCGCCGCCGGCCAAAATGCTGACCAACAGCACTTTCGCGAGCATAGCTTGCGACCCGAGTTCCTCTACAACCGACTGCTGTCGACGCCGCTGATGCCGATCGGTTCACAGGAATGGGTCGATTCGTTGCTCCAGATCAACCAGGATGCCAGCGGCTTCGTGCCGCCGGAATCCGCCGCCGCGGCGGATTCCGGTGCGTCACCGGCCGCTGCTACTTCGGCGGCCGCCGCCGCGGCTTCGACATTGATCGACGCATCAGCCCCCGCGAATCCGCCCGCCGTCACCCCAGTCGATCTCGACGGATTCGACTTGTCGTCGCTGATCAACGCGGCCGAAGGCGAAGCCGCCACGACGATCCCCAACACATCGATTCCCGCAGACCCTGTGGCGATCGTCGATCCAACGACTGCTGCCAAACCCGCTGGGGCCCTGTCTGGATCGCCACCCAACTCCTCCGCTCGAGAGGCTGAAGAGCTCAACGCCGCAGCTGACCAAGCTTTCGTCGATTACGGATTGTGGTAGCGCCCGAAATGCTGTTCCATTCCGCTCGGCCGTTTTGCTAACCATCCCGCACAGACGCGACGCGACGCCCGATCGACTCGGGCGACGTTGACGAGTCCTCTGTGACCTCTAATCGGGATGACGGCTGATGCACAAGTTTCGTCGCAGTTTGAGTGTCGAACGGCTCGAGGGCCGCTCGTTGCTGGCCGCCGATTTCGGCATCCCGGAGGTCAAACTCTACAGCGGTGACGAACCTGCCGTCGTCGGTAATTCACTCGATATCGAAGACGTTCAAGGCTTGCGCGGGGCCAGCGTCCAAATCCATTTCGATCAGGAACGCCTACGGGTCGATTCCAAAGCGGTTCGCGCCGGTACCGCCTGGGATGGCAAGGGAATGGCGATCGCCAACATCAATCACATCGACGGCATCATCAACGCCTTCGTCTTCTCCATCCATGAACTCGAAGACGCCACAGGCTCGCTGATCGAAATCGATTTCCAGCCATCCACACCCGCGCCAACCGCCCCTTCTCCCAACGCCACGGCGCAAGCCGTGCGGCCTCCCGATCTTCCCAACGCCACGGCGCAAGCCGTGCGGCCGCCCGATCTTCCCAACGCCACGGCGTCAGCCGTACGGCCTCCCGATCTTCCCAACGCCATGGCGCAAGCCGTGCGGCCTTCCGAACTTCCCAACTCCACGGCGCAAGCCGTGAGGCCGCCCGATCTTCCCAACGCTACGGCGCAAGCCGTACGGCCTCCCGATTCTCCCAACGCAACGGCGCAAGCCGTGCGGCCCACCACCGCACCATCTCCCTCCGCTTCCCCCATCACTCCCGCCCGCCCCGGTCGCGGTTTCAGTCCGCCACCGCGAGCCGAAGGTGAAGCGGCCGCGATCGAGTTGATTGCTGCTGCGAAAACCGACGCAGCCGAGCCGACCCGCGACTTCTGCGTTCCGGCGACACCGCAGTCGCCTTGGGGACTCCCGTTCCCCGACGATTGGCAGAAAAAGCTGCGGTCACGCTGGGGCCTCGATTGACAGCTGTTACGCCAATTCCCGCAATACTTCGATGCCGCGTCGCAGCGTCTCGTCACTGGCGGCATAGCTGATCCGAAAATGCGTGTCCCGGCCGCTGAAAATCCCGCCGGGAATGATCAACAAATCCCGCTCGATCGCTCGCCGGACGAACTCGGTCCCGCTCCCCGACGGAGCCTTCGGGAAAGCGTAAAAAGCGCCGGTCGGCGTGGCCAATTCGAAGCGGTCTGCCAAGCCCTCCACGATCAGGTCGCGTTTACGGCGATAGGCCGCGATATGGTCGCTCAAATCGACATCGATCGCGGCCAATGCTCCCCACTGCGCCGGTTGCGGTGCGCAGACAAACGTGTACTGCTGCATTTTGGTCATCGCCGTGATCACCTCGGCAGGTCCGTGGACATAACCCACCCGCCACCCGGTCATCGCGTGGCTTTTGCTGAAACCATCGATCACGATCGTCTGGTCGTTGAAGACCGCCGGCGAAACGAAGGCCTGGTCGTACTGAAATCGGCTGTAAATCTCGTCGGATACCAACGCCACACCTCGCTGGCGAGCCAAATCGGCCAACTGCCGCATCGTCGCTTCACCGGCCGAGACGCCCGACGGGTTCGCCGGGCTGTTGATCAGAATTAACTTGGTCCGCTCCGTGATCGCGTCGGCAACCCGCTGCACGTCGATCTGGAAATCGGGATAGGTGTCGATCGGCACCGGAATGCCCCCCGCCATCTTCACCAAAGCCGGATACATCACGAAATAAGGGTCGAAGTAAATCACTTCATCACCCGGGTTGACCATCGCCAACATCGCCAAAACCAATCCGCCACTCGTTCCGCTGGTGATCAAAACCTCGCGGTCGGCATGCGGCAACGCCGCCCGAATCTCGTCGGCCAACCGTTGCCGCAGCGGCCCGATCCCCTGGGTCTGCGAGTAAGCGTTTTTGCCCGCACGGATCGCCTCGATGCAGGCGTTCTGCACCGGTTCAGGAACGTCAAAATCGGGCTGGCCGATCGACAGGTTGATCGGGGCTCGCATGTTCGCCGCTAGGTCGAATACCTTGCGGATACCACTGGAATCGAATGATGCGGTACGATCGGCTATCCAGTTCTTCATCGTCGTGATCCGAGGGTTTCGACCAGGGCGGTTCGGCCCAAAATGGTCCGGGCTATCAGCTATCGGGCTGGCGTGTTGGGGGCGTTATTGTGGGAGGCGTTGTCGTTGGCGAAAACCCGTGCAATCGAACCGGTGATCCGATTCGTCGCCGTGATCTCTCGAGACCCCCAGGTGGCTGACTGGGCCCGAGCGAAAATCGCCGCCGCCTGGGGTGAAATCGCCGAATCGACTGCGCCGCTGCCGTTCACCGCCAACGATTATTATCGCGACGAAATGGGCTCGGGGTTGACCAAAACGTTGCTCGCCCTCGCCGCCCCGGCCGATCCCGCCGGTTTGGCCGACTGGAAGACCGAAACCAATGCCTGGGAATGGCTCGCCGCCAGCGAGTTTGCCGGCGCCACCGCCCGGCCGCTGAACCTCGACCCCGGCTACATCACCCAAGCCAAACTCGTACTCGCCACCGTCAAGGATCGCGATCACCGCGTCTATCTCCGCGACGGTATCTTCGGCGAAATCACGCTCAGCTACGTCGGTGGCCGCTGGATCGATCACCGCTGGACCTACCCCGACTACCGCGGCGAGACCGTCTTCGATTTCGCCACCCGCTGCCGGATCCGACTCCGCCAACACCTGCGAAATACCGACGGCTTTCGTACCGCCAAAAAGAACTCATTCCTCCATGACGCCCCGCCGCCATCGACGTGACACCCATCGATGCGATCGCCGGTCACTCAATCCGATCGATTTCCAAGCCCGATCGTTACGGTCGGCCGCTGTTTCGAAAGGACCCGCGAACTCACCCGCTGCCCCTCGCGAACCGTGACGACATGATTCAATTCCGGCTCAGTTTCATACAGCGTCAAAATCTCTAATTCCACGGCGTCGCGGTCGTTCTCGGCGACAGCGAGCTCCGCATAGATCCAACTCGAAATTTGCCGTCGCTGCCAACCGACCCACTCGAAATGGTCGGCCTGCAGCGGTTTTCCATCGATTCGTAACGTCGCGCGAAGATAATCGCCGATCGCCGCCGCGGCCTGCTCGTCATCCAATTCCTCGATCACGACGCGGCGATCGAGCCGCTTTTGCAACGCCGCCTCCAGGTCGGCATGATCGATCCGCATCGCCAATTCGATCGTCCGCTGTTGCGGGTCGTACTGCACCTCGACCCGGGTCGAATGCCCCGGATGCAGCAGCAAAAGTCCGGCCCACACCGCGACCATCCACGCTTGCATCATCTCAGTTATTCCTTAGCATCGAGCAGAAAAGTGAGTGTCGCCTTTCGCTCCGCGAAAGTAGCGCTTTGGCATTCTTTCGCGGAGCGAAAGACGACTATAAAAATCGGCTTGTCGCCTACCAGCGACCGTTCGATCATCGGGCCCTATTTCCTGCTGTCCTTTTTGTCCTTGCTGTTTTTCGGTTCCCCTTTCTTTACATCTTTTTTCTTGTCGCCAGCTTGCTGATCGCCATCTCGCTTAGCGTTATCTTTTTCTGGATTACCCGGCTTTGCATCGTCGTCCTTTGCAGCTTCTTTCTTGGCATCCTTCTGCTTCTCGTCGTCGGCCGCCTTAGCCTTTTGCATCGGATTTTTCGATTGCGACGACTTGAACAATTTAAAACGGCTGGGGACCAATTGTGGTGGCCAATGGTTATTCGATTGGTCGCAATCCGCGGTCTGTTGCTGAGGGTCGATCTCGATCCGCCGAATCGTTTTGTCGGTGATCACCAACTTTTTGACCGCCCGCGGGTCGGTTCGCCAAATCGTCGCCGGGACATAGATCCGTTCATTGCTGCCATCCTCATAAACCAGATGGATGATAATCGGCGAGATCAAGCCGCCGACGTTGCGAAATGACAGCACATAAAAGTTGGTCTGCCGCTGGAGTAGTTTCCGCTCGTCGCTGTCCAATCCGTCGATGAACCGGCGGAACGTCTTGCGGTCTTCCTCGGTGACTTCGAACTCGTCGTACTCATTGTAAAAATCTTTCAATCCCGGCTGTAAATCGATCCGTTTCGGCAGTTCGGCATTTCGCTCATCGGAGATCGATTGCGGACGTTGGTTCTTTTCGGCCCGTTTGGTTTCCGCGGCCTGGTCGGGGTCGTCGCTATCGATCTGGTACAGCTTGACGCCGTCCAAGGCGATATCGACATGGTCGGTCGAGAAGAACCAACCTCGCCAAAACCAATCGAGACTGTGTCCCGACGCGTCGCTCATCGTGCGGAAAAAGTCCTCCGGCATCGGCCGTTTGAAACGCCATCGATTGGCGTATTGCTTGAACGCGAAATCGAATACTTCACGCCCCAGAATCGTTTCCCGCAAAATGTTCAATGCCGTGGCCGGTTTGGCATAAGCGTTATTGCCAAACTGCAAGATCGATTCGCTCTGAGTCATGATCGGCCGCTGGTTGTTGCTCCGCATGTACCCGGTGATATCGCCCGGTTCGCCCCGCCGACTCGGATAATCTTCTTCCCATTCCTGCTCCGCCAAGTACTGCAAAAAGGTATTCAGCCCCTCGTCCATCCAACTCCAACGTCGCTCGTCGCTGTTGACGATCATCGGGAACCAATTGTGGCCAACCTCGTGGATGATCACCGAGATCAATCCGTACTTGGTCGCCTTGCTGTACGTGCCGTCGCTCTCCGGTCGCGGGCCGTTGAAACAGATCATCGGGTATTCCATCCCATACACCGGGCCATTGACACTGATCGCCACCGGGTAGGGATAATCGAAGGTGAACTTGCCATACACGTCCAACGTGTGCGCGATCGACGCGGTCGAGTATTGACTCCACAGCGGTTCGGCTTCATTGGGATAATAAGACATCGCCATCACCGTCCGGTCGGTGACCGGATGACCGACCGCATCCCAGATGAATTTGCGGCTGGCGGCGAACGCGAAATCGCGAACGTTTTCGGCGCGGAACTCCCACGTCTTCGTTCCCACATCGTCCGATTCGCGTTTTTCCGCCGCTTTGGCCTCCTCGGGCGTGACGATGAAAATCGGTTTCTCCGCGGTCGCCGCTTCTCGCAACCGCGTCACTTGCTCCGGCGTCAACACGTCGTCGGGATTTTGTAATTCGCCACTAGCCGCAACGATCATGTCGCTCGGCACCGTGATCCGGACCACGTAATCGCCGAACTCCAGGTTGAACTCGCCGTAACCGATGAACGGCTCGTGCTGCCATCCGGCGTAGTCGGTGTACGCGACTAACCGCGGGAACCACTGAGCGATCTCATAGATGTAGTTTTTGTCAGCAGAGAAAAATTCAAAGCCGCCACGGCCACGGATCAGTTTGGCGTCGGTGATCCGATAGCCGAAATCGATCTTCACTCGGATGATCTCACCTGGCGCCAACGGCTTGGCCAAGTCGACCCGCATCGCCGTCCCGACGACGGTGAACGGCAGCGGTTGTTGCTGGTCGTCGGTGACCGCCGTGATCTCAAACCCGCCCGGGAACGCCTGCCGCGCAAGCAACGATCGCAACAGCGAAAACGGCACTCGCCCCTCGAGGTTCGGGGCCGTTGCCGTCATCAACGCTTCCGAATCGGGCCGGTAGGCGTTCTGTTCCAATTGAAACCAAAGATAGTCGAGCGAATGGGGGGAACGATTTTCATAAGTCACCGACTCGCGGCCGCTCAATCGCTGACGCTCGTCGTCCAAGCTGACATCGATTTCGTAGTCGGCCCGCTGTTGCCAATACCCCGGTCCCGGAGCCCCCGATCCGAGTCGCTGCTCGTTCGGTGACGCCAACCACATGTCGATCGGATAAAACGGATCGGGACGTCCGTCGTACTTGGCGTTGGGCAACGGTTGAGCGTCGGCCGCCGACCCTGCCAAGAACGCTGCGACGAAAATCGCCCCGACCAGTCCGATTCGTGCGACACCGACCCACGCCAGTTCGCTCCGCATGATCTTCCTCTTTACCGCCGGCTGCACGGTGCGATCCGGACCGGGTTGTCGATCACGGGGCCGCGGCAGGAGCCACGGCGAATCATTCGAGCGGGCGACTGGGATCACGGAAGTTCGCTCCGGGTGAGTGTTCAAAGCGGATAAAATCGGGCAAGATGGCCGGTCTGTTTTCCGTCCGGCTTCCCAGTTTACTTGGTCGCCGAACGAGAGTTTGGCCAGCGGCGTCCGCTCTTCGCCAATTTTCGATTTTCGTTCCGATTCGCCTGTTTGGTTGCATGTCATCCCCCCTCCCCCCGACATCGATCTCCTCCACGCCGCAAACTCGGATCGGATATTGTACTAATGTTCATGCCGGGACCGATGTGGCTGCGATTCAGCAAACGTTGCAGGCTCACGCTGCCCGAATCGCTCGGCTGCGGCGCGAAGCTGGCAGCGATTCGCCGCTGCCGGTCGGACTCTGGATTCCCGCCTCCGCCGCCGGTGAACTGCTGGCCGACGGTGCGGCCGAGGCGTTCGCCCGTTGGCTGACCGACCATGACCTGACGCCGCTGACGATCAACGGCTTTCCTTACGACAATTTCCATCTGCCGGTCGTCAAACACCGCGTCTATCGGCCCGCCTGGTGGCAGTCGAGCCGGCTCGAATACACCGCCCAGCTCGCCGAATTGCTCGACCGGATGCTGCCCGCCGATGGCCGGGTCGGGTCGATCAGCACCCTGCCGCTCGGCTGGCCTGGCGATGACGGCCAAGATCTCTCCGCCGCCGGGGCGAATCTGCGCGACTTGGCGTCACGACTGCAGCAGCTCGAGGCCCGCCGCGGCCGCCGCGTGGTCGTCGCCATCGAACCCGAACCGGGATGTCTGCTCGATCGCTGCGAGGACGTCGTCGCATTCTTCGAAAGCGAACTTCCCGATGCGAACCATCGTCGCTACCTGGGCGTCTGTCACGATGTCTGTCATTCGGCGGTGATGTTCGAATCGCAGTCCGCCGCCCTGAAAACCTATGCCCGCGCAGGGATCGAAGTCGGCAAGATCCAGATCAGCAGCGCGATCGATCTGCCACTGGCCGATTACTTACCCGCAAAACGTCAGTCGGCGATCGACGAATTGAAACGATTCGCCGAGGACCGTTACCTCCATCAAACCGGGCTGCTCGATGCGGCCGGACAGTTCCGACTCGTCGAAGACTTGCCGCAGTGGCTCGCCACGGTCGACGACCCCGCTGCAATCACCGACCGACACCTGCGGATCCATTTCCACGTCCCCGTCTACCGCGAACAA
>SKZY01000009.1 GCA_007127095.1 Planctomycetaceae bacterium
CGGGTTGTAGTGTTCGCCGCCGGGCCGAATCGTATCCGCGGTTTGAGTCACCTCCCAACTGAGATCGGGCTCGACGTTGGATCGTTGAATCAGTTTCGGCTTACCGCCGGGCTGTTGAACGACTTCGAATCGCGGTTGACCGAACGCGGTCCGCAGCGTCAGCAGATTGGTTCCTGGATCGGCGGCGGCCGGACCGCTGGTCGACATTTTCAACGGCTTTCCGGTCGCCAATTGTCGATCGAGTTGATCGATGATCGTTTCCGAAGCGGTGCCGTGGCAATCGATGCACTGGATCTCGATCGCCGCACGAACTTCGCCATACAGTTTCGTATCGCCATGACCATCTTGATAGAAATGGCAATCGACGCAGTGCATCCCTTTTTCCATATGGATATCCATCAGGTGAACCGGGACCCCGTCGCGTTGTTTTCCATGAGCTTGTTCGACGGCATCGGGCGGCTCGACCGCGCGGACCAGGTCCTCGGTCTGGGGTGACGCTACCTGTTCACCACGCCAATCCAACAGTTGGCCGCTGCGGTCTTTTTTGAACACCGCTCGATAGACCCACCCGTGGCCGTGAAAATCGGCGAATTGCGTGTGTCGGAGGTAGGGATTCAGTTCGCTGACGTTTGCTAGAAACTCGGGATCGGACCATAAGCCGCGGGCGGCCGCTTCCTCGGGATTGCGACTGGTCGCCGCCAAGTACTCCTCGGCGGTCAAGTTCTTCTGCTTCCGGGGGTACATCAATTCGCCGTCGGTTTCGTTGTCCCACCACATGAAACCGAGATAGCTGTTGAGCACGTTGGTGCCGGGATGGACGTGGCAAACCATGCACTGGCTGGTCGGCATCCGCAGTTCGAACTTGTGCTGGATCGGGTGCCCCGATTGGTCCTTGCGGATCATCGGGTCGACGGCCTGGACCCAGTCATCGGTTTCCGCCGCGGCGCGGCCGCGGTTTCCATATTTGGCGATAAAACCGCTGGCGATCGGGCTGCGATCGTTCGCGTAGAGCACGTGACAGGCACTGCAACCGCTGCTGCGATAGTCGCCGGGATGATCGTTGGTGCCGAGAAAATTGAGTGTCGGGTCGAGCAGCCGAGTCTTTTGCAGGCCGATGAAGACCGGGTCGGTACGGTTGTCGGTGCCGAGTCCCCGCAGGCTGAGTCGTTCGCGTGGACGACCGGGTTCCTCGAGCGGTTCGGGAATGCCGATCTCGGGTAGAAAGCGACCGCCCCGTTCGAAAATTCGGAGCACATTTCCCGGTTGACTCACCTGGTAGGGTGGCAGCGGGTCGAGGAACGGTAGCACGCCGTGCTCGCGGGTCTCCTGCGGCGTCGGCGGCGGGACCGTCTGCAACCGTTGGGGGTTGCCGAACATCGAATACGATTCGCCGTAGAGTGTCCACTTCGAGGGGCTGGCGCCGTTGTTGTAAAGAGCGGCTCCCCACAGCATGCCGCCGTGCGTCATCATGCTTTTGCGGAGCTGCAGCACCTCGTTGGGATGGCATTGTCCGCACGCGATGTGAGCGACCCTCAGGTCGCCGGGATTCATGAACCGCACGAACTCGGGTGATTCATGGTTCAGCAACGTGTAGCTCCGCTCGGGATTCGCTCCATCTTTCCAGGCCGGCGGAAAATTCGCCGGGACGTGAGACTTCTCGAGCGTGAAAGCTTGGGCATCGCCGCCGTGACAATCGACGCAGCCGATGTTGACCGTGTTGGGCGGATGCATGTTGCCGACGTCGGTGTGGCAGTGGATACAACTTTCACTCTTCAGCATCGCGTCGGCGGCGGATTGTCGCAGCCAATCCTCGTTTCGTAGTGATTCAGGGATCGGGTAGGACGGGTTGTCGGCGATACCCAGACGGCGGGCTTCGGCCCAGGGATCACGGCCTGTCGATTCGCCGCTGTTGACTTCGTTGCGAGCGTGGTTTTTGACGTGGTACCTGCCGGTGGATCCGTCCCAACCGGGCAAACCACCGGCGGCGGGCAGCGAACGAGGCAGCGCTGAATGCGGATGAGATCGCCCCGGGCCGGTCGGTGCATCGGGGGACGCGGTGGAAGTGCCGACAGGCGGACTGATCCGCTCTGCTGGAGTGTCGACGTCCGAGATTCGAAAGGTGGGTGTCCCGGAAGAATCAGCCCGCTCGGACTGCGCAAACGTCTCGGCGCAGGCGGCAGTCGTCAGCAGCATGACCAAGGTCGTGATCGTCCGCGTCACACGGTTGGTCGGGCACCGTTCGCCTTGGAGAGACCCGAGTTCGTTTGCCGCATTCATCCGTGAGCCTCAGCGCGATTCGTGAACCAACCCTGGCCACAAACTCTTTCGGCTCGGGGACTGATTCCGCTATCCATCCGTGGCCCTCACCGGCGAGGATTTGGACCAAGCCGCTTTTGTAAACCCAGAGGGGGTTTGCAAACAATATCAAACCCGGCTGAGAAGCGACGAGCGACGAACCGATTCTTGACAATTCCCGCGGTCGGCTGACCAGACGGTAGAATCGGGCGCTACGGTTTCGTTTCAGAACGGGAGGGAGTTGGCGATGTCTGGTTCGAGAGCAGCGACGATGAGTCGGCTTGGGGTGACAAGCCGATCTGGCGGCGTGATGGTCCGCGGAATCGCTTCTGTGCTGCTGTTGACGGTCGTTCTCCCGCTGATCTTGCCGGCCAGTGCCGCGGTAGGGGAGGAGCGACGTCCGCCCGTCGCGGATGGGCCGCTGAATCGGGACCAGGCGTTGATCGCCGCTGCGGTACGATTGGTTCAAGGTGGCGATACACTCGCGGCGGTCCGAACTTTGGGCCAAGTCCGGTCGCCCCATCGGTTAGCGGAAGGGGTGGAGCAGGTCCAGGCTGAAGTGGTGCTGCGTGCGGACGCGTCGACCGGCATGACGTCTGCGGCCGGAACGACGTCTGCGGCCGGCCCAACGGCATCAACTACGGCATCTGCCGGTGATGGCGAGGTGCCCTACCGCGGAGGTGGCGGAGCCGACTTCGTCACGTTGATGCATCTACTGCAGACGACCATCGCGCCGGATAGCTGGTCTGACATGGGCGGGCCGGGAACGATGGTGCCCTATCCGGCTGGGATCATGATCGACCCCAG
>SKZY01000118.1 GCA_007127095.1 Planctomycetaceae bacterium
GACATCGCGATACCGGATCAACGATCGGCCGAAGGCTCGGGCGGAGATGGTTGAGCGAGCGACGCGATGAACGTCTCGAGTTCATCGTAGTATTCCTTTGGCCAGGGAGAATTATGTCCCAGCCGCGGACTGACGATCAGCTTCTTATCCTGCGAAGGCGCGGCGGCGAATAAACGCCGGGCGGTCGCCAGCGGGACGATCTCGTCGGCCTCACCGTGAATCTGCAGCAACGGTCCGTGGTAGTGTTTGATCCATTGTTGCGCAGGAAACCGGTTTCGCATCAGCAGGCGGACGGGAATCCAGGGCATCTGGGCCGCGGCGACGTCGACCAGCGACCCGAAGGTGCGATCGAGAACGAGCCCACGGGCCCCGCCTGTGGCCGCGAGATGAACGGCCACCGCACCGCCGATCGACCGACCGAAAAAGACGATCGAATCGGCCGGTTGTCCGGTCCGTTCGGCCAACCAATCGCGGGCCGCATCCGCATCGTCCAATATGCCTCGCTCGAATGGTCGCCCTTCGCTTTGGCCGTAGCCTCGGTAGTCGAACGCCATCACGTTGACGGCCAACCGCTCGCGAAGGAACTGCAATTCATCGGCCAGGTACGCGACGTGTTCACCGTTGCCGTGACAGAGCAGGATCGTCGCCCGAGGGGCGGCGTGTTCGAGGAACCAACCGTGCAACCGCGTCCCATCGGCAGAGGCGAAGCGAGCATCCTCATACGTCAACCAGGACGGGTTCCAATCGCCATCGCTTGGCGGCGGTGCCGGATAGATGATCGGCCGCTCCAACCACGCCAGCATGATGACCATCCCGAGATAGAGCGCCAGTGTTGTCAGCAGCAGACGAACGAAGCGATTTCGCATCACGATCGGTAATCCCGCACCTTAGCGGATCGAGTTTTCGACGCCGTTGTCGCGTTGGTGGAGTGTGATCGGCCAGCCCGGAAATTGATTGTCGGGATTCCCGTCGGTGGCGTCGACACGGAATCGAAACGCCTCTAGGTGATAGGTTTTGGCGACGGGATCGATCGTCACCATCCCGAACCCACTTCCCTTTTGATGAGCCCGATCGTAGCGGTGCGGTTCGCTGGCGACTTCCGGGTTGCCGACCGCATAAACGTAGATCCGATTGCCGAGGCCGTCGCGATATTCCCCGGTGTTGGGTAAGCCGTGTTGGGGACGATTTTGAACTTCGAAACCGAGTTCGTCGGGCCGCCACCAACGCGGGTACCCGACGGCGATCGCGGGGCTGCAGAACGACCAGACGCTGTCACGTTGCCGCTCGATCCCGTATTGGACCAACGACGCCAGGTGCTGGTCGCCGTTGAGATGCAGAGCCATCGAACCGGTCAGGCTCCGCAGCGCCTGGTCACGTTTGGATTGAGGCCAACCGCCACTGTCGAGATCGGCCTTGAGATAACCGTCATAGGCGCCGTGGTGTGTCGCGACGCCAGCGAAGACGGTTTGGCTCAGCAAGACCTTCATCGAGTGCCCGCGCCAATCGGCGGACCAATGTTTCAAAAACGCTTCTTGCCGATCGCCCAAGAGGACCAAGTCCGGTTGGTCGAGGGTTGAGGTATCGAAGTCGGGGTTCACGACGTGATCGGCTCGGGGGCCATCGGTCTTGACCCGCTCGGGACCACTCTTGAACTGTCGATCTGCGATGATCGCGAAGCTGACGTCGCCGTAAACGAGGTCGCCGTGATAGACGCTGATGTCCTGCTTGACGGTTCGTGGATCATAAAAATCGGGATGGTGTGACGTGCAGGTGGCGTGAACCACATTGACCATTCGAGCCGGCTGGGCGTAGCCGCCTCGGGACGACGCGCCGGGATCGGTCGAAAAGTCCATCGGTGCGCCGGCTTCGCCCCAAACGTTGCCTTGAAATACGTCGTGATCGTCGGGCAACACCACGGTCGGCCGCGAGCGCATCGCTTCACCGAAGGCCCAGCCGAATTGGTAGTACTTGCGCAAGTAGTTCAGGATCGCCGGTTCTGCCGGTGCGCGGATGATGCCAAACCCGCCATGGCTTTCGTACAGCTGGTCACCGGAAAAATAGAGCAGGTCGGGGTCGAGCTTGAGCAAATTCTCGGCGACCGGCTGGTAGGGAAAGGCGTAATCGTTCTGGCAGGTCAGACTGGCGACGCGGAGCGGTCTGCCGGACGGGTTGGCCCGGATCGTCCCCTCGCGATACGACACATCGACTCCGCCATCGAGCTGTCGCTGGCGGTAGACGAGGCGATAGTTGGTCGCTTTCGTCGCGTCCCAATCAGCGATGCGAAACGTCGCGATCCAAGCGTCTTCGTCAAGCCTCGCTCGCCCCAAAGACTTCCAATCGTCCGCATCGTCGACTTGCAGCTCGATTTCCTGGTCGTCGTCGGCACCGAGCGGACCGGTCAACGCCGTCAACTTCATCACCCACCCGTCCTCGCCGCGAGAGTCGGAGAGCGAGTACATCGACCACAGGATCGGGCCGAACCGATGCTCGGGCGTTTCGGTAAAAGCATCGCCGGAAACCTGCCAATCGCTGAACCGGTAGCGGTGTCGGTCGGCCCGCAACGCTTGGGTGCGGTTGGTCGGCGGACCGTAGTTGTTGACGATCGCGACGTTGCCCAGCAACCGGTCGCGATCGACCTGTAGCGAAACGCTGGCCGGTTCACGATCGGCGACGCGAGCCGTCAATTCTAAGTTCACCGAATCGCCGACCGGCTCCCCGGTTAAGGTCAATTCGATTGGTCGATCCTGATCACCCGCGGCGAAGTTAACCGATTGTTGGCCGAGCTTGAGCATGCCCGCTTCGAAGCCGGCATCGATCCCGCCTCGGGCGAAGCAGTTGCTGCGGTACTCATTCAGTTCGCTCCGCAGACCGATTCGAAAGCCGGCGCCGCCTTGCGACCCGGTTTCGACCCGCTGAATCGTCACCGTCATCGCGAACGGACGGGTCGGATCGGTCAACTGGTGAGTCAGCAAGTGAACGTTCCGTCCGGTGGCACCGAGTTGACATTCCGCCGCTCCGTCGACCAGTCGCCAATCCTCCATCGGATTGGCCCACCAATCGGCACCCAGCCAGACGCGATCGGGAGTGTTCTTCCAAGTCGTTTGGGCCTCCGCCATCGGCATCCCGACCCTCAAACAGATCAACGACAAAAACAGCAGCAGGCGCGTCACGACAAGGCCTCATCAACAAAGGGGATCGGCGGGGGATGAATCAGGTGCGGCCGGATAGCCGGCCGAGCTGTTGCCACAACGCGGCGCTTGCCCGGATCCCGCGATGGTAATCGGCGACCGAGAACTTTTCGTTCGGGCTGTGGGCGCCGTCGTCGTTTTGTCCCCACCCGAGCAGCAGGCAATCGGCGTCCAGGGCCGCTTGGAACCGGGCCACGATCGGGATCGAGCCGCCTTCGCGGATCATCACTGGGGCGACGCCAAACGCCTCTTCGATCGCGGCCTTGGCCGCATCGACGAAGGGGCTGTCGATCGACGTCACCATTCCGGGAGCTCCGTGGCCGACGTCGAGCGTCAATCGGACCCCGGGCGGGAGTCGGCTTTCCAGGTGCTTGCGAACGGCTGCGGCGATGCGATCGGGATCCTGGTCGGGTACCAAACGGAAGGTGAACTTAGCGACCGCGAAAGACGGAATGATCGTCTTGCCGCCTTCGCCTTGGTGCCCGGAGGTCAATCCGTTGATGTCGAAGGAGGGGCGGGCCCAGCGGCGGAGGTTTGTCGAGAAGCCGCTTTCGCCGAACAGGCTCGGCACCCCGAGTTGCCGGGCCATCGTCTGATCGTCACCCGGTAGCGACCCGATCAAATCCGCCTCCTGGTCAGCGGGCAGCGCGACGTCGTCATAGAAGCCTGGTACGGCGATCCGGCCGTCCGAGTCGACCAGTGACGACAACAGGTGACAGAGAGCGATCGCGGGGTTCATCAGAGCGCCGCCGAAGCTGCCGCTGTGCAAGTCTTGGCTGGGACCGTCGACCCGGATCTCCATCGCCAGGATGCCACGCAAACCGTAGGTGATCGCCGGTTGTCCCTCGCCGTATTGGCTGCTGTCACTGATCACGACGCAGTCGCAGGCCAGCGTCTCGGCCAATTCTTCGAGATTATCCTCCAGCGATTCGCTACCGACTTCTTCCTCGCCCTCGACCAGGAACTTCACTTGCAGCGGCAACGCTGTGCCGCTGGCAAGCCACTCGGTGACGCTCTGGATGTGGGTCAATACTTGCCCCTTGTCATCGGTCGCGCCACGGGCATACAGATCGCCCTCGCGGACCGTCGGCTCGAAGGGCGGGGTAACCCATTTTTCCAACGGTTCGGGCGGTTGAACATCGTAATGCCCGTAGACCAGTACGACCGGGGCATCGGGGACCGGCGGGGTCTCGGCATAGACGAGGTCGAACCCAGCCGTCGCGATCCGCTTCGTCGCCATACCGGCAGCGTGGAACTTCGCTTCGACCCAGGCCGCGGCCCGATCCATCTCGTCGCGGGCCGTCGGGTCGCTGCTGACGCTGCCGATTCGCAGCCACTGACAGAGGTCATCAAGGTGGGCCGATTGGTGGTCGGCGAGTCGCCGGGAAACGGCGTCGGGGATCGACGTGGGGTTCGCTGAAGTCATGACGGGCGGGCTACCTTGGGGCAATCGTTAAAGTTTCCGTGGATCGTACCCGGCGGGACGACAAAAACGGTTCGCCCGGCACAAAATGGATTACCGACAGCAACCGAACGCGCTACACTATACGGCGTCGTGGGCAACGCATGGGGCGAGCCCGCGACCGCCAGCAGTTTCGATTTTTGCGAGTTCAGATCATGTCTCAAGAACCGGCCGTGCTCGATGAAGTCGTCGTCACCTCGGAGCCCGAAAACGCCACACGTCAGGAGCAGCAACGCGACCGTAAGTCAAAGCCTCAACCGAGGTACAACGTGATCCTCTGGGACGACCCCGACCACAGCTACGAATACGTCGTGAAGATGGTGAAGCAGCTGTTCCGAGCGACGAAGGAACGCGGGTTTCAGATCGCCAAAGAGGTCGATTCGTCGGGCCGGGCGATCTTGTTGACGACGACCCGCGAGCACGCGGAGCTGAAACGCGATCAGATCCATGCCTTCGGTAAGGATCAGTACATCACGCGTTGCCAGGGCAGCATGTCGGCGACGATCGAACCGATCGAGTGATCGTCAGGCGACGCCTTTGCTAGCATATTCAAGCTTTTTTCTCCGTTTCTGGCCTCAGGGGCTCGGCTGATATTCACCGCCGCGGCGCGACCTGCGATACTGCTTCCTCGGCACCGCTTTTCGCCCATTCGAACCCTCAACAGGCCAGAACCACGGATGAAAAAGATCGCGATCAGCCAGCTAACCACGCTGCGTTGGAGTCTTGAACAGGACATTCAGGCGGCTCTCGATCGGGGGATTGGCGGGATCGGGTTCTGGCGTCCGAAACTGGACGATTTGGGCGTCGACCAGACGATCGAGCGGATGCTCGAGAGTGGCCTAAGGGCCTCGTCGTTGTCTTGGGTGGGCGGCTTCACCGGCAGCGACGGGCGGCGTTTTGCCGACGCCGTCGACGACGCGATCGACGCCGTTGAACAGGCTAGCCATCTCGGCGCCGAGACTCTGGTCGTGCTCGTCGGCGGCCGCAACAACCATATCCGGCGACACTTACACAAGACGATCTGCCAAGCGTTGATGGAGGTCGATGCGGTGGCGTCGAGTCTCGACGTGCGTTTGGCGATCGAACCGTTCCATCCCGGATGTGGCGACGAGTGGTCGTTCATCCACGACATCCGAGCGACGCTCGACATCATCTCGGCGGTCGCCAGCGACAATGTCGGACTGGTGCTCGACACCTATCACCTGGGGATGGATGAAGACGTTTTGACCTGGCTGCCGGAGGTCATCGACAGCCTGCAACTTGTGCAACTCGGTGACAGCCGACATTGCCCCCTGGGCGAGATGAACCGCTGTCTGCTCGGCGAGGGGCGGGTACCGATCCCGGCGATTTTGGAACAGCTGGCCGCCGGCGGCTACGACCGCTGGATCGAAATCGAAGTGCTGGGGCAGGACGTTGAACCGTTGGCTTACGACCTGGTGCTCGACCATTCGCTCGCTTATCTCGACAAGTTCCGCGATCTGGTTCAACACGCCTGACCGTCGGCCGCTTCCAGCGACCAGATTTCTGCCGCCGACTGGTGTATTCTAAGGGGGTGATTTTCGATTCGTCCGCCTGGAGCTATTCGACGATGGCCTGTCTTTTCGGCACCTTTTGTATCGCGACGCCTTGTATCGGCAAACCTTCTAGCGGCAATCTGGCCACCATTTGGCGATCACTTCGCCCTGATTTTTTGCGCTGCCCCGTGTTTTTGCGCTGGCCCGTGTTTTCTCACTGCCGCGTGCTGTTGCTTCTGCCCATGCTGTGGCTCGGCTTGCTGGCCGCAACCGGTACCGCTGCCGCGGCGGATCCGATCCTCCGCTCCGGCGACTCGCTGGCCTTGGTCGGTGGCACCTTCATCGAACGGATGCAAGCGAACCCGTGGCTCGAGGCCGAGCTGCAACTGCGGCGCTCCGACTGGCAACTGCGGGTCCGCAATCTCGGCTGGTCCGGTGACGACGTCCACGGCTTCGCCCGGAAGGTGTTTGACCCCAATCCCGAAAAGGGTTTCCAGCGGCTTCAGTACGACCTCGATCTGGCGAATCCGACCGCGGTATTACTCGCTTACGGGTTTGCCGAGGCGAGTAACGGTGGCGACGCGGTGGAGCGGTTCGAGCCGGGCTTGGTCCGCTTGGTGGAATCGCAACTCGAGCGTCAACGACGGGTTATCCTGATGCGACCGTTCGTGTTGCCCGGCGTTCGAACGAAGGGATACGAGGACTCGATCCGCGCCTGTGCCGAGACCGTCGACCGAGTCGGTGAGCGGTTCGGTCTGCCGGTTATCGGTGTCACTTGCGACGACTTCATCGTCGACGGTTTGTTACCGAGCGAGCGCGGGTATCGTGACATCGCCTCGCAGTTGGCCGAGCGCCTGGTCGGTGGCTCGGCGGATGCCGTCGAGGCGATAGCGTCGACCCAGCAAGGGGGCGAACTCGGCCGGCTGATTCTCCGCAAGGATGAACTTTTCTTTCACCGTCATCGCCCTCAAAACGAGACCTACCTGCTGTTATTTCGCAAACACGAGCAGGGCAACAACGCTGTCGAGCTGCCGCAGTTCGACCCGTTGATCGATGAGCTAGAAAGTCAGATTTGGCGATTGGCCCAGCGGCCGGAAAATTGATCGCGCAGGCTGAAGCGTTCCGACAATTCTCTCAGTGGCCTTGGTTGCTGCTGACCCTGCTCGCGTTGCCGATCGTGTGGACGGCTTGGCGCCTGAAGGCCTACCCGACCTGGTCTTGGCTGGCCCTGTTGGGTGTTTCTCTGGTGCTCAGTCTGATCACGGTCTTTTATCCGCCCGTCGTCGTGGCGGTCCTGATTGTCGACACGATTTTCGTGGTTTTGGTCACGATCGATCTGCTGATTTTGATCACGACGACGCGTGGAGCGATCGAAGTCGAGCGAGAACTCGCCCGGACAGGCTCACTGGGCATTGAGCTGCCGAGTGAGGTGACGATTCACAATACCGGATCGGTCCGACTCCGCGGTGAGGTCCGCGACGACTTACCCGAGGCCTTCGTCTGCCGCCCCGACCGACACCGACTCGACTTGCCGCCGCATCGATCGGTGACGCTCCGACGTAAGCTGATTCCCGGTCGCCGGGGAGCGTTCGAATTTGAATACGTTTATATCCGCCTGGTTAGCCCGTTGACTTTCTGGGTACGTCAACTTCGACTCGATCTACGTAACCGGCTGAATGTCTATCCCGACATGAAGCAGTTGTCGGATTATGCCCTACTCGCTCGCACCAATCGGCTCAGCTTGATCGGCGTGCATCGGACTCGAAAAATCGGCTTGGATAGCGATTTTGAACGGCTACGCGACTACACCCGCGACGACAATTATCGCCACATCGATTGGCGAAGTACGGCGCGGCGGACCAAGTTGACGGTCCGCGAATTTCAGTCGGATCAGAGTCAGCGGATCGTGTTTTTGCTCGACTGTGGCCGGATGATGACCAATCAGCGCGAGGGGCACTCGTTGCTCGATCACGCACTCAACGCGACGCTGATGATGTCCTATGTGGCGCTCTCCCAAGGAGACGAAGTCGGGCTGCTGTGCTTCAGCGATTCGGTTCATTGTTACCTGCCGCCGCGTGGCGGTTCGGGGCAGACGAATCGGTTGTTGCAGGCCGGCTTCGACCAGTTCCCGCGAATGGTCGAATCGCGGTACGACGAAGCGTTTTTGTACCTCTCGAATCACTGCAAGCGGCGAGCGTTGGTCGTGCTCGCGACCAACGTGATCGACGAGGTCAACGCGGCGCAGATCGTCGATCAGCTGGCACGGCTGACCGGTCGACACCTGCCGCTGGGCGTGCTGTTGCGTGATCGTCAGATTTTTGATGCCGCCGACCGGCCCGACGGCGGACCGCTGAATCTCTACTCCGCGGCAGCCGCGGCGGATATTTTGGTCTGGAGGCACAAACAGATCGTCGACCTGCAGCACCGCGGCGTGCTGGTCGTCGATGCCTTTCCCGAAGACCTCGCAGCGCCGCTGATCAATTCGTACCTCAGGATCAAGGCGAAGCACTTGCTGTAGGGCGTTGGAAGTCAAGTGCCAGACACTTATCCTTTTCGCTCGATCCGAAGTCGCCGGTTACAGCATGTTGCGGAGCACGGTCGGCAAGATGCCGCCGTTGCGGTAGTACTGCATTTCGACCGGGGTATCGATCCGCACCAAGCAATCGATCTGGCGGGACTTTCCGGCGTCATCGGTAAAGCGGACCGCGATCGTACTCCGCGGTTGCAGGTCGTTATCCAAGGCTTCGATATCGATCACCTCGGTCCCTGTCAGCCCCAGCGATTGCCAGGTTTCGCCACCGGCGAACTGCAACGGCAGGACACCCATCCCGACCAGGTTGCTACGATGGATTCGTTCGTAGCTGGCGGCGATGACAGCTTTGACGCCCAGCAGCATCGTCCCTTTAGCGGCCCAGTCACGACTGCTGCCGGTCCCATATTCGGACCCGGCGATGACGACCAACGGCACGCCTTCGTCGATGTACTTCATCGCCGCGTCATAGATAAACATCTGCTCACCGTCGGGCAGATGACGGGTCCAACCGCCCTCGGTACCGGGGGCGATCTGGTTTCGGATGCGGATGTTGGCGAACGTGCCACGGACCATCACCCGGTCGTTGCCACGACGGCTGCCATAGCTATTGAAGTCCCGCCGCTCGACGCCGGCGGCCTGCAAGAACTGACCTGCCGGGCTGTCGCCGCTGATCGCACCGGCGGGCGAGATGTGATCGGTGGTAACCGAATCGCCGAGTAGGGCGAGCACGCGGGCACCTCGGATCGGGGAGATCGATGGTTCGACACCATTGCCGAGCGATTCGAGGAACGGCGGATGCTGGATATAGGTACTCGATTCTCGCCACTGGTAACTCGCCCCGGCGGCGACGGGGATCGCGTTCCACAATTCGTCACCCTGGACCGCGATTTCGTACTGGTTGACGAACATTTCCGGCGAGATCGCCCCGGCGACGACGTCCCGGATTTCATCGGCGGAGGGCCAGATCTCCTTCAGGTAGACCGGTTGGCCGGCCTCGTCGTTTCCGATCGGGTCGTTAACCAAGTCGATATCGGTGGTGCCAGCGATCGCGTAAGCGACGACAAGTGGCGGGCTGGCGAGGTAATTCGCCTTGGTCATCGGATTGACCCGTCCCTCGAAATTGCGGTTGCCGCTGAGCACAGCGGAAGCGATCAAATCGCCCTCACGGATCGCCTCGGATACCGGTTCGGGAAGCGGGCCACTGTTGCCGATGCAGGTTGTGCAGCCATAGCCGACGGTGAAGAAGCCGAGTTTGCCGAGCGGTTCGGTCAGTCCCGATCGATCGAGATAATCGGTGACGACCCGTGACCCCGGGGCTAAGCTTGTCTTGACGTAAGACGGGACGTTCAAGCCTCGCTCGACCGCTTTTTTCGCCAGCAATCCGGCGCCGACCATTACCGACGGGTTACTGGTGTTGGTGCAACTGGTGATCGCCGCGATCACGACCGCTCCGTGACCGATTTCGACGGCCTCTCCGTCACCCTTGACCACGCTGGTCGAGGCCAGCGTGTCCGCATCGAGTCCGAATCCTGACTTGCCGACCGGAGCGGTCAACGCGCTACGGAATGCCGACTGCATGTCGCTCAGGGCGATCCGGTCCTGGGGCCGTTTGGGGCCGGCGAGGCTCGGTTCGACCGAACCGAGGTCGAGTGACAGTCGCTTGGTATAGATAATCTGGGCGTCGTCGGTGCGGAACAGCCCTTGTTCCTTGCAATAACGTTCGACCAGCGTGACCTGATCGGCGCTACGACCGGTCGCGCGGAGATAATCGAGCGTCACGTCATCGACCGGAAAGTATCCCATCGTGGCGCCATACTCGGGCGCCATGTTGGCGATCGTCGCCCGGTTCTCGACCGTCATCCCGGTCATCCCCTCGCCGAAAAACTCGACGAACTTATTGACGACGCCTTCTTGGCGAAGGACTTCGGTGACCCGCAAAACCATATCGGTCGCGGTGGCGCCGGCGGGCAACCGGCCGGTCAATTCGAATCCGATCACCTCGGGCATCAGCATGTAGAGCGGTTGGCCGAGCATGTTCGCTTCGGCCTCGATCCCACCGACGCCCCAGCCGAGTACGCCGAGGCCGTTGATCATCGTCGTATGGCTGTCGGTCCCGACGAGTGAATCGGGCATCGCCACCAACCCGTCTTCGCCCTGACGGAGCGAGACCACGGTGGCGAGGTACTCGAGGTTGACCTGGTGGACGATCCCGACGTTGGGTGGTACGACGCGGAAGTTCGACAACGCCTGCTGACCCCAGCGAAGGAACTCGTAGCGTTCCTGGTTTCGCTGGTATTCGATCGCCACGTTCCGTCCGAGCGATTGGTTATCGCCGAAGAAATCGACTTGCACCGAATGGTCGACGACCAGGTCGACCGGGATCAACGGGTTGATCTTTTCGGGATCGCCGCCGAGTCGCTGCATCGCCGCCCGCATCGCCGCCAGATCGACCACTGCCGGGACGCCGGTGAAGTCTTGCAGGACGACGCGTGACGGCTTGAACGGGATTTCCTGGGGGGCCGGTGAGGCGGCATCCCACGCGGCTAAGTTGCGGACATCCTGCTCGGTGACGGCGAAGTTATCGCAATTCCGCAGGACCGACTCCAGCAGCACACGGATCGAGTAAGGCAAGCGGCTGACCGCTCCCAAGCCGGCGTCTTCGAGCCGGCTGATTCGATAGATCGCGGCCCGACCGTTGCCGGTGTCAAACGTATCCCGCGCGCCCAGAGGATCAACACTCACGGTTCGTACTTCTTGTTGAAATTAACAGGTGTGTGATTTACCGAAAAACGCCAACCGGGAACTCGGCTTCGGATTACCCGAAACCTCCCCGCGGCGGCTTTTCATCTGTAGGCCGAGAGTTTAACCGGCGGTAGCCAGCCTGTCTGCCCACGCCGCGGCAGTTCTGGCCTGTGCC
>SKZY01000232.1 GCA_007127095.1 Planctomycetaceae bacterium
ACCTCCGCTCGATGCGGCTGCAAACGATTCGGTTACAATGAAGAAACGTGATAGGCTTGATGAAGTTTGGGAACTTGTGATCAAGCCGTCATCGCCGTGACTTGGCGCGACCTGAGCGGTCCGAGAGACTGGCTGTTCAGGCGGTGTTTTCGACTCCGAGTTTGCGATCCGCGGATCGATTCGGAGGTCGCCGGGTCGCTCTGGATCGTCTCCAACCTCCCGCCCCGCCTACTTCGTCCCCCGCCTCGACGGATCATTTACCGATGAATCTCCCCACTGATCGTCGTACCACATCCGGCTTGACCACCCGACTCGGGTTGCCGTTGGCCGTGTTTGCCGCGTTCTGGTTCGTGACATCCAAGGCGGGATTGGGCGGCGATTGGCCGATGTGGCGATTCGATTCGAGCCGTTCGGCAGCGTCACCCGACGCCTTGCCGACTGACCTCAAGCCGTTGTGGACCCGCGCCGGATCGGCTCGGGTACAAGCTTGGGACGACCCGTTGAACCTTGACCTGATGACCTATGACCGGTTGTTTGAGCCGGTGGTGCTCGACGGACGGATGTTTGTCGGGCACAGCGACCGCGATAAGTTGGTCGCTTTGGACGTCGAGACCGGAGAGGAATTGTGGTCGTTTTACGTCGATGCGCCGGTCCGCTTGCCGCCGGTCGGTTGGCAGGGGCGAGTCTATTTCACTAGTGACGATGGCCTGCTGTACTGCGTCGACGCCGAGTCGGGGCGATTGCGGTGGCGGTTCAACGGGATCCCCGGGGCCCGCAAGGTGATCGGCAACCAGCGTTTCGTTTCGGCTTGGCCGGCTCGGGGCGGCGCCGTTATCCGTGATGACAAGGTCTATTTCGCGGCCAGCATTTGGCCGTTCATGGGGGTCTTTATCTATTCGCTCGATGCCGCCTCTGGCGAGATCGAATGGGTGAACGATTCGGCGGGGTCGACCTACATCAAGCAACCGCACAGCGCCCCGTCGTTCGCCGGGGTCGGTCCGCAAGGCGCGATGGTCGCTACCGAGCACGACCTGATCGTCCCCGGCGGTCGCTCGGTGCCAGCGGTGTTCGATCGACAGACGGGTGAACTGCGTTACTTTGAACTCAATGCGGGCGGCAAGGGGACCGGCGGTTCGTTCGTGATCGCGGACGAGAACTCGTTTTTCGTCCACACCCGGGAAAAAGGGGTTCGCGAGTTCAACTTGGCTGATGGCAAAAAGACGTCGTTCATGCCGAACGAACCGGTGCTCGACGGCGACTTGGTCTACTCAGGTGAAACCGCCAAAGACGATTCACCGGTCGTCCGGGCCTACAACGCCAAGCGGAAGGTCGTCTGGGAAGTGGCGGCCGACGGTCGTGGTGATTTGATCAAGGCCGGCGAAACAATCTATGCGGCGGGCCCCTCGGGGTTGTCTGCAATCGCGCTGCCGAGCAAAGACTCGAACGACGCGCCCAAGGTCGTCTGGTCAACCACCGTGACGGGGCAAGTGGAGCGATTGCTCGCCGCCGCCGACAAGCTCTTTGCCGTTACGCTTGACGGTCAAATCCTCGCGTTTGGTGCCGACGGCCCCGCGGAAACGGCCGAGGTCGCTGATTCGACTCGGCCGCTTTCAGTGGCGCCGGAATCGCGATCACAGGCCGAACGCTTGCTGGCCGCCGGCAATTCTGATGGATTCGCGGTGTGGTACGGCGCGGCCGACGAATCGCTGCTTGATGCGGTCGCGTCCGCGTCACCGTTCGTCCAATTGGCGGTCGTCGACGACGAATTGCCGAGAATCGAAACGCTGCGTCGTCGGCTCGACCAGGCAGAACTTTACGGCCGGGTCACGGGACACCAGGCCTCGGCGGCGACCTTCGACGTTTCGCCTTACGTCGCTCAGATGGTCTTTGTGGGTGCGGAATTGAGTGAATCGATCGCCGCAGACGATTCGCTGCTGAGATCGATCTATCAGTCGGTCCGCCCCTATGGCGGCATGTTGCAGTTGGTGGCCGATGCCGCCGATCGGAATCGGATCGCCGATCTGGTCAAATCCGCCCGGCTCGAACAGGCTGAAATCGAAATCAGTAACGACGCGGTCGTGATCCGCCGTGTCGGGGCGCTGCCCGGGTCGGCGGACTGGACCCATCAGCATGGCGACATCGGCAATACACGCAAGTCGGACGATTCGCTCGTCAAAATGCCGTTGGGGATCCTCTGGTTCGGTGGCAGCAGCCATATGGACGTGTTGCCACGGCACGGTCACGGACCGCCGCAGCAGGTGGTCGATGGGCGGTTGGTCATCCAAGGGATCAATGTGCTGAGCGCCCGCGACGTCTACACCGGCCGTGTGCTCTGGCGTCGGGAGTTCGAAGACCTCGGCACCTACGACGTCTATTACGACGATACGTACAAAGAAACGCCACTCGATCCGTCCTACAACCAAGTTCACATCCCCGGCGCGAACGCTCGTGGGACGAACTTTGTCGTCACGGCCGATCGGATCTATTTGGTGGTCGGTGCGGCCTGTTTGGTACTCGACCCGGCGACGGGTGAAACGTTGCAAACGATCGAATTGCCCCAGGACGACCCCGATAATCCACGGGAATGGAGCTACATCGGGGTTTACGAAGACGTCTTGATCGGCGGGCTCGGTTTTGCCCGTTATCGCGACCGTTTGCAGCTTTCTTTCGAAGAGGAAGACGGCAAGTTGAGCGGCAATAAAGCCGGATTCGGCTCGAAAAGCCTCGACCGAGCCGGCAGTCTGGCATTGGTCGGTTTCGATCGGCTCACCGGCGAACAGTTGTGGAAAGTCGACGCCCGTCACAGCTTTTGGAACAACGCCACCGTCGCCGGCCGCGGCTTGGTCTATTGTCTCGACAAAAACCCCAAGCCGATCGATGAAAAGTTGCGACGACGTGGGCTCGCGTTACCCGAAAGCTATCGACTGTTGGCGTTCGACGTCCGCACCGGCGAACCGGCTTGGCAGACCGAGGAAGGTATCCACGGCACTTGGCTCGGTTATTCCGCAGACCTCGACCTGTTGCTGCAGGCCGGTGCTGCGGCGAGTGATCGATTGGCCAGTGAATCGGATCGTGGGATGACCGTCTACCGCGGTCGTGACGGGGAGGTTAAATGGTCGCAGCCCGACTTGAGGTATTCGGGGCCCTGCATCTTGCACAACGAACTGATCATCACCAACGCCAATTCCTACAGCCAATCGGCCGGGGCGTTTCACTTGACCACAGGAGAACCGTATCGGATCACCAACCCGCTGACCGGCGAACCAGAAACCTGGAAGCTGACGCGTGCTTATGGTTGCAACACGATTCAGGCGAGCGAAAACCTGCTGACTTTCCGCTCAGGGGCCGCCGGGTTTTATGACCTGACCACCCACGGCGGAACCGGTAATTTCGGCGGATTCAAGTCAGGCTGTACCGGCAACCTGATCGCCGCCGGCGGTGTGCTGAACGCCCCCGACTACACCCGAACCTGCAGTTGCTCTTATCAAAACCAGACTTCGCTCGCCTTGGTTCATATGCCTGAGATCGAGACCTGGACGGTCAATCTGATGTCTCAATTCGCTGCCCCGGGCAGCCGGCTCGAATCGATTGGGGTCAATCTCGGGGCACCGGGCAGCCATCGTAGTCCCGAGGGGGTGTTGTGGGTCGAATCACCGACCACGGCCGGCGACGCGCCACCACTGGCGATCGAAATCGACGGCGAACACCGTTTCTATCGCCGCCATTCCTCGGCGATCGCCGCCGACGATTATCGCTGGATATTTGCCTCTGGCATCGAAGGCGAAGCGGAGGTCCGTGTCGCTACGGTTGTGCGGAAAGCCGAAAAGTCGGATGACGAAAAGTCAGACGATCAAGACGGGTCAAAGGCCGATCGAGCGACACCGGTCGCGACACAGCCACAGAGCTATCGGCCGAGACTCTTTTTCGGTGCCCCGGCCGGCGGGCCGACCGGCAAGGTTCGCCGATTCGACGTCTTTGTCGATGATGTAAAAACGCTCAGTGATGTGACGATCGCTGATGGCCAAGCCGAAGTGTTCGAATTATCACCGATCGAAGTCGGCGAGTTCTTCCGAGTCCGTTTGGTTGCCAAGGAGGGAACTCCGATCCTCTCCGGCATCGAATTACGACGGACCCCGTGACGCCCGCCCGCTGACGAAACGCATTTGAGGAATCCCAAAATGTCTGCCATCCCCAAGCGTCTACTCGCCGTAACGCTGGCGTTCTGTGTGCCGGCGTTGGCGATCGCCTGCTCGGTACCGGTCTTCCGTTACGCGATCGAACACTGGCGGCCCGATGCCTACCAATTATTCGTCTATCACGATCAAGCCCTTAACGACGCGGATCAATCGCTGTTGGGTTGGATCGAGGAACAGACGAAATCGGGGGCCAACGTCACGGTCAGAACGATCGACGTCAACGAAACGCTCGAACCGATCGACCGGGCACGCTGGGACGAACTAGCCGATCAATCGTTGCCACGACTGGTGGTTCAATTGCCACGGGGGATCGCTGGCGGCGAAGCACCGGTCAGTTCATCGCCGTGGAACGAGGACGAGGTGAAACGGTTGCTCGCTTCGCCGGCTCGAACCGATCTGGGCGAACGTTTGGTTGCCGGTGAGGTCGTCTGGGTATTCCTCGATTCGGGAAGCGACCAAGACGATTCGCTATTCGAATTGTTGAATCAACAACTGGCGATCCAGCAGGAATCTTTGGAACTGCCGCAGATCGAAGAACAGGATTTGGGTGATTTGTCAGCTGACCCGGAATCGTTGGAAATCCGCTTTTCCTCTCTGCGGGTTTCACGCGACGACCCGGCCGAGAAATGGTTTGCCGAAATGCTGTTGTCGGTCGAACCCGACCTGCGCGACGAGGAACTGGTCGATCAGCCGATGGTCTTCCCCGTCTTTGGCCGTGGTCGAGCGCTATACGCCTTGGTCGGCCAGGGGATCAACGCCGATATGATCGGCCAGGCGGCGACGTTTTTGACCGGAGCGTGTCAATGCACCGTGAAGGCTGAAAACCCTGGCGTCGATCTGCTGATCCCCGTTCGTTGGGATGACTTGATCGAAGTTTCGGAGCCCGAGGAAGTGTCGTTGCCGCTGGTCGGACTCGGTGGCGGTTTGCCACTTGCTGACGATCAGCCCTCACCCGACGCCCGCGTCGCGGCCGTGCCAGCGACGGCCAACGAGGCGACCTCGAAGGACGAACCGAGTGAGCCCGTCGGCGATGCAGATGACGAAACACCGGCACAGACCGCAGCGGTTCCGGCACCTCCGACCGCGGTCGCGCCGAGCCCCGTCCCGTCGCTCGATCCGGCACCGACGACGACGGTCGGAGCGGACGGCTTGCTGGCTTCCAGCGAATCCGGAACGCCGGTAATCTGGCTACCGATCGTCGTCTTGTTGGTGATCGGGACGGTTGTCGTCTTGTTGGGTACTTCGATCCTGCGGCGTCAATGAGTCGAATGAGATGAGTCTTTCACACCTGATTTTTCGCGAGATCGCGCATCGCAAGTTGAGCTTTTTGTTGTCGGTTGTCGCCGTCGCCGTCGCGGCGTTGTCGATTGTCGCCGCCGATCTGGTCGTTCGCCGTGACGCCGAAGTAACGCGGCGGATCATGGCGGATAAGCAGGCTCAAACCGAATCGGCGATCGAAGAGAAAATAGCTCTGGTCGCTGCCGCCGGTGCCGATCTCGAAGACGCGATCCGCAAGCAGATGAAGGGGCTCGGTTTTAACGTGCTGATCCTGCCGGAATCGCAGGACGTCAGCGAATTGCATTTGCAGGGTTCGCTGTCCGAGACGATGCCCGAGAGCTACACCGAGCGACTGGCCGGATCGAAGATCATGACGGTCAATCATCTGCTGCCGACCGTGCTGAAGCAGGTCCGCTGGCCCGAACAAGATCTCGATGTGGTGCTGTATGGCACCCGGGGTGAAGTCCCGTTAATGCACCGCGACTTAAAAAAACCGTTGCTCGACGCCGTCGCGCCGGGGCAGATGGTGGTCGGCCATGCGATTCACCAAAAACTGGGGTTGCAGGTCGGTCAGGCGGTGACGTTCATGGGGCAGGAGTTCACGATTTCTCAGCTGCATCCCGAGCGAGGCTCGAGCGACGACGTGACGCTCTGGATCGACCTTGGTCAAGCTCAAGAGCTACTCGGGTTGCAGAATCTGGTCCACGCGATCTTGGCCTTGGAGTGCGAATGTGCCGGCGACCGGATCGCCCAGATTCGCGCCGAGATCGCTGGCATTTTGCCGGGCACACAGGTGATCGAGCGTTATTCACAAGCCTTGGCCCGGGCCGAATCGCGGACCAAGGCGAAACAGGTGGCCGAGGAGTCGTTGGCCGCCGAACGGCTGGCCGGCGAGGAAGCGTTGTCGCGTGAATTGGCATCTCGCCAACGACTCGAGCGAGGACATCAACAACTCGCTTGGGTCGTCCTGCCGTTGGTGCTGGTGTTGGCCGCTGCGGCGGTCGGCTTGCTCGCTTACGTCAACGTTCGCTACCGCCGTGAAGAGATCGGGGTCCTGCGAGCGTTGGGCCTGCGGACCCGACAGGTGCTGGTCGTGTTTCTCGGTAAAGCGGTCTTGTCGGGAATCATCGGTGGCATCGCCGGAGTGTTGCTGGGGATGGCCGCCGGGGCGCTGATCGGCCCGATCTTGGACCGATCGGAGGTTGCCCTGAGCGTCGGATTGACCGAAACGATTGTCGGTACCCCCGGCTTTCTCGTCACCTTGATGCTGACGCCCGTTTTGGCGATCGGTTTAGCCACGATGGCCAGTTGGATCGCCGCAGCGATGGCCGCCAGCCAGGACGCGGCCACGATACTGCAGGGAGAATGACGTCGGATGTTGTTACGATTCGATCAGGTGTCGAAGACCTATCGCGGTGAAAACCCGGTCGAGGCACTGCGTGAGGTTTCCTTCGATATCGACACGGGGATGTTTGTCGCGATCCGCGGCCCGAGCGGATGTGGCAAGTCGACTTTGCTGTTGACCGCCGGGACGCTGCTGGCCCCCGACCACGGTGAAGTGGTGATCAACGGGGAACGACCTTACGCGATGAGCGGCGACGCCCGGGCGAGCTTCCGCGGTCAGCAGTTGGGGTTTGTCTTTCAGCAATTCCATCTCGTTCCATACCTGAACCTGCTCGATAACGTGCTCGCACCGACGCTCTCGTTGGCCGCGACGCCGGCCGCGGTCGATCCGGGCATCGCCCGTGATCGGGCATTGGAGCTGCTCCAACAATTCGGCTTGGGCGACCGCGTGAGACACACGCCGGCCAAGCTGAGCAGTGGCGAACGTCAACGCTGCGCTTTGGCTCGCGCGCTGTTGAACCGGCCGCAATTGCTGTTGGCCGATGAGCCGACCGGGAATCTCGACCCCGAAAACGCCGGTCTCGTACTGCAGGCGATGCGAGCGTTCGCCGCCTCCGGTGGTGCCGTACTGCTGGTCACCCACGACGACCGGGCCGCCGCCGCGGCCGATTCGACATTCTGGATGAGCGACGGCAAGCTGCGACAACAACCCCACGAAGCGGTTCAGGCATGAAACGATTGAGAATGTTGCTTTGGGAAAAAGGGGGCATCATGGAAAAAGGGGTCAGGACTCTTTTGCGAGGAACTCGCCCTTTGGGTGCTTCGCACAAAAGAGTCCTGCCCCCTTTTTCCCCTCGAGGAACTCGCCCTTCGGGTGCTTCGCACAAAAGAGTCCTGACCCCTTTTTCCCGCTCATTGCCGGGGATGCGGCGGGGAGCAGCCAATCCGTTGTTGCTGGTCTTGCTCGGCGGGGCTTTGTTGGTCGCAGCGCTCTGGTTTTTGTTGCCTGGCGGCGAGCGGCGAGACGTTGGCGATCAGCAGCCGTTGACGATGTTGGTCGCGGCGGGGCTGCGGAGTCCTGTCGACCAGATCTTGGAAAAGTATCAGAACGAGTACGGCGTGCGGGTCGAAGTCCAGTACGGCGGCTCGAATATGTTGCTGAATCAATTGAAAGTGAACAAGTTTGATCAGCCCGACCTCTATTTGGCTGCCGACGCGTTTTACACCACCGCCGCGGTCGCAGAGGGCCTGGCCGCCGAGGTACTACCGCTGGCAACACAAGAACCGGTAATCGCTTTTCGGGCCGACAGTCCGCTGGCCACAGCCGTCGACGATCAGCCCTCATCGTGGGCCGATCTGATCGGCCGTGACCTACGCTGGTCACTCGCCGATCCCGATCAAGCCGCGATCGGACGCGGTGTGAAACGCTTGCTGGAGCGACTCGAAACGGGAGGCGAATCCGAGAATCTGTGGGCGGCTTTGGAATCGCAAACGACTCGCTCCGGCGTCTTCAAGCCGACCGTCAATGAGGTCGCCAACGACATCAAGATCGGCGCGGTCGATGTCGGTATCGTCTGGAGCTCGACGGTGGCCAGCCCCGAGTACCGCGAACAACTGCGATCGATCACGCTGGCGGAATTGGCCGAGACCGTTGATGCGGTTATCGGCGATCAGGTCAGCATCGCTGTCTTGACCAGCTCCACGCGGCCGACCGCGGCGTTGCGACTGGCCCGATTCATCGCCGCGACCGACCGGGGATTGCCGGTTTTCGAAGACTTCGGGATGACTCCCGCCGACGGCGATGTGTGGGCTTTTAAACCCGAGATCACCTTCTTTTGCGGGGCTGTCAATCGGCGGGCGATCGAACCGGTGATCGACGCTTTTCAGCAGCGTGAAGGCGTGGTGATCAACACCGTCTTCGACGGTTGTGGCATCTTGACCGGACGGATGGGGACGATCGAGGGGCAATCGCAACGGTCCGGATTCCCAGATGTCTACATGGCCTGCGACCGCTATTACCTCGACAATGTCCAAGACTGGTTTCAGGAGGATGTCGACGTATCACAGACCGAGATCGTGATGGTGGTTCCCCGTGGCAGCGACCGCGTGAAGAAATTATCCGACCTGATCGAACCGGGAATCCGCGTTTCGCTCGGCGAGCCCGATCAGTGTACGATCGGCGCCCTGACCCGTCGGCTGTTGCAACAAGCGGGACTCTACGAGCAACTGAAGGACAAGCAGCAGGCTGCCGGCGAAGTGGTGGTCGAAAAGTCGTCCTCGGCACTGATCGTCCCCGACATTTTGACCGGCAATGTCGACGTGGCGATCGCCTACCGCAACGACGTTTTGGAACATCAAGACGAGGTCGATGTGATCGCGATCGACTCGCCTTTGACCCGCGCGATTCAACCGTTGAGCATCGCCCGCAACAGTCAATTCAAGCAGCTCGTCCGACGACTCTATCGCCAGGTCGAGCAGGCCGAGCAGAACTTTGAGTCGGTCGGCTTCGATTTTTTGCTGACTCCCGAACCGGCGAGCGAGTTTTGACCGTTTCGTCGCAGGCGAATTCGCACGAATACGGCGCCCCCCGAAATCGTCTGCTGATGGCGATCTCGGACCGTCTTTTCTTGGCCTCGATGGCGGCGATCGGCGGCGTCTATGTCCTGCTGATCGCCGGCTTGCTGGCGGCCGACATCGCCTACATGGTCAAGCAGAGTTGGCTCGCCGCTTCCGACCAAGAAGGCTGGACCGCGGTCGTCGTCAACAGCCCGATCCTCGACGCGCTCCGCGACCCCAAGATCCGCTATTCGATCCGGCTCAGTCTGATCGCTTGCACGCTATCAGCACTGCTCTCACTGCTGGTCGCCGTACCGCTGGGGTACCTGATGTCGCGGGTCGCGTTCCCGGGCCGACGGCTACTCGACGCCTTTCTCGATATCCCGATTGTGCTGCCACCGCTGGTGGTCGGACTGTCGCTGCTGATCCTGTTTCAATTCCGTCCATTTTCTTGGCTGGCCCCCGCGATCGTTTACCAAGTTCCGGCGGTGGTCGTAGCCCAGTTTTCGGTCGCCTGTGCCTTCGCCGTGCGGACGATGAAGTCGACCTTCGACCAGATCGATCCTCGCTGTGAGCAAGTCGCCCGATCGCTCGGCTGTAGTCGTTTTCAAGCCTTCTCTTTGGTCGTGTTCCCCGAAGCCGACCGCGGGATGATCACGGCACTGACACTCGCATGGGCCCGGTCGCTCGGTGAGTTTGGCCCGCTGTTGATCTTCGCCGGTTCGACGCGGATGAAGACGGAGGTGTTGTCGACGAGTGTTTTTTTGGAAATGAATGTCGGCAACTTGGAAGCCGCCGTAGCGGTTTCGCTGATCATGGTCGCCGGGGCGATCGTCGTCCTCGTGCTGACGCGGTTGCTCGGTGGAACCACTCCCGGCCAAACAGTGCTGGCTCCCAACCTGGGGCGTTCGGTCGGCCGCCGGGACGAATCAGGCGACCACAACCGACCCGCGCCAGTGGCCGATCCGCGTGGTACTGCCGGGGAAGATGAAGAACGAAATGATCGTTCAGGGAGCCGACCATGATCGTGCTCGAGCAGGTCACCGTGGCGATGGGCCAATTTGCGTTGAGAGACATCTCGCTGACGATCCCGGCCGGCGGCTACGGCGTGCTGATGGGTCGGACCGGTTGCGGCAAGACGACGTTGTTGGAATCGATCCTCGGACTGAGGACGATTCAGGCCGGCCGAATCGTGCTGGGTGACCGCGACGTAACCCGACTCAATCCGGCGCTGCGGGGGATCGGCTACGTGCCGCAAGACGGCGCGCTGTTTTCACGGATGACGGTCGCGAAGCAACTCGGCTTCGCCCTGACGATCCGCGGTGTACCCGCCGCGACGATCCGGAAGCGAGTCGATGAATTAGCCGATTGGCTCGGGATCACCCACCTGTTGGAGCGTTATCCCCAAGGGCTCAGCGGTGGTGAACGCCAACGTGTCGCACTCGGGCGAGCGTTATCGTTCCTTCCGCGGGTGCTGTGTCTCGATGAACCGCTGAGCGCCTTGGATAGTGAAACACGCAGTCAGATGTGTGACCTGTTGGCAGACATTCGCCGTCGCACCGGGGTCACGACGCTGCACGTCACTCATAACCTTGACGAAGCCGAACGATTGGCTGATCCGCTGTTCCGTCTCGCAGACGGAAAGGTCCGTACCGTCGGTTGAGGCCACTCTCAGCTGAGAGTCAGCTTCGGTCAAGGCAAAAAAAAAGCTCCCGGCTAGAACGTGTCCCAGGGGGGCGGAGGACAACGCGCTAAGGACCGGGAGCCGGTGGTCGATCAATCGCGGTCCGACGATCCCGATCGCATCCTTGCTGCCGGGAAGGCCGAACAACTTGAACGAGCAACCTTGCCGCCTAACGAGTCGCCGTATCCGTACGACGAGCCGCTCGACGTGCTCGCGGTGCCCCACCCAAAGGTCGTTTGGACACCCATGCAAGCCGCTTTGCACTCGAACCGTTGACACTCGAATCCGCGTGGGACCCAAGTGCGATGAGGGGAAGATAGGGCATCACGTCGGATTCGGTCAACCCGGATTTAACACCTTTGACGATTCGTAATTTACCGTATTTTCCGCCATATCCATCGATACCCACTCGAATCGCGGAGAAATCGAGAAACGTTTTTTAGAAAAAGTCGCTTGCCGTGGCCGTTCAAGAATCTCCCCTCTTGGGCATCGGTATCTACACAAGTCGTACCAACACCAGCCAAACAAAAGACACCCT
>SKZY01000085.1 GCA_007127095.1 Planctomycetaceae bacterium
AAGCATTCCGGAAGAGGTCCACCACGCAAATGACGGTATCCGGCGAAATCACCCGCGGCAACACACAATAGCCATCGCGTTCAAGACGCTGCCCCGACCAAATCCACACCCCGAGGAGTCAGCTTCGGCTCCCGAACCGCGGACCGCTCGTCAGTGTACGGATCGCAAGCACCCAATGCAAAGTGGCAACGCTCCCCCTCGTGAGAGCTGGCTAAGCGGAGTCGGTGAAGCGTTGATTTCAGACTCGTTTTCTCGAAGCCCAAAGGTACTTTCTGAACACCGTTCAGGATGAATGGGGTTCATTCTGAATGGCACCTTTTTCAGGCCTGGTCGACGGGGTCGACCGGACCGGCAACGACAGAGGGCGCCGCCGTCACCGAGACTTCCAGTCGCTCGGGAGTTTGCTTCGCCGGCGACGGATCCGAGGGTGGCTGCCGTTGGCGGCGGATCCTGATAAAATGTTGTACCGAGAAAGGCAGAAGCGGCGCGACACATTGTGGAAGGCCGCGTGCGAACGAGATTCTCTGGTTCAAGGGCAACTGGCGATGGCTGAGAAACAACTTCCCGGGATCACCCACCTGACGTTGGTGGGAATCGTCTTGATCGTCTTCGGGTTGATCTGCCTTGCCGCCCCGACGATTGCTGGTGGCGCCGTGACCTACGTCGTCGGCGGGCTGTTGGTTGCCGCGGGTGCACTGCAATTAGTCCAGGGCATTCGGGAACCGTCGTTGATCAGCAAGTTACTGCCGGTGATCCTCGGCGTGGTGATGATCATTGGCGGCAGCTCGGTGCTGGCGCGTCCATTGATCGGCATGGCGGTATTGACGCTCGTGCTGGCCGCCGCGTTCATCGTCGAAGGGATTTGGAAAATCATTGCCTCTTTCTCTTACCGTCCGGCGGCCGGTTGGATCGGGCTGTTGCTCAGCGGGATCCTAGCCGTTATTTTGGGTACGATCATTTGGGTCCAGTGGCCGATCTCGGGGCTGTGGGCGATCGGCCTCCTGGTGGGTATCAATCTGCTTTTCACCGGTCTGACGATCGTCCTGTTGGCGGTCACCGTCCGCCGTACCTCCGAATTGCTCCGCGGAACTGAGCCTCTGGGCGGGAACCTCCCCGGCGACGCGACGTCCATGCCGTGAACCGACTCACCTCGGAACGCCCCGACCGACACGTTTCTGCGGAACAAGCTTCCGGTTGCGTCTATTCGAATTTTTGACGTTTTTTGCGTTGGATCGGGTCGGCCCGTTCGGTGACCGCGGCATGAGTGGCCAGCAGCGGCCGAAGTCGCATCAACGCGGCCCGTTGCTCTTCGGTTAGGTCCTCGTCTCCCAAGTCCTCGGACTCTTCCGGGTCGGCCACCGTATCGTAGAATCCGCCATTAAGGTAAAGCTTGTAACGCTTGTCGCGAACGTGTTGGGACGCTTCGCCACGAACCCCGTTGCGCTGATACCAGCAATAGATGGCTGGCTTCTCCCGCCGCTCCGGTTCGCCGCGCAAAGCAGGCATCAGGCTAACGCCGTCGAGATCTCCCGG
Source organism: Planctomycetaceae bacterium (assembly GCA_007127095.1). Taxonomy (GTDB): domain Bacteria; phylum Planctomycetota; class Planctomycetia; order Pirellulales; family Pirellulaceae; genus UBA6163. The sequence continues at coordinate 1,534 of SKZY01000085.1, forward strand.
GGGACGAATCTCGGCGGCTTCCAAAACGGTCGGCATCACGTCGCTGAAATCGACCAAGGCGTCGCTTACTTGCCCAGGGCGGATGACGGCGGGCCAACTGGCGATGAAGGGCACGTGGGTGCCGTTGTTTGTGGTCATCCCCTTGCCGCCGCGATATGAACGTCCGCGAAACTCGGAAACGATGTTGACGAAGGTTCCGTTGTCTCCGGTGAAGATGATCAAGGTGTTCTCACGCTGGCCGGTCTGCTCCAACTTGGCGACTAACTTGCCTACCATCTTGTCGGTGTAACGCACGAAGGCGTCCCAGTAGGTCTGGTCGCGGTATCCGCCCGGTTCGCCCTTGGCGTCCCGCCACATCTCGGGATCCCAGTCCGGGTGATCCGGCGTCGGCACGAATGGCCAATGGGGAAGGATCATCGGGTAATAGGCGAGAAACGGTTCGTCACGATCACCGTGGGATTCGAAAAATTCACAGAGGTAATCGGTGACCAGATCGGGGCCAAATTCACCGTTCTTAAAATCTTTCAACCGCCCGTCGATTTCCAACCCTGGGTTCGGATAGCGACTCGGGCGCCGTACCAATTGCCAGAGACAGTGATGATCGAAGCCGAAGCGAGCGGGGGCCTCGAGTCCGCCTTCGAGCTGCCACTTGCCGGCGACGACCGTGCGGTAACCGGCGTCCCGGAGCAGGTTACCGAAAGTGATCGCCTCCGGATCGAGCAGTCCGAAGCGGATGTAGTTTCGGTTGTTGTAAATCCCCGTCATGATCTGCACCCGCGAGGGCGTGCAGATCGGTTGCGAGTGGGCGTGATCGAAGCGGATCCCGGTCGCCGCCAAACGGTCGATGTGGGGCGTTTGATAGACATCGCTGCCGTAACAGCCGAAGTTTTCCAGGCCGACATCGTCGGCCATAATCACCAGGATATTCGGCCGCTTGCCAGCGGCTACCATGTCGCTGTCCGGCGCTCCGGCGACGAGGCCCTGAGAAGACGCGAAGGCTCCCCAGCCGATCGTACAAGCGAACCCCAATGCCGCCAACAGCAGGTTGGAGCAGCCCGTTAAATTTCTGGTTTTGTCGAATCGCATTGCCGCACCTTAGAAAAGCGAGTTGGCGGGAGCAGTCGAGGCAGGTCCGAATCGGGGGACGAATCATCAGCGATCGGACGACTGCGCTGCGACCTGTTGCTTGACATATGGCGGTTCCCAGATCCAGGGCAACACCCCGGCACGCTCGGCCCAGGCCTCCCATTGCCGCACCATCTCGGCGGTCCGCTCGGGTTGCACCGCGGCGAGGTCGTTTGTCTCGGTCCGGTCGGCCTGCATGTCATACAATTCCCACGGTCCTTTCGGCCCCTTAGCCACCAGCTTCCACTTGCCATCGCGGACGGCACGATTCCCTTCATGTTCCCAGAAGATCGGTCCGGGGCGCCCCAGCGATTCGCCTGAGAAGGCTGGGGTGAGACTAACGCCTTCCAGCGGCCGGATCGCGTGTCCGGCGAACTCGCGTGGGTAATCCGCTCCAGCCAGATCGACCGCGGTCGCCAT
>SKZY01000171.1 GCA_007127095.1 Planctomycetaceae bacterium
CGTCCCAAATACTCTCCGTGGTCAATTGCTCGCCACGGATCACGATCCCATTGATCGCATTGCCGCTGAGGCTGTTGAGCCGGATCAGCGGACCATGGTTGTCGGCGAATTGGGAGAAGACATCGGCGGTGCCAGTCGACCGTCCGTAATCGGTCAATGTTTTGAAATTGAGAGAATTGGCATTCAGGCTCGCCACCGGCCCCGCGTTGTCGACGAACGTGTTGTCGACGATCACCGGTTGGCTGCCACGAACATAGATCGTCGCTGGCGCATTGACGCCACGACCGTTGCGAACCCCCGCGGCGGCGCCACTCGCATTTTCGCGAATCAGGCTATTGGTGAGCCGCAGGTCGGCTTGGTGTACCTCGATGACGTTGAAGTTGGTCGATACACCCTCGACCGGGGAATCACCGCCACCGAACGCGAGCAACGCGTTGTCGATGCTGCCTGAGGAGAGGTGGCCGAAATACATCCCGGCCCAATCGCCCGCCGCACCGACCGAAAACCCGTCGGCGTTGGTATCGAACGCGCCGCTGCCGCCATAGCGATCGTCGGCCAACGAGGTGATGATGATCGGACGATTCGGTGTCCCCTCGGCGATTACCGCAGACGCGCCGCGTTCGGCTTCGATCCTCGCCCCGCTGACCTTCAGCACCACACCGGGGTCGATCACCAACCGACCCGCGGCGCGGGCGACGAGACCGCCTCCCGTGAACAGAGGCCCACCCGGATTGCCCGCGATGACGAGGTTTTCCGCCAACACGTGAGTGATGTCGGTATTGGCAAACCGCCCCGGCAAGTTCAGCCGTTCCAGCGGTTGTCCCGGTTCACTACGAATCCGGATGAACAGTCCGTCGACCGTATTTTCGCTGAGGAAATTGCCGACGATATCGGGACCGATGCGCCCGAGCGAATCGTCGAAGCTGTCCGGGTTAGCCGAAATCGCCGAATCAGCGTTGCCGACGATGTGGTTGAAACGGATCGTCGGCCGCGAATCGATCAGGTGGATCGGGGCGAACACCGATTCTTCGGAATCGACCGCGACACGCCCACCGCCGTGACGGATGCTGGCATGGGTCACGTGGTTGAGGAAAATCGACTCGTCGGCAAGATCCGAATCACCGCGGAAAACGATTCCGCCGAAATCACCCGGTTGCGGATCCGGGCCGACGCCGTCGGAGTTGCCGCCGACACTGTCATCGTGATACGAACGCATCCAGACCGGCACATCTGGCGTCCCCAACACCTGGATCGCCCCGGCGGCCCGACTGACATTCACCGACGACGACCCGACATCAAGATTCGCCCGGCGAGCCTTGATCAGTGTCCCCGCATCGATCATCACGGTGACGCCTTGGGGGACCTGGAACTCCTCACCGTCACGCAGCGGATTTCCCGAAGTGTCGCTACCGAGCAGGTAGGGAACGTTATCGCCGGGAGTCGTTAGGTCGCCGTCTTGACCTCCGTTGCCGACAATCCGAACCAGGTTCGGAGCATTGATCAGGGCGACGGTGCCTGACACATCGAGCGAATCGAGATTCGTCAACGAGACGACGCGCCCGGTGGCGGTAGCGACGGTCGATAGTGAACTGGAATTGATCACCGACGCGATTTCCATCGCGATCGTTGTCGGGTCGGTCAACCCGCTGATATCGATCGGATTGGCGCCCGCCGCCCCAAACGTGAAGGTCTGCGTAACGCTGCCGTCGTTGATCTCAAACGTCTCGCCACTGCTGATCTGGTCGGTGGCAGAAATCGGAACCACGATCCGCGACCCGGCCAGCGATAACCCGTCGGATAGCCGGTGGAAGGGGTCGTCGATCGCGCCGTTGCCGCCCGTACTGGCGGTATTGATCAAGGGGTCATTCAGACGGTCAACAAACACCGTCGTATCGACGTCGCTGGCTTGAAACCAGAACTGATGCACCCCGCCCGGACGCCCGTCGGTGTTACCGTCGATCGCGGTCCCGTCGGCATCGCGGAGCGCCCCGCCGCGGTCGGCTCGGAATGCCAGCCGGAGTTGATAGACACCATCGGTCGTCCCGTCAAAACCGGAGTTCGGCACGTTGGGATCGTAATTGTCGTTGCCGGTACTCGAGACACCGATGAAATAGGTACCCGGCTGCAGGTCGAGATCGAGGAAAGAGTCGGTGCCAAAGTAGCGATCGTTGCGGGCGACCAGTTCATGGCCACCGGCCTCGGTCTCCCGATAAAGTGTCAAAACCGTATTGAGTAGGCTGGGCGACGGCAACCGCTGGGCGATCGTTTCGGCCGTCAGCGCGCCGGCCTCCTCCAGCGTGAACCGGTACATGTCGATATCGGTGCTGTTGGGCGGCACGATCCGCTGCAGGTGAACGATATCGTGATCGCCGGGGATCACGTCGTTAGGCAAACCGGCACCCATCAAGGACGGCAGTTCGTAGGAATGGCCCAAGCCGAGCGAGTGGCCGATCTCGTGAAACATCACCGTCGTGAAACCGTCGCCGTAGAAACGGTTCGAATCTTGATAGAGTGCCGCGTTGACAATCGCCCCACGACCGCCGCCGAGGCCGGCAACCCCTGAATCGAGGCCGATGTCAGGATCGAAGGCCCGCAGGTCGGTTTTGCCGATCTGTCGCCCAAAGCTCTCCGTCTCGACGAACTGATACCCCGAAACCGATGCGAAGATATCGAAGATCACACGGACGATCCGTTTCTCTTCTTCGGTGATCTGGTTGAGGAAGCTTTGGCCAGGCAGTGGCGAGGCGAACGCAGACGGGAAGTAGTACGGAATCGTTTGGATCGCGGCCGGTGTCGTCGGCGTGGTACCGGCTGCTCCGATGTGGACTTCTCGTTGGATTTGTCGATGGCCCGGTTCGTCCAGCCCGCCGGCCCGCGGCGGGAGGGCGACGGCGGTCTGGCGTTCGATCTGCGCCGATACGGTCAGGCCCGCGGCACCGAGCGTCCCCAACGGAGTCGCCGATGCGAAGGTCGAATTGACATCGCTGGTCGAGACCGCATTGCCGCTGACGCTGGCATCGATCAGGTACGACCCGGTGCTGCCATCCTCACTCGAAATCGCGACGTAATAGTCGC
>SKZY01000369.1 GCA_007127095.1 Planctomycetaceae bacterium
AAGCCGCCGCACCCGACGTTGATCCAAAACAACCGCTGGCTTCACTCGCTGCTGATCGATGGCATTGAGGTCGAGTACAAGGACGCGGCGACCGGTGAGACGCGTGGCGGGCGGGCGAAGTTGATCGATTTCGACAACCCGGCCAACAACGATTACCTGGCCGTCGCCCAATTCATCGTCCAGGGGGCGACCGGCGGCCCGATCCGGCCCGACCTGGTAATCTTCCTGAACGGGTTGCCGATCGTCGTCATCGAACTGAAAGACCCCAGCGACACGCAGGCCGACCTCGGGACCGCCATCAATCAACTCCGTCGGTACCTGCAAACCGCGCCCGACCTGTTTGTCTACAACCTGATGTTGGTCCCCTCGGACGGCTTGCTGACGCGGGTCGGCACGATCACGGCGGGACGAAGCCGGTTCATGCCCTGGCGACCGTTGGAAGGCGGCAGGCCGACGCTGGAAGCCTTGATTCATGGTGTCCTCGAACCGTCCGCACTGCTCGATTACTTGCGATCCTGTGTCGCCTTTGAGGAAGACAAGCGGGGGGAAATCGTCAAGAAGATCGCCGGCTACCACCAATTTCGGGCGGTCCGCAAGGCCCGCGCCTCGGTGCTGGCCGCGATGAAACCGCCGCGGGGTAACGGCGATGGTCGCGGCGGGGTGGTGTGGCACACGCAGGGTTCCGGTAAGTCGCTGACGATGCTGATGTTGGCCGGTGCCTTGGTCCAAGAACCGCAACTGGCCAACCCGACGCTGGTCGTCGTCACCGACCGCAACGACCTCGACGACCAACTGTTCGATACCTTCGGGATGGGGCGACAGCTGGTCCGGCAAGTGCCGACGCGGGCCGACAACCGCCAGCATCTGCAAACGCTGCTCGACCGGGCATCCGGCGGAGTGATCTTCACGACGATCCACAAGTTCACCGAGGCTCACGGAGCGATCTCCGACCGGGCCAACGTGGTCGTCATGGCCGACGAAGCGCACCGCAGCCAATACGGCTTTGTCGACGGCGGGGCTCGCTGGATGCGGGAAGCCTTGCCCAACGCGACCTTCATCGGGTTCACCGGCACGCCGCTGGAGCGGGACGACAAAAACACGATCCATGTCTTCGGTGAATGCGCCGACGTCTACGACATTCGCGAAGCCGTCGATGATGGGGCGACCCGGCCGCTCTACTACGAGTCGCGGATCATCAAGCTGGCGATCGACGACGCGGGAGCCAAGGTCGCCGAGGACCAAATCGGTTATGTCTCCCAGGCCGATCAGAGCGGCGAGGATTCGCCGGCGAACATCCGCGTCCCGTTGGAGTTGCTGGTCGGCGCGCCCGATCGGATCAAGCAACTCGCCGAGTTCATCGTCGACCATTGGTCGAAACGTCGTGAGGCGATGGAAGGCAAGGCGATGATCGTCACGATGAGTCGTGACATCGCCGCCCGGATTTACGAAGCCATCAAGGCGCTGCGACCCGATTGGCACGACGCCGACGATCAACGCGGCGTGATGAAAGTGATCGTCACCGGCAGCCCGAAGGACGAGGAACCGCTACGGAGCCACGTCAGAACCAAGGCGGCCCGCAAGCAATTGGCGGAACGGTTCAAGGACCCGGCCGACGACTTTCGAGTGGCGATCGTCTGTGACATGTGGCTGACCGGCTTCGACTGTCCGCCGGCCCACACCATGTACATCGACAAGCCGCTGGCCGGGCACAACCTGATGCAAGCGATCGCCCGCGTGAACCGCGTCTACGGCGACAAACCGGGCGGGCTGATCGTCGATATGCTCGGCCTGAGTGACAAACTGGCCGACGCCATGGCAACCTACACGCGGGCCGGCGGCAGCGGCCAAGCGGTCCGGGGAGTCCAGGACGAAGCCGTGCCGGCGATGCAAGCGGCCTTCGAGAAACTCGAGAGCTTTTTTCACGGCTGCGACTACGCCCCCGCAATGGCCCGCGACGCCCACGACCGGCAGTCGATCTATATCCGGATGATCGACCACGTCTTCGGCCAGGAGGACGGCTGGAAGCGTTTTCAGAAGCTGGTCAAGGAATTGTCGGCCGCGTTCGCCTTGTCGGTGCCGAGGCCGGAAACCGAAGCGATTGTCAATCATCTGGCGTTGTTCCAGCAGGCCGCCGCGATGATCCGCAAGCGACTGGCGGACGAAGACGACGGCGACCAGCGAGGCCGCACACGCGACATCGACGCCGCGGTCCGGCAAGTGATCGGTGGCGCGGTCGGTGCCGACCAAGTGATCGACCTATTCGCCGCCGCGGGGCTGGAAGAAGCGAGACTCGACATCCTGTCGGCCGAGTTCCTCTCGCGGGTCGCGGCGTTGGAACAAAAGAACCTCGCCCTGGAGACCTTGCGAAAGCTGTTGAACGATCAAATCCGGGTGACGGAGCGGACTAACTTGGTACAGAGCAAGAAGTTCCGTGAAGCGTTGGAAGACGCGATGGTCCTGTACAACAACAAGGCGATCTCGACCGCCGAGATGGTCACGCGGTTGATCGATCTGGCCAATCACCTTCGTGACCAGCGGGAGCGAGGCCGCGAGCTTGGGCTCAGCGACGAGGAGATCGCCTTCTACGATGCCCTGGCGGAAAACGGCTCTGCCAAGGAAGTCATGAAGAACGACCAGCTCCGGCTGTTGGCACGCAAGTTGGCGGAGACGGTCAAGAAGATGCCCAAGCTCGACTGGACGCAACGCGAGTCGGTCCGGGCCGACCTACGTCGCAGCGTCAACCGCCTGCTGGCGTTGTACGGTTACCCGCCCGATCTCTCCGCCGACGCCACCCAGTTGGTTCTCAAGCAGGCCGAACGATCGACCGAACACCAAGATGCCCACGCCATCGCGGACCACGGACGCGGCTAATGGCTGTCATGCCTTCGGCATGCCAACCCGCAACATCCCGAAGTTCCGCGGGTGGTCACTGCACTCCCGGGGGCAACATCCCGGAGGGATATCAGCCATTAGCCGGCGGTCGAGCGGAGCGAACACCACCGGATTTCGAACGAAGACGTGATTCATCGACCCCGGAGGGGTCGCAGCAAGCCTGGGC
>SKZY01000033.1 GCA_007127095.1 Planctomycetaceae bacterium
CGTCCGTCGACGGTGCAAACGACCGGATGGGAGTAATTGACGGCCATGTCTTGGCGATCATCCTTCCAGCGGAGTTCGCCGGTAGCCCGGTCAAAGGCGTGGATCGCCGGTGACAGGTCGTCGTCCTGGCAGAAGATCACCAAGTCTTTGTACAGCACCGGTGACATGCCGGCTCCCCATTTGAATACAAAAAAGGGATTGGGGAGCCGTTGGTGCCAGGCGTCTTCGCCGGATCGAGCGTCGACGGCTACCAGGCCGAGCGTGGAGAAATAGAAATAGACGCGTTCGGCATCCGCCGCCGGGGTCGTGCTGGCGTGACTGTTCGTTTCATGAATTTCCGGCAGATCACCGGTCGGCCAATCACGCCGCCAAAGCGGGTCGCCCGTTTTCAAATCGAACGCGAATAGGCTGACGGTATCCGCGGCGGTCATCCCGCTGACAAAAACCCGGCCCGCCGCTACTACTGCGCCTCCCACTCCGTCACCGACGGATTGACGCCAGGCCACGTTCTGTGTGTCCGAGAAATCGACCGGCAACGATCGTGCGGTAAGTGATACTCCAACGCTGTTCGGGCCGCGGAATTGCGGCCAATCGTCTCCTGCCTGGGCGACCAGTGACGTCAAGATCAACCAGCCTACCAGCATCGGCTGGTAACGGCGGTTGGCAACGATCAATCGGAGTCGGCTGGCTTGGCGCATCATTTACCTTGGCGGGCTATGAGTTCGCTGCGGTCGTACGGTTCCGATCGGCATCGGAATCAGGTAGGTATCTGCGGATTTGAATGCGGAGCATCGCGCGGGCACGTTCGACGTCTCGGTCACCGATGGCAGCCGCTAACTCGGTATGCTCCCAGGCGATCCGATCGATATTGGCCGCGTCGACTGGCGAAGTGTTGACAAGCGAACGGAAAAAGTCGACCAGCACTCGCTGCATCCCAGCTACCAACTTCGAGCCGGTCATCTCCAGCAGCAAAGAGTGAAACTCCAGATCAAGTTGCTTTTCCTCGTCCAACCACGACTCGTTGTTGGCGATCTTTCGGAATCGCGATGCAATGCTCGACAAGCTGGCAACCTGTTCTTCGCTGGCATTCCTGACGGCCAGCTCAATCGCCCCGACCTCCAGCACATAACGAAGACGAGACAACTCCGCCAAGTCGTCCTCCGATCTCGCCAACGATGGCAGGCTGGCCGAGAACAGGTCGATCGGATCGGGATGGCGGACGATCAACCCTTTCCGCTGTCGCCCCTCGAGCAACCCGATCGCGCGAAGTCGGGCCACCGCTTCGCGGGCGACCGTACGCGAAACCTCGAATTGCTCAGCCACTTCGGCTTCGGTCATGAACAGCTCGCCGTCGGGCAGTTGTTCTTGCTCGATCTTCTTGCGGAGTCGTTCGGCCAGCTGCTGCGACTGGTTCTTGCGTGACCGGAAGGGCGTCTTGGGTGACTCGACAGGCATCAAAAAACACTACTTTAATCGAATGCGGGATGATCGCGGGTAGGTCGCTCGATAGCCATCCGAGCGGTACTGTTTACCAGGAATCGAGCTTTCGTCTCGGTTTTTGCAGAGATCGTGCCCGGTTCGCGAAAGCATCGCCCGCGACCGGAAAACGAATATAATGCCATTTTTGAGATCCCCCAAAGACTTTTTTCGGATTTTTTCAATCCCCGCAAACGCGACACCCGCGAACTCGGCCGACGTGGCTAGCAGCCCGGACGGCGACCGCCAAAACCGGCCACTCGTGCCGCTTCGCCTCCATTTGCAGACGTCGGTAATCGCCGCCCCGTCCGTCCTGCTGGGGGGAGTTTCCTGCTGGAGCGCTCGACAGGAACCGCGGGACGACGCTGACTTCCCGCTGCAGTGCGGGCTCCACTCGAAGGAGGCGTCCTGGGACTAGAAATTGCTCGATCTTGCGGTCCTGTTCATGCCAGGATCTCTTGGATGACATGCCCATGGACATCGGTCAAGCGCCGATCGATGCCATTATTGTAGAAGGTGAGCCGCTGGTGATCGAGGCCGAGCAGGTGCAGCGCGGTGGCGTGGAGGTCGTAGCAGTAGGTCGGATTTACGGCGGCTTGGAAACCGAGTTCGTCGGTCTCCCCGTACGACGTCCCTCCGCGAACGCCACCGCCTGCCATCCAAGCGGTAAACGCGGTGGGATTGTGATCGCGGCCTTTGCCAGCACCTTGCGCCGCGGGTTGGCGGCCAAACTCGGTGCTGCAAATCACCAGCGTGCTGTCCAACAATCCGTGTGATCGTAGGTCCGCAATCAGGGCGGCGGCGCCGGTATCGAGGATCGGTCCCCAATAGCCATGGTCGCGGACAATATCTTCGTGGCTATCCCAATTCGGACGCACTTTCTTGGCGGTGGTGTTCTCTGCTCCGCAGTAGATCTGCACGAATCGCACGCCTCGCTCGACCAATCGGCGGGCTAGCAGACACTGGCGCCCGAACGGACCGATGTCTTCGTGATCGAGTCGAAAAAGGTTGTGTGTCGCTGCGGTTTCGCCGCTCAAGTCGGTCGCTTCGGGGGCGCTCAACTGCAGGCGTGCGGCAAGTTCGTATGCGGCGATGCGGGCTTCGAGCTCCGTGTTATCCTGTCGCTCATCTGCGTGCACCCGGTTCAACGTCTGCAGGAAATCGAAGCGGTCCTGCTCGTCCGTACCATCGATCGGAGCGACGCCTCGCTTCGGGAACAGATCAGCGATCGGGGGCTGCCCGGGGGCGGTGTTCAGCGTGGTGCCCTGGTGAATCGCCGGCAGGAAGCCGGCGCCCCAATTGATCACACCGCCGGGAGGCAGACCGCGGGGGTCGGGCAGAACGACGAACGCGGGTAGGTCCTCACCGATACTGCCCAGGCCATAAGTCACCCACGCACCCATGCTAGGAAATCCGGGTAGGGTAAAGCCGCTATTGGCCATGAACATCGCCGGCCCGTGCAATGCCGATTTACTCTGCATCGAATGAATGAACGCGATGTCGTCGACTTGTTGAGCGAGTTTGGGGAACAGATCACTGACCCATCTGCCACACTTCCCGTACTGGCGAAACGGCCAATAG
>SKZY01000343.1 GCA_007127095.1 Planctomycetaceae bacterium
ACGCATCAGTTGCTTCTTTTGTGAGCGGATCTCCGCCGGCGGGGTAGTGACCCGCTTCCCGGCCGGTTGGCGGCGCGCTGCACCGAGTTTTCCTGCCAGTTGCTGCTCCTGGTCGGTAGCGGAATCATCGCCTTCGCGCCCGCCGCCGGCCGCCTTCGTACCCGCCGCGACCGGCTTACCGCCCGCATTGGTGTCCTTCGACTTCCGCCGGAACACGTCGCGGACGACCTCCGCCCCATCCTCGAGACCCTGCTTCTTGGTCTCTAGCGAACTGATGTGCGCTTCCACTTGATGCTTGAGCATCGTCAGCGAATCGCCTTGCCGCTCGAGAAAACCGAGCCCAGGCACCCGGCTGAGCTTGACCAGCATATCTCTTAGGCCATCGAGTTTATCGCGCATCGAGACTCCCTTGGCGTTGGCGAACGGCTTCGAAAATCGAAAGGCGGCTGACAACGAAAACTTGACACACGGTTCGAAAAGCCGTTTCGGGCAATTCTACAAGTCGGCTAGCAAGGCGGCCAATTCGGGGTCGATTTCGTCGTCATCGCTGTCATCTTCCGCTTGCTCGTCCGAGTCGGAATCGTCATCATCCCCCCCCATGCTAGCCAACAACGCGGCGAGGTCATCGTCATCGTCATCGTCGCTGTTGGTGTCGTCATCGCTGTCATCGTCGTCGGTTGGGTCCGAATCGGAGTCGTCGTCGTCACCGAGCAACGACGACAGATCGTCATCGTCATCGTCATCGCTCGAACCGAACATGTCATCGTCGTCGTCATCGTCGAATGTCCCGGCCTTCATCTCGGCGGCCAAGTCGTCACGAAACGATTCACCGTCGGCCGACTTTCGCGGCTGCACTTTGGTTCTCAAGCTCGCTTCCCGCTCCTCGGCCCGCTGACGATCCTCCGCCTGCATCTTGGCCGCCTCAGCGCTCTCTGGCCAAACGCCCGCCACTTCTACCCCGGCGACGCTCCGGGCGCCGCCGAGGCGTACCGTCGGCTGGCCTTGAATCGAGAGTACGGGGATGAAGCCCGCGGCAGCAACGGCTTCGGCCATCCGCTGAGTCAGTAGCCGATCGGTACATGGCAGCGCGACCTGATCACCATGAGCGTCGGTGCAGAAGTGGTAGGGCATATCGGGGAACGACATGATCGATCCGATCTGCATCTTCTTCAGTCCCTGCTGCGAATAGGTTTGACCCAACATCAACCCGAACAGCAGCGACGCATTGCCCCACAGCATTCCTGAAACTCCGGTTTGCGGAGTGAACTCTTCGAATGCGAATGCGCTGATCGGGTCGCTCTTCTTTCCGTAGGGCAACCGCAGCAGAAACTGCGGGACGGTCAGAGCGAGGTACTTCGACTCCGGCAATTCCCGCAGATTCGACCAGGCTTCGACGATCAACGGGTGAGGCTCCTCGTTCCGTTTCCGGTCAAGGCAGTGCTTGCTGATCGAAGCGACAAAGGGAGCTTCGGCAGCGGCAGCGATTTTGGCGACGCGGCCGAGTAACTCGGCGTGCGGCGGCGTTTCCTCGAATACGTAATACCCCAGGATCGCGGCTAATGAACCTTGGCCGGCATCGAGCGACGGCTGCTCGACCAGCAATCGGTAAAGACCCGTCTCCTCCAGATCGTCGCTGCCGCTCAGGTCGGCGGCCAATTCCTCCGCCGATACGTCGTACAGCACCAGTTGCAGCGCCGAACTCGTTTCCAGACGCCGCACCAGCAGATCGACACCGCGCCAGATCGATTCCAACGACTGAAATTCGCTCTGCTGCAGGACCGCTCGCATCGTCGCCGCCAAACTGGCATCGACGGCGTCGATCAAGCGATCTCGGTCGGGGTCGACATCGGGCTTGATGAACGGGGCGACGACATGCTTCAACAAATCTTCGACATCCGCAGCGACCGGTTCCGCGCGGTCATCGCGTCCGGTCAGGCGGGCGAAGTCGCTCAACTTTCCTCCTACGGGAACCGTGGTGGCACGGCTGGCCCGCTTGCGCCGCCGACGTTTCGCCGGCCCCAATTCCTCGGCCCACCCACGCACCTCCTTCGCCGCGGCCGCATACGTCCGGTCGTTGCCGAGCCGCTGACGCAGCGCCGCGAGTTCCTCGAAGATTTCCAACTTGTCGTAGAGCTCGTCGGGATGAAAATCGTCGATCGATTCGATCTCCAATTCGACCGACCGGTCGGAATCGTCCAGCGAAAACTGCAATCGGATGCCAAACCGCTCGATCACCTCGTCGAGGTTGTCGACGTCGACACGGATCGGCTTCCGCGTCGCTAAGTCGTCGCCGATTTCGAGTTTTCCGGCCATCGCCCGACCGGAAAAATCGCCGATCAAGGCGATCCGAAACCGCTCGGCCCCTGAGTTCGCGGCGACCGGACCAGCCTTTAAACTGCCAAAATTGCACTGAAAACGCATCACACGAGCTCGTTGATAGGGGGAGCAGGAGAGGATTCGGGGCGATCGAAAACGTTCAGCCGGGAGAAGAAGCTGACGCCTCGTCGCGATCGTCTGGGTTATCGGTAACGGAGCGGGCGACGGTTTCCGCCAGCGGCGCAGGACCGCCCGCCTCAAACGCCGGCGCCGACTCGCCACCGAGTGTGGCTGATTCCCACCGGTGCATGTCGCGGAACCAATAACCGACTTCGAAAAATAACGGAATGAAGGCGAGGAACGCTCCGTTTCTGAGAAAAGATTGCGAGAATTCGCGATTCTGAAAAACCTGCACTAGAAAAAAGACATGATCCGACGATCCGTACAACCGCCCCATCGCCCCGACCAGCAGGAGGACAAACAATGCCCCCGGCATGAAGTCGGCGTAATCCTGGGCATAAGGATAACGAAGGTAGGCCATCACGCGAGCCGAAAAGGGGATCGCCATCGCCAACATCGGCAACAGCAATAGGCTTTGCGAATCACGCAATTCCAACGTCACACCGGCACTCCAGCAAACGAAATAAAGCGCCTCGCTGAATAGCATCACATAGAACCAACTGAGGCTGTAGAGCAAACACATCGCAAAAATCAGCGAACTGATCCGGGTCGGGAA
>SKZY01000046.1 GCA_007127095.1 Planctomycetaceae bacterium
GACCTCTCCGGCCTTGTACCACGTTTCTGTTCGTGACCTCGCAGCTTTGACGTGATCGCGTCCGGGTGGCGAACAACAAACCCGGCGTTTACGCACACGATCGCAGGCTTCCTCCCCACCCTCGGTCGTCCGAGCGCAGTTGCCTTCGCCTCGTACTTCCCTTCGCAGAGCGATCATTTGGTATACTGACCTCCGACCAAAGGTTCCCAAACTCGTACAGGGGACTTGCACCCCACAACAATCACGCCCGTGCCGGGCGTACCCCAAGCGATGCAACGAATCCGGGCTTGCAAGGTTTCACGAATGGAACGTCAACCGTCCCGGCTCGCTGATCGCCAGCGTTCCGCTGCTATGATACGATTCCCCAAAAGCTACGTAAGCTACGCTGTCGCGGCGGTAAATAGCTCAAATCTTGACGATCGCCTATCGTTTGAAGATTACATCGGATCGTGTATGCAGCGTGACCCAACGCAGGCAATTGAGAACCGGCGTCGCGAATGCCCGAATTGGCCCGACGAGTGGCTTGAAGGTCACGTGCGGTTCCGATGGATTTCTGATCACAATGGGTGGTTGACCCGGGGGGTCGCGAGGCGAATTGTGTCTGGCGACTTCGACGAGCTTCAATTGTTTCTTGAAATGCATGTACAAATGCATGTACGCTCGCGTTTCCTTTGGTATTCGAATTATGCGAAGAATCAGGAAGAGTTTCTTGAAATCTGGCCGCTTTTGGTCGCCCTAGCGATCAACGATCGCAGCACGATCCAGCGTCACACAGAGTTTGCAACTTTTCCGCTTGTCAAATCACGCGGAGGCGAGCCCGCTCGGCTATTCAATGCTGTTCATTTACTGCTTCGTGAGCCGACGTCGACGAAGATTGCTGATCTTGATCTTCGCACATCGAAAAGCACAGCATCCTGGTTGAAAGGCTGCCTTGAATTCATTGAGGCATGTGTACGACATGATCCGACAATGGCACAAAACGCTTTCGACGCCATAGTCGATGGGTACCGTAAATCTTCGCAAATCAACCTAATGGAAAAGGCCATCGCGTTTTGCGCCCACGGACTTCTTCGCGTCGCCGAACGAGTTTCACCAGGTCTTCAGGTCTCGCATCCAACTGGGGCATCGCTTCCGTGGGATGCCGAATTGCATGCTGCTGCGGCAAACCGAGAATTGCTCTCTCGCGATCATTTTCCGGGCGTGCCGTCTTGGCTTGTAAACTCATTCGTAGACTTGCGGCCGTTGCCGTGGCCGCCCCACAATTAGCGGAACAACGGATCGGGATAGGGGCCCGGTTGCCCGGGACCCCTCCCACACCACCGTACATGCGGGTCCGCATACGGCGGTTGAGCACGAGTTTTAAATCAGCGCGTTGCCGCGATGACTCAAGCCATTGGATTGTTGATCGCGCCCGAGCCGGTGATCGCCGTACGGCGAGTCGTCTGAAAACAGACGCGGTTAGAGCGAACAACAGTACGTACTTGCTCGTTCCCTTCGGGCCTTCGACGACCACGGGGGTCGAATACTATGCCCTCTGCTGACTTCTGCCGGCACGAAACGGGTTACCCCGTTCGCCCCGCCTTTCAGGCCAAGCCTTACTCACGGGTACGCCGGGCAGACCTCCCCAAATAAGAGCGTGAATTGTCCCTGCCCAAGTGCCACATCTACCTCCACTCACTTTTCCGGTTCGGCTTCGTGCTGGATGGCGCACTCGCCTGGAGCTGTCGGCCTCAAATGTGATTTCTGTACGTCACCTGGCAGGTCTTGGTGAGATGCTGCCGGCTGCTACACCGATCGAGCATCGCAGGCTTCCTCCCCACGGTTTGTCACCTCCCCGCAGTTGCCCTCACCTCGTGTCTGTTTCTTACGAGCTATCCATCTGGTACGATGACTCCCAAAGAAATACCGGAACTGAACACAGGGGACTTGCACCCCATAAACTCACGCCCATGTCGGGCGTACCATGCACAGGAGCGGCGTAGCGTCCGCTGCGGCCATCCCCAAATCTTGGGTCGCCGCCCTGTGATGCCCAACGTTCGGTTTTTCAGAGAATCATCCGCTATTGCTTTGGGGATCTTCTTTAAGGATAATTGGGTAATGGGAGCAAACAAAATGAGTAGTACACCAGATACAAGCATTCGAGACAAAGTGACGGAAACCATAAAGACGCTGCCCGACGATGCGTCGTGGGACGATGTCATGTATCGAATCTACGTCCGACAAAAGATTGAAAACGGAATTAAGGACGTGACAGATGGCAATACCGTCACGAATTCGGATGTCAGAAAACGTTTCGGCCTGCCGGAGTGATGAGTGTCGAATGGACTCGTAGTGCGATCCAGGATCTCGCTGGAATCCACGCTCACATAGCTCAAGACTCTCCTCGTTACGCAATTTCTGTGGTTGATCGGTTGACCAACAGAGCCAAGCAGATTTCTGCATTTCCTTTCTCTGGAGAAATGGTACCCGAGTACAACGCAGAAAAAATCCGTGAAGTAATCGAATACTCTTATCGTTTGATCTATTTGGTGGAGAACGAATCGATATTCGTCCTCGCCGTGATACATGGCGCCCTACCGCTGCCTGATTCTCCCCCGCTCAATACCGGATAAATTGGGTAAGGACGGCCCTTGCGGGCCGCCCTCCCCACACCACCGTACATGCGGCTCCGCTACTGGCGCGGCACGCCTAATCCGATCAGGTCCCGGCGACGCGTTCGCACATGACGCCAGCGTTTCCAGAAACACATCCGAATCCGCCGTCGTATCCACTGGTCGAGTTTGTCGAACAGCTTCAACTGCGAAGCCAGGCCGGTAACTCCGTCAACGTGATCCCGTCGGGGCCGGGGCCCCACGGTTCGACTTGACGTTGCGCCATGCCTGCTCGACGTTAGCCTGACCTCTCCGGCCTTGTACCACGTTGCTGTTCGTGACCTCGCAGCTTTGACGTGATCGCGTCCGGGTGGCGAACAACAAACCCGGCGTTTACGCACACGATCGCAGGCTTCCTCCCCACCCCCGGTCACCCGGACGCAGTTGCCCTC
>SKZY01000407.1 GCA_007127095.1 Planctomycetaceae bacterium
AGGGACACAGCACCTTGAGATGCAGACCAGGAAATCTCGGCGATGAATGGTGGCGACCGATACTTCATTGAGACGGACCGCATGCTGGCCGGCGGCCCCTCATCCCCAGCCCTTCTCCCCCGCAGAGCCGGGGGAGAAGGGAGCCGGAGTAGCGTGTCTCGTGCTTCGGCCACAAACGTTTCGCTGTTCAATCTTCAATGCTAATGGCAGCAGACGGGCTGGTGGACTCAACCGAGGCAAAACAACGGCTAAGATCAGAAGCCGCCGGTGGTGGCCCAGAACGCGACCAACATCGCGATCCAGACGGCATCGAGAAAGTGCCAGTAGTGGGCCGTGAAGTCGACCGCGAAGTGCCGTTCGTGATCGTATTTGCCGATCGCCGCTCGAGTCGCCACGATCCCCAGCGCGATCACGCCGCCGGCGACGTGCAACGCGTGCAAGAAAGCCAACACGACTACCATCCCGACCAGGCCACGGCCGTTGCCGGCCATCAATGCCGTTTCTTGCAACATCTGGTTCATGGCCAGCAATTGAATCGTCAGGAACACGACCGCCGCGATCAGGCTGGCGGCGAGCAGCCAGGTCGTCTTGAGCAACCGATCGCGACGGACCGTCCGAGTCGCCCTGTGCAACATCCCGCTGACCATCAGCAAGCACACCGAACTGACCAGGAACGACCAGGGTAGCGGCGCCGCGCTGTAGGGATCGTCTCGCCTGGCCAACGCGTAAATCGCATACAGCAACAGACTGGAGAGGAAAAAGATCAACAACATGGCCAGGAACAACCACCCACCCTGGCGGGCACGATAATCGCTGGGCAAGACTGCGGCGGTACTGAAAATCATCATCGGCGAATGCGGAACTTTTTGACGACTGAACCCTTGGCACAGCTTGTTTCGTAGTCGAGACTGCATTAACCGCCCCCGGCGGGCCCCCGTCAACAACCGTGCTCGTTTCCTGACCGGGTTATGCTCGAGATCCGTCCGTTTTGCAATTCCGACCCGCCACGGCTGGCGATGCTATGGGTAATCCACCATGCAGTTTACCGCCCGGCCCCGGCGGTCACGGCAGCGGTTTGGGAGCAGGCGATCGCGTCGCGACATTTTTTTCGCCCTGATCGCTTGTTGGTCGCGGCCGATGACGGTGATCCGGTCGCCTGGTGCCAATGGTTTGACGGCGCTGACCAGACCGCCAACCTGGCCGCATTCTGTTTCGATGCGACGCCGGCGGGCGAGATGGGTGCGACGGCGCTGCTCGAGGAATTGCAACGTCAGGTTATCGCGGCTGGGTTGACCGACATGCTCGCCGGGATCGAAAAGGATTCACGATGGGGTTATCAGGGACTCGACCCGATCGGTCAGGGAATCGGTATCGATGTCGCCGACGACCGGACCAACCAGTTGCTCGAGGACGCCGGTTTTGACGAGCGGCAGCGGATCGATCGCTGGGAGGTCGCGACCTCGGACTACCGCCCCCCGGTCAACCGCGAAATGCTGCAATTCCGCCGCGGCACTCGAATCGAAACGGCGACCGTCACCACGGAGTCTCTCCGGGAATCGGCCGCGATGTTTCACTTTGAGATCAAACGCTATCGCTTGGTGGCTCCCGGTGGCGGAAAGCCGTTGGCAGAAATCGATATCTGGCTGAGCGATCCCGATATCCACGTGATGGCGACCCACCAATCGATTCTCGGACGAGTCGCGAGCGAAGTCGACGATCCTCAGAGCCGAGAGGCAGCCATCCGCTACCTGATCGCCAGCGTGATCCCGATCTTGGCGGAGAAACATGTCCGAGCGATGCACCGCAGTGTCTCGATCGATTGTCTTGACGAGGCAACGAGGCTGTCAGCGCTCAAATTCCGACGCACCGGGGCCGGTAGATTGCTGACCAAGCAGTTGTTGCTCGATCACGAGCCGAACGGGCAACCGCTGAACGTTAGTGGGCACCCGCTCAGCACGACCGAGTGACCGCTCAGCTCTCCTGAGAGTCCGAAGTCGTGGCGTCGAGAGAAACCTCGGCATAGCTTTCCTCGGACTCCCAAATGACGATTTTGTAGGCGGATGCCCCGGTACCGTCGAGGATCGTCGGACAAACTTCCTCGAGCAGGTAACGGGCTAGGTTTTCGGCGGTCGGGTTATATGGCAGTTCATAAATCCGGTGGGGTTCGCAGTGGCGGACGGCGGCCAAAGCGTTTTCGTCGCGTTCCCAGAGCAGAAAGGCGTGGTCCCAATGCTCGTCGAGCCAACCCTTGCACTTCTCCTTTAGCAGCTTGAAATCGATAATCCGACCGATTTCGTCCTGCTCCTCGCCGGTGACGTGAAACTCAGCGACGTAATTGTGTCCGTGCAGGTTTTTGCATTTCCCGTCATGACCGAGCAGACGGTGACCGGCACAAAACGTCACGCGGCGCATGATTCGAAGCGGCACTCGTTGGGTTCTCCAAGGTGGACGGGTGCTGATACATCACCCGGAAATCGGTTTAACGACGGCAATCTGCTCGCCGACAGTTTACCGCTTCGACTAGCGGTGTCAGTGGCTACTGCGGGTCGGCTTCGACCGGAAGCAATTGGACCGCATCGACGATCACGTGGCCGTCGGTATCGTCGTTGGTGATCACGATCGCCTGTCCGCCAGCGGTGCTGAAGTGGTACTCGCCGACGCTCTGGAACAGTCCATCGAACTCGGCTCGTTGCCGCTGGTTGACCATGACGGTCTTCACGCCGGCGGCGTGGCGGATCGTCACCGGGACGTTGGTCGCCCGGTTGCCGAATGCGCTGTAGCCGATTCGCACGTCATAGACCGCGTCCGAAGGCACCTCGATCGGAAAGGTCGCCGTTTGCGAGCCCTTTTCGGCGTCACCGTCATGGCGGTATCCAATGCCGACGAACGGACCGACGGTATCGCCGAACGAGCCGAAGCCGACCAGGTTAGCGTCCGTATCGTCGATCACGATCCCGGGTAGCTGATCGACAGCGATCCCGGTCGGCGGGCCGGAGCGGCGTGGCCCGGTCCACTCCAAAACCTGCTGGTCGTCGAGCAGGCGCTCGCTCAGTTTCGCCGTATCGATCTGCTGGACCGGAACCTGTTCGTCGATCGCCTGAGCCGCTGCGGTGGCGGCGGATTGGCCGAGCACCATGAAGACCGGTTCCATGCGGATCGATCCGAAGGCGATGTGCGATGCCGACAGGCAGACCGGGACGAGCAAATTGCTGCACTCGTCGGCCCGCGGCACGATCGATCGATAACCGATCGGGAACGGTGAAAACCCGCCGACCTGAACGTCACCCTCGTTGCGGACGTGTCCGTCGGCGTCGACATGACGTTGGACGTGATGAGAATCCATCGTGTAGGCCGCCATGCCAACGGGAAAATCGGCGGTTTCACGGCCTTGGCAGTGGTGTTGCGTCATCACCAGGTCGCTGACCATCCGGCGGGCTTCGCGGATGTAGAGTTGTTCCTGCCAACCTTGCCCCTCGACGAACTCATCCTTGCAGACACCCCAGCGAGAGACCTCGCGACGAACCGTTTCGGGAACGCGCGGATGATTGGCCAACGTCCACATCAATCCCTGCTGGTACAACCGGTGCTGGGCGACGATTTCGGCCCGGCGTTCGTAGGACGCTGCGGGGTAGTCATAGTTTTGGCCGATGAAGTCGGTCGAAAACCCGAAGTTGTTGTTCGTATCGGTCTTGCGATTGGGCATCTTGCCGATCGCCAACGGCACTCGCCGTTCGCCCGCCTCGAAGTTCCTTAGCAGCAGTTCATACCACTGTGGTTGATAGCCGTCGGGCTTGTGAAATTCGATCCGATTCTCGGGATGATCGGTCATGCACATCCGAAAGCAGTAGGCTTGTACCCGCGAGTCGCCCGAACCGTCTGGCAGCGTCGGGTCAGGCTCGATGAACGGCAGCAAACCGCTCGCCGCGTCGCCGGGGACGACGTAGGGGTCGACACCGTGGACGAATTGGTGATGGACCGCTCGAGCCGTTTGGACACCGTTGAGCGTTTCTCCGTAGAGCGAGTTGGGCTCGCGGCCGATGGTCGTGCTAACGCCAGCGGCGGCCATCAAATCGCCCTCATAGGTTGCATCGATGAAGGCCTGGCCGCGAAATGTCTGTCCCGACTCGGTCCGGATCGAGAGGATTCGCCAAGGTAGCGAACGGGTCATCGCGATTCCTGCCTGGCGGTCGAGTCGCTCACCGAGTACGACCGGGATCTGCTCGGCGTCGAGCCACTGGCGATAGACCTTCAAAGCCGCACTCGGCTCGAAAGTCCACATCGCGTCTTCGCCCTCCGCGGTGCGGGATTGGCCGCCGCTGCGATACTCGTCGCTGGCCTGCCACGTCCAGGCAGCCGGATCGTCGTAGTGGGCTCGGATCGCTTGATAGAACTCTCGTGAAATGCCACCGATCGCCGCTTTGTTGCCGATATCGGTCTGGCCGAGCCCTCCGGTCGTCAACCCGCCGATCCGCTCAGACGGTTCGATCAAGACCACCGACTTGCCCATCCGTTTGGCTTGCACCGCCGCGGCGATGCCGCCCGAGGTGCCACCGTAGATCACGATGTCGTACTCCTGTGGCTCGGCGGCGGTCACTTTCGACGTGGAAGGTACCAGCAGGCCGACGGTCAGTGCGAGCAATAGCGAGCAGCGGAGTTTGGTTCGGTTCATCATGGGTAGGGCCAGGTCGGTCGCCCGATCGGTTTGGGGGTTATCGCAGTTTGGGGTTTGCGCGATGCCGGTCGGCGTCGCGTCGGGTCTTTTTGTCCAAATTTCGCTCCAGAGCGGCCTGCAGGTCGATCCCCGATTGATTCGCCAAACAGACTACCACGAACAGCACATCGGCTAATTCGTCGCTCAGTTCTCCCAGCGATTCGCCGCGTTTTGCCGCTTGGTCACCATGGCTTCGCGAGAGGATTCGAGCGACCTCACCGACCTCTTCGACCAGTTGGGCTAAGTTCGTCAATTCGCCAAAGTAACGTACGCCGATCGAGGAGATCCAGCGATCGACCAAGGCCTGGGTCTGTCGGATCGTCCAATCGGGCGTCGGGTTGGAAGGTTCGGACCCGTCCTTGCCGTCGGCACCACCGGGATCGTCGGAACCATCGGGATTGTCGGGTATCATTCTTGGAGCAGCAGGTAGGTGCCACTCTTGCCGGCCACGGCGATGTCGACCTTGCCGTTGCCGTTGAGGTCTTCGGCGACGATCTGCAGCCCGGTACCGACCCGTTGCTCGTCGATCACGAACCGTTTGAAGTTTCCCGCCGCCGAGTCCCACTTGTAGTAATAGAGGCAGGGCGGATCGTGGCCACCTGGGTCACCGCCGTTGTGGGCGAAGTAGCGTTTTCCGGTGATCAGTTCGTCTTGTCCGTCGCCATCCAAGTCGGCAAAGGTCATCGAATGCGGTTGGCTGAAACCCCGATCGATCAGCGTTTCCTTCCAGCGGATCTTGCCGTCTTCTCCCGGACCGAGATTTCGCCACCAAAAGAGTCCGTAATTGTGGCCGTTACCGAAGATCAGGTCGTTGCGTCCGTCACCATCGAGATCGCGGACCAGCATCGGTAGGCTCGCCTGCAATTCCCAGTCGCGGTGAAACGTCCACGGTTGGTTCCAGGGGTCGGTCGCCGGTTGTTCATACCAGCCTTCGCCGACCAAGACATCGGTCAGGCCATTTCCGTTCAGGTCGCCGACCCCGATCCCATGTCCGTTGGCGGTTTCACCCAGGGTCGACGGGACGAGTTTGACGATCGCGCCGGACGGTTGCGGCGGGCAGTCGACGAGTCGCCAGATTCGCATCGGGACCCCTTGTCGCCAACTGTTGACAACCCACTCGGGCCGGCCATCACCGTCGATATCGACCATCAATTGACCCTCGTTGGTCGAGTCGCCGGTATCGACCAGCAGGTGCTGAGGCCAGGTTTGACCGAGACGGAGCGCTTCGGGGCCGGGGTTTTCGTACCAGTGGACCTCGGTCGGAATGAACGATCCGGCGATCACATCGAGCCGGCCGTTACCATTGACGTCGAACAGGTAATCGCCGTTGGACTGGACGTAGCCGTTCCAATCTTCGATGAGACGCAGTGGCCGGGCGACCCAATCGCCGCCGCGGTACCAGTTCCGTCCGGCGACCAGATCGGTTTTGCCGTCGCCATCGATGTCGCCGGCGGCAATCCCCTCGTTGGCATCGACGATCAACGGCTTGATGGTGAAGCGGAGCGTTTTTTCGGTTGCGGCCTCCTCGCCGCTGGCAGCGACGGAGGCAACCAACGCGATCAGCAGGGCGATCAACGGAGTTCGGGTGAGACAGTCAAGCTCGAAAGACGACAAGTTCATAGGTGGGGATGCCAGCGGGGTTTCATGAGGAGCAGAACGGAGTTCTCCGCGAATCGACAATCATTTTAGTCGATCGGCTGACCGCTCGGGTATGAATTGTCGGCCGTTACGGATCGGCGGTCACGATCGGTTGGCCGAGCCGGAAAAACCTTCGACCACATCGAGGCAACGATTCGCGACGTCATTGACATCGTCTCGGTCATCGGGCTTCAGGTAGAGCCGAGACGAGTCGTCGAGATCTCGGACGTAAAACCAGCGGTCGGTCGTGACCGCCCGCTTGGCCCGAAACGATGCCGTCGTGATTTCGGTCTCGCCCGAGCGACTCGTTCCACCCCAACTCGCGGCCGTTGCCAAGCGATTCCCGGGGACCAAATGCGGCATCACGTCGACCAATGACACCAGATAGGGCCACCGCAGCGGAGCAGAACCGGGTACGTGCAAAATCGTCGGGACTTGAATCTCGGGGCTCCGCAGCGGGCCGGCCCGGTGGCCGATCCAGCCGTCCTGTCCCAACGCCATCCCGCTGGTCCCGACTACCGCCAGGCCGATATCGGGGTCGGATCGGCCGATCACCTCGGCGACCCAACTGAGCAGGCGGTCTACCAAGCGAACTTGACAACCGTAGGTCTGCATCCAGGAAGTGACCGTATCGGGGTGATCGGCTGCCGTGATCCGCAGCGACGGTGGTGTTGTGCTGTCCCAGAGCGGCGGCGGGGCCGTGACGGCCACGGGCGGCGTATTCGCGTCGCCGCCCCCGTCCGCTGATTCCCAGGTCGCCGGGTCGCTGGGGTCTTCGGGTTCTTCGAAGTCGTCTGCCCGATCGACGGGAAACAGCCACCGCGGCGCGTCCCAGTGGCGGGTCAGCAAATCGCTGTGCAGCCACAATACCGCCCAATCCGGCGCGGCCGCTTTCGATCCGTCGTCGTCGGGGCTCAGCCGATCGATCAGGGCTGAAAAAAGTTGGCCCAAGCCGGTCGACTCGATCTCCTCGGCGGCGATCGGCTCAAGTTCAGGTTCGACCAGAGTGCAAGCGTCGAAACCGACGTCATCGGCAAGCTCGTTCCAAGCCGTCGTCACGGTTGCCGATTGCTCCGCGATCAATTCCACCCGGCCGAACCGGCGGCAGGCTTGCAACCAATCCTGGTCACCGATTCGGTGGGTCCAGCAACGGCGGAGCGTCTCGGACGTCTCCTCACTCGGCACGATGACGCGGTCCCAGGTCAACCCGCTGGCCGCCAGCCGATCGAGTTCTGGGGTATCGTTCCAAGACGACCCGTAGGGGCTGAGCGCCAGACCGGCGAGTCCGTCGAGCGAAATCACGATCCAGCGTCGCGGCATATCAGGGCGATCCCGGCGGCAAGTGGAGCGACTAAACCGACAGAGCCGTGCCCATCGTGGTCCCGGGGGCTGGCAACGAACTGCTGCCCATCAGGTAGCTGTCGATGGCACGAGCGGCCCCACGACCTTCGTTGATCGCCCAAACGACAAGGCTCTGCCCGCGTCGGCAATCACCGGCGGCAAAGACGCCCGGAATGCTGGTGGCGAACTCTCCGTGAAGTGCCTTGAAGTTGCTCCGCGGGTCGACTTCGATGCCGAGCGATTCTGCCAAGTAGGCTTCGGGGCCGAGGAAGCCCATCGCCAGCAGGATCAACTGAGCCGGCCAGTCCTTTTCACTTCCCGCAACCTCGGACATCTTCCAAGCACCTTGGGCGTCCTTTTCCCATTGGACGCGGACCGTGCGGACGCCGCTGAGTCGACCTTGGCTATCGCCCAAGAAGGACTTGGTCAGCAATTGGAATTCACGGGGGTCGCGACCGAACTTCGCCTCCGCCTCTTCGTGGCCGTAATCGACGCGGAAGATTCGCGGCCACTCGGGCCAGGGATTGTCATCGGCCCGCTCGACGGGCGGTTTGGGCAACAATTCGAAATTGACCAAGCTCCGGCAACCGTGTCGCAGACTCGTCGCGATGCAGTCGGTCCCGGTGTCACCACCGCCGATCACGATCACATCCTTCCCCTCGGCGCTGAGGAAGTCGCTGTTCAGCAGATCGCCGTGAACGCTCTGTTTGGTGTTGCTGGTCAAAAAATCCATCGCGAAGTGGACGCCCTTGAGCTCACGCCCCGGCATCGGCAGGTCCCGCGGCTTGGTCGCGCCACAGGCCAACAGCACCGCATCGAAGGCATTGACCAATTCCTTGGGGTCGACGTTTTTACCGACGTTCGCGCCGGTAACGAACTTGACTCCCTCGGCGGTCAATTTGTCGACCCGACGCTGAACGACCGCCTTCGACAGCTTCATGTTCGGGATGCCGTATTGCAGCAGCCCGCCGACTCGGTCGGCTCGCTCGTAGACGGTGACCGCATGTCCGGCCTGGTTCAACTGATCGGCGGCCGACAACCCGGCCGGCCCACTTCCAACGATCGCCACCTTCTTGCCGCTGCGTTCGGTCGGCGGTTCGGGCACGATCCAGCCTTCGGACCAGGCGCGATCGACGATCGCGTTTTCGATGTTCTTGATCGTCACCGCCGGGCTGTTGATGCCCAGAACACACGCGCCCTCGCAGGGGGCCGGACAGGTGCGACCGGTGAACTCGGGAAAGTTGTTCGTCTTATGCAACCGCTCGATCGCCTCTTTCCAGCGGTTGTGATAGACCAGGTCATTCCACT
The DNA here is from genome assembly GCA_007127095.1 of Planctomycetaceae bacterium. Classification (GTDB taxonomy): domain Bacteria; phylum Planctomycetota; class Planctomycetia; order Pirellulales; family Pirellulaceae; genus UBA6163. The sequence goes on from SKZY01000407.1 coordinate 8,999, forward strand.
CGGGGATCAGGTTGTCGATCGGGCAACCGGTCGTCGACTGACAAAACGGGACCCCACAATCCATGCATCGAGCGCCCTGCTCGCGAAGTTGATCGACCTTCGGTTCGGTGTAGATCTCGTCGTAGTCGTTGACGCGGACCACGGGCAACCGCCAAGGAACTTTCTTACGATCAAACTCTTTGAATCCGGTGGGCTTTCCCATGAACCGATCTCGTGGCGGAAGAAAAACGAAGTAGAGACACAATCAGAGATACTGGGGGTCGGCGAACCGGTTTCACAGGGCCAGCCGACGACCGAGACTCCGAATGTACTTGTGAACGTACCGATCCGTCAATGCTGCCGACGATTCGGCCCATTCAGCCGCTCAAAACGACGATTTTATCGGTCAAAAGCCGAATCGATCGGCTTGCGACGCGATTCCAGACGAGACGCTTTCACTTATCCGCGAGCGCCACAGAATAAACTTTGCTAATGAAGTGGCTGGTTCTGTGAGGGGGTGAATCGGGGCAGTGTCTTTAGTACAGCGGGATTTGAGGGTCGACCAGTCGGCTCCAGGCGTCGATCCCGCCGGCCATGTTCTGGACCCCCGCGAACCCGTGTTGGCGCAGTCCGAGAACGGCTCGCATGCTGCGGCTGCCGTGGTGGCAATGGACGACGATCCGGCCATCACGATAAGCCTCCAACTCGCTCAGCCGACCGGCGAGTTCGCCCAATGGAATCAGCACGGCGCCGGCGATCGCGGCGGTTTGGTACTCCTCGGGTTGCCGTACGTCGACCAACAGAAAGTCTTCGCCGCGCTGTTGCAGTGCGGCGACTTCCCGGACATCGATCTCGAGTGGGTATGCCGACTGAGGCGACGACGCTGGGGTGGGTTGTTCGGTCATGGAGGCTCGCTGTCGGTTTCAGGAATCACGAAAACCGACAAGCTTAACTCGCCCCAGCGGCGGTGCCAGGGCGGCTGGGCTTGACCCGCCGGGTCGATCGACGCTAGATCACGTTTCAGCGATCGTGTCGGGTTCTGCCCTCGACGCGGCAGCGATGATCACCCGTAAGAACAATTATCCTCAGCCAAGGAAGGCCGGACATGTCCCATTGCGTCACATCGGTTCCCCTGCTGGACGTCGGTCGCGGCAACTCGCCTCATCGCGAGGAGTTTCTCGAAGCCATCGGCCGCGTGATCGACAGCGGTCGCTTTTTCTTCGGACCCGATGTGGAGCAGCTCGAGCGTGAAATCGCCGCTCACAGCCAGGCTGCCCATGGCATCAGTTGTGCCTCGGGAAGCGACGCCCTGCTGCTCGCCCTGATGGCGTTGGATGTCGGCCCCGGCGACGAAGTGATCGTGCCGAGTTTTACGTTCTTCGCTTCGGTCAGTTGCATCACGCGACTCGGGGCGACCCCGGTCTTTGTCGACATCCGGCCCGATACGTTCAACATCGACCCCGACAAGATTCCGGCGGCGATCACCGACCGGACCAAGGCGATCATCCCGGTTCACCTGTTCGGCCAATGTGCCGAGATCGATCGGGTTTGCCAGATCGCCAACGACCGCAATTTGGCGGTGGTCGAGGACGCGGCGCAGGCGATTGGCGCCGCCTATCACAGCCGCCCCGCGGGCAGTTGGGGGACGGCCGGTTGCTTCAGTTTCTATCCGACCAAGAATCTCGGCGGGATGGGCGACGGCGGGATGCTGACGACCGGTGACCCGGCGCTTGCCGATCGGCTGCGACTGTTCGCCGGCCATGGCATGCGTCCCCGCTACCATCACCATGTCGTGGGGATCAACAGCCGGCTCGACTCGTTCCAAGCGGCTGTGCTGCGGATCAAGTTCAAACACCTCGCCGCCGGAGTCGAAGCGCGACAGGAGAACGCCGATCGTTATGGCCAATTGTTCGCTGACGCGGGATTGGCCGATCACGGTGGGCTGACATTGCCCCACCGAGACCCGGCCGCGTTTCATGTCTGGAACCAGTATTCGGTCCGCGTCGCTGGCGGGCACCGCGACGAGCTGCGCGCCCACCTCGGCGAGCTCGGTGTCGGTTCGGAGATCTATTATCCGATCCCGATGCACCACCAGAGATGTTTCGAGTCGGTGCCGGTTGCGCCGCAAGGGCTACCCGAGACCGACGCGGCTGCGGCCGAGATCTTGAACTTGCCGATCTACCCCGAGTTGCGGGTCGAGGAGCAGGTCCGGGTCGTCGAGGCGATCTCGAAATACAAATATTTCGCCAAGTCGGCTCGGGTGGCGGCTTAACGCGACCCGGTGGCATCGACGGTGGTGGCGTAGCCGCCGCGATACCGCTCGATCAGTCGCTGTGAATCACGCCCCAGTTGTTCGAACGTCGCCACGGTTTCTGAGAAGGGGCTGTGGACCTGTTCGACTAGGTGGGCTTGCAAAATCACGACCTCGCCATTCCAGGGGTCGGGTGAGCCGGGAAGGTAGACCGTAACCGATTCTCGGCCGGTGCCCGACCCGTCGGCGTGGCCGCCCGACCGCTCGATTTCGAAGCCGAGTCGCGAGTGTCCGGGGAACCGCACCAGGACCGGTTGTAACTGGCTCCGCATCACGTCGCCGCCGATATTGCCGGTCAATTGTTCCTTCAAAATCGCGTAGCGAGGGAACAGCATCAGCACATACTTTTCGATCGAACTGGAGAACCGCTTGGCGATCTGACGGCTGGCGATCACGCCGGCGGCGAAGCAACAGCAGACGACCACCGCCGTTGCGACCAGCACAGCGAACGAATAGCCGATCGCCGAGCCGACCGGGATGTAGTCGCTGATCGCCGTCGCGATACTCCAGATGATGCTCGCCACATGACCGACCACCACGCCGGTCACGACCAACGGTAGCAGGAAAAAGATTCCTCCGATCGCGGTTGTTTTGAGGAATCCGAGCGATTCTGTCACACGCCGCTTCATCGGGTCCCTTTCCGGTCCATTCCGGCTGCGGTCAAAAGAACTACCACCCCCCGGATATCCTGGGACGGCTTCACGGCTCCCTCCGCTTTGCCCAAACTGCAGGCAGCCGGAGGATAGTTTCGAACGATGACACGACTGCTCTTAATCCCGACCGAGCGAGAACGCCGGATTTTGCTACCGCGTTTGATCGGTTTTGACGGTGACAGCGATCGGCGAGGCGACTGGGTAGTCGAGCCGGTCGGTTTCGGACTGGTCTCCGCGGGCGTGCGGACGGCGATGCTGTTGGCCCAAATTCGCCCCCGGTTGGTCGTCCTCGCCGGGATCGCCGGCGGTTATCACGAGCGGCTGTCGGTCGGTCAAGCCGATGAGTTCGGCCGCGTGCTGGTCGACGGTTTGGGGGTCGGCACCCACGCCGACAACGACTTTCGCACTCCTCAGCAACTCGGTTGGGAACAATGGCCGGGTTCGGCTTCGACCCCGCCGGTCGGCGATGCGATCGAACTGGCATCCCAGCCGTCGTCACCGCTGACGCTGCTGAGCGTCGCCGCGGCGGCGGCCGATCGACGCGAGGCTGACCGACGTCGTCGACGTTATCCCGAGGCCGATGCTGAGGACATGGAGGGTTTTGCCGTAGCGATGGCCTGCCGCCTCGCCGGCGTGCCCCTGCGGATCGTCCGCGGGATTTCCAATCGTGTCGGTGATCGAGAGCTGGCGAACTGGCAGGTCGAACCGGCGCTCGACGCGGTCGCCGAACGGGTTTGCCGGATCGACCGCGAGACCACTGCGAATCACGACTTTCGCGACGCTGGAGAGCACCGATGACAAACCCAAGCAACCGCTCGGCGGTGATCCGGTTGGGAATTTCGACCTGTCCCAACGATACGTTCGCCTTCGCCGGATTGCTGGCCCGGCGGGTCGATTGGCGAGGCCTCGACTTTCGCGTCGAGTTAATCGATATCCAACAGCTCAACGACCGCTTGCTCGCCGGCGACTTTGACATCGCCAAGACGAGCTTCCATGCGGCGCTGTTGCTGGCCCAAAGCTGCGTGGTCTTGCCGAGCGGATCCGCACTCGGCTTCGGCGTCGGGCCGCTGCTGCTCGCCGCCCGACCCGACGAGAGTCCGCAGAGTCACCATCAAGTGACGCTGTGTCCAGGTGCCCAGACGACCGCCACGATGTTGTTCGAAATGTTCTACCCCGCGACCTGCCGAATCGAGCAGGTCGTTTTCTCGGAGATCATGCCGCGGCTGACACGGGGTGCGGCCGATTTCGGTGTCTGCATTCACGAAGGCCGCTTTACCTGGCAGGATCAGGGGTTGGCTTTGGTCGAGGACCTCGGTAGCCGCTGGGAACGCGAAACCGGATGCCCCTTGCCACTCGGCGGATTGGTCGCCCGTAAACGACTACCGTCTGCGCTGATCGCCACGGCCCAAGCGGTGATCCGTGATTCGATCGATTGGGCCTTGTCCGATCCAGACGCGGCGCTGCCGACGATGAGGCGGTACGCTCAAGAGTTTGACGACGACGTTTTGATGCGTCACGTCGACCTCTACGTCAATGATTGGACCCGCGACCTGGGGCCGGTCGGGGCCGCGGCGCTAGCCGAGTTGTCGACACGCGCCAGAGCGGCCGGGATCCTCGACCATCGACTCGAATTGGATGTCTTCGATCCCCAAACACCGGATGCGGTAGGCTCCGTGACCGATGTTCCTCAGCCACCAAAGAATAGGGAATCCGAGTGATGCAGCCGAACGATGACCCCAGCGGCCTGCCGCCGATCGCACCGACGCTACCCGATTATGGCACCTTCCCGCGAACGCCCGCCAACGGCGACGATTGGATCCATCCGGACGACCGTGAGTTGATCCGCGGCTTGATCCCGGGCGAGCGGGTCTTTCGCCGTGACCGCTTCGCCGACGGTTATTTCCACTTCTGCTACGGTGAGGTGAAGTTTCGGTTACGGCCGTGTCTGTGGTTACCGTTGGTCGGTGAAGGGCTCGATATCGGCGACCGGGTGGAGACGATCGGCTTGGCGATGAAACGGGAACTGTTCGTTTCTCACATCGTCGGGATGATCTACTCGGCTGAAGAGGGGCGAATCCGATATCAGCTCGCCCGCACTCCGACCAGTGAGCTTGATTACCTCGCCGAAGACCTCCGGCTGCTGACTGACAAAACCGAACTCCGGCCGCGGGTCGAGTTCGAACCGCCACCGCGGTGGACCGCGATCACGCCTGAGACGCTGGCGGCGGCGGCTGAGGAATTACGACTTGCCGATCAGGAACCCGACGATCGCTCCGACCAATAGGCTGATCGGGATCGCGATCGCCAGCGCCATCGCGATCGCCAGCGGGTCTGCCCGCCGGTCTGCCCGCGGCGGCGCGGTCCCCGGGTCGAAAGGGGCGGAATCGAAAGCGACCGGATCGAACGGAACCGGGGGGGGGACCGCGATCGGGCCTCGCTGCACCGGTTCCTCGTCGCGCGCGACCGGTATCGTCATCGCTGACAGGGCTTCCGGAAGGCCGTCGCACCACGGCAACAGTCGCTCGGCGACGCGGGCTGCCGAAGCGATCCGGCGGCGAGGGTCTTTGTCTAGCATCTCTCCGATCAGATCGACAAAATCCTCGTCCAGGTCTGGCACCAGGTTCCGAGGGTTCAGCGGTGTATCCTCCAGGTGGCGACGGCATTTGCTCCGCACGTCGCCCCCTGGGTAGGGCACTTTTCCGGTCACGGCATAGTAGAGCGTGCAGCCGAGCGAGTAGATGTCGCTGGCCGGGCCGATCGTGCGGGGGTTGCGGATCTGTTCGGGTGAAAGGTAGTCGGCGGTCCCGACGATCCGGCCTGCCTGGGGGTCATCTGATGTCCCCATCCATGCTGCCAAGCCGACATCGGAGACCTTCGCCCTGCCGCCGGGGGTGACGAGGATATTGCCCGGTTTGACGTCGCGGTGGACCAGTCCCAGGTCATGGGCGTATTGCAACCCGAGAGCCGCCTGGTGGACGATCCCGGCAGCCTGCCCGACCGTCAGAGGGCCCTGTTGGCGGACCAACCGTCGCAGATCGGTGCCAGGCACGTACTCGGTCACCAGGTAGTGGACGTTGCCGTCATGCCCGGCGTCGAAGGCACGGACCAAGTAGGGGCAATCGAGTCCGGCCTGAAGACGGATTTCACGGAGAAAGCTCTCGCGAGAATCGGGTGTGGAGCGTTCCAAGGGCAACACCTTGACCGCCGATTGACGCCCCATCACGACGTGGACAGCCTTGAATACCTGCCCCATACCGCCCTGGGCGATCCAGTCGGTGATCTGATAGGGCCCCAACGTCAGCTTGCCTCGACCGGCCTGAAGTTGCTGGGCCTGGTAGGCGGTCACGACGCCGAGCCGGACGAAATGTTCGGCCAAGCGGGCGACATCAGGACCGACCTCCGCCAACCCCTCTCGCCAGCGGTCGGCATCGATCAAACCGCTCCGCAGGGCGGCTTCCCGGAACGTATCGAGAGCAGATTCGTGACCCAAAGTCGATACCTGTTCAGCGGGCCAAGGTGACCCGAACCCGAATCGCGTCATGACCCGCTAGGGCGACTTCGACCTGATCACCCGAATGGTTCAACGCGACCGGTTGTGGTCCGGGGTTACCGGTCAAACGCTCTGCCGAAACACAGTCGCGGCAGAACCTTAGCTTGACCTTCCGCGATTCCGCGACGGTCGCGATCACGGTCAAGGTTAGCACCAATGGGCGTTCAGATGTGATCTGCAGATCGGACAGCATGACATCGGTAGCGGAGCAATTGACCAGCCACCCCAATGTGCTGGCCGGTTGCGAGCTGACCGGCAGGCAGGGTGGCGGGCAAGCCTGAGCTCGCAATGCCGCGACCGGTTCGGGAACATCAAAACCGATCGCCAGTGTCGAATCGCGGGCGGTTTCGCCGCGTACCATTACCAACGAATCGACGAATCGATCGCCGACTCTGCGGAAGGCCGGCGAGCCGTTGGCGTAGAGCAACGTCTGCCGTTCGACCTCGTCGATCAACAAGCCCGCCGGCGCGTCCAACTTGCGGCCGCTGCCGGCGCGATGCAATCGGTCCCGCAAGCTGACCTGCACCGCTGAAGCATCGGCCGCCACCGCCGCTCGCCAACCGAAATAAGACCGCCACGGGTTGGCGCCGAGGATCACCGTCGGCTCAGGATCGAGCCGACTGGCGATCTCCAACCAGCGCGAACCGCGGCGGAGTCGGTAGGTCACGCTGAACCGAGCCACCGACTGACCACCGATATCGAACAAGCGGCCTTTCGCCCGGATCTCGCCGACCGCTTCGTCACTGCGGATTACCTCCACCGAATCGGCGACCATCGTGTCGGATCGTTCCGCCGGGGCCTCACCTGTCGCCCCGTTCGCTGCCCCGTTCGCTGCCCCGTTCGCTGCCCCGGGCGGTCGTTCGGTTTCGTCCTGATAGGTCAACCGCAACGACAATCGGTTGCCTCGACCCGCACCGCTGTAGACGCCGGAGACGCCTCCGGTTTTGGGCGACAACTCGAGTTCCATGAACTCATTGGACAATCGCGCCGCCGACGCGATCCGGCGACGGCGTTTGAACCAATTGCGGCGAGGGGCCCGCCCGGTCCCGTCGAGAAAGACGAAGCCACCGCCAGTGACGTCGACGGTCACGTCGCTACCGCCACCATCAGCGGCTGTCCAGCCGAACAGGTGTCGCTTACCGCCGGCCGCGTCGTTCGGCTCTCCCGCCGGCGGGCCGCCGCTGAGCCGACCGGGCACCCGGACACCGATCGGATGCGGGTTGACCCACATCAGACGCTCTGCCGCCGCGCCGTCGTCGCTCGCGGATGGCGCGGTGGTGAGCGGTTTACCGCCCAAAGCGACACACAATCGCTCGGTCGCGGCCAGCAACGAGCTGTTTTCAACGGAATCGGTATCCGGGTTGACCAGCTTTGCCATCGCCGCGATCGCGTCAGCCGATTCGGCGATCACGCGGTCTCGGAAGTCCGCAGCCGCCGAGGAAAGCGGGTCGACCGCACCGCCGTCGACGACCCGTTGCAGCCAATCACCGGCACCCTCGTCGGCGCGACCGCGGTAGTGGTGGAACGGCCGCTCGCCGTCGACAAAATAATCGTCCAATTTCCAAAAGCGTCCCAGAGCCAATCCCCAGGAGGCGGCGCGACGGAGGTCGCGGTAGGCGTCGCTGAGATCGCCAGGCCAATGGACCAGCAGCGCCGTGGCGATCTCGCCGCTATCGATCGATTGGCCGAGGTTCGGGCCCAACGCCAAGAAGCCGACCGAGCACGACGCATCGATCGGACGGGCCACCAGCGCATCCAGATCGTCATGCCCCGATTCCCAGATCAATTTCGATTCCTCCCGCCAACCGCTACCGGCGGCCAAGTCGATCGGGATCGCGCCGCGGAATCCGGCGGCGGCGAGCAGCGGACCGAGATCGCCGGGGGTCTCGCCCGCAGCCCGGGCATAAACGACACACGGTACGCCGAGGTGGCGTTCCAACTCGGCCCGAGACGCCGCGATGGCCGCCGCGGCGGCTCGTGACGTCAAATGGTGCAAGTTGACATCGCCGTCGGGGCCGCCACCAGCGATCGAAAAACGTCGCTCGATGAGCGCCTGGCGGAGCCTTCCGCAGGCCGATTCCGGATGATCGCCGGCCGCCGCGGCGATCGCGGCCGCCACCGCCGGTCCGATCAGGAAGTTCGTCGGTGGCTGATCCGGTTCGGCCGCCAGGGCCAGCGAACGTTCGAGCGGCGCCGCCAAGGTCGTCGTGGCAAGCAGCGTCAGATCGATCAGGTGAGGATCGTTGGAAAAGTAATGGTCACGCTCTTCGGCCAGACAATCGAAGGCTTCGTGCAACGCCGCCACCGCCTCGTCACCACGGTCCTCGACCACCGCGGTCGCCGCGGCGATCACCCGCCCGGCGAAATAGACCTCATCGAGATTGCTGGTGTATCGTAGCCGCCGGGTCATCAACTGGATCTGTAGCCAGGTGTAGCCGAGGGCGAAAAAATCATCGCCCCCAACCACCCGCTCCGCGGCGTCACAGCGGGCGTCCCTGAGCGACTCATCGAGCCCCAGGGCTGTGAACAAACCGGTCAAGAAGTCGCCGCGACAGCCGCCTCGCACGACCATGCAGTCGGCGGCCGCGGCCGTCTCATCGGCGAATCGGCTCGGCAGTCTTTGGGAGGCGGCGTCGGGGACGAGGATCAAGGCTTGGTCGAGTTTCGGCGGCAACGTGTCGGCCCGGAACCACTGCGGCAACCGGCCCACCGAGGCCAATACGCGGGGGTGCCAAGGTGCCGTCCAGGCCGCCAGCAAGCCGCGGGCGTGCTCATCGGTCGTCTGTTTGGGAAAGTCCTCGAGCGTGGTGCTCGGGATCAAGACGAAGCATTGATCCAACATGTCGGGGCAGACCGGAGCGGTGGGAGAATGTACCGGGAAAATTTGACGGGCCGAATCGAGCGGCGATAGACTATACTTAATCGATCCGCTGGCGATTGTCGCCTCTGCCGTCCGAGTCTCACTCTCGATCCTCTTGGGAGGGGTAGTGAGACAGGCCGCGACCGGGTCGGTTTACGATCCAATGTCTCGATTTGCTGACATCCAATCGTGACAGCGGTTGCAGTGGCGGGTAGCGGAATCAGACTTATCGAGACTTATCTCGGCGGCTACTTTCAACTCGATTACCGAGCGACGGTTTTATGGCGAGCAACGGCAGTGTGTGGGGAATCGAAATCGGCCAAGCCGCGCTGAAGGCGTTGCGGTGCCGGCTCGACGGTGATCAGGTCATCGCCGAGGCTTTTGACTACATCGAATATCCCAAAATGCTGAGCCAACCCGAGGCGGAGCCGGCGGAATTGGTCGCCGACGCCTTGGCGAAGTTTCAGGAACGGAACGATTCACGCAGTCACAAAATCTGCATGAGTGTCCCGGGGCAGAGCGGGTTGGCGAAATTTTTCAAGCCGCCGCCGGTCGAGCTGAAAAAGATCGCCGACCTGGTCCGTTACGAGGCGAAGCAACAGATCCCGTTCGATCTGGAGGACGTGGTTTGGGATTACCAGATCATGCCTGGCAGCACGATCGAGGAAGGATATGCCTTGGAGTCCGAGGTCGGACTGTTCGCGATGAAACGCGAGATGGTCGCCCGGCAACTCGAGCCGCTCGATAAGGCGGGGATCGAGGTCGAACGGATCCAGATGGCACCGATGGCGATCTACAACATGCTCGCCTTCGATCGCATGCATGAGCGGATCGAGTCCGACACGTTCGACGTCGATAACCCGCCGTCGTCGACGGTTTTGCTGTCGATCGGTACCGATTCGTCCGACCTGATCATCACCAACGGGTTCCGGATCTGGCAGCGGAGTATGCCGATCGGCGGTAATCACTTCACCCGTCAGCTGACCAAAGACCTCAAGCTGACCTTCGCCAAGGCAGAACATCTCAAACGCAACGCCCGTGAGGCGGTCGATCCGAAGCTGATCTTCCAGACGATGCGGCCGGTCTTCAATGACATGGTGACCGAGGTCCAACGGTCGATCGGCTTCTTCCGCAGCCTCAATCGCAAGGCCGAAATCACCGAATTGGTGATCGCCGGCAACACGGTCAAGATGCCCGGATTGGCCGGCTATATCGGCAAAAATCTCGGCCTCGAAGTCCATGTGCTCGATCGTTTCAACCGGCTGACCGGCGACGACGTGTTGAGCATCCCGACGTTCCGCGATAACGCACCCACCTTCGCCGTCTGTTACGGATTATGCCTCCAAGGGTTGGGGGTCAGCCAACTGCATAATTCGTTGGTGCCTCGAGAAATCGTCGTCCAGCGGATCATTCGGGCAAAGAAGCCGTGGGCGGTCGCGGCTTTGGCGACAATGATGGCCGGGATGGCGGTCCATTACGCCTTCGCCCAACGGACCTGGTCAAAGACCCATCCCGATATTTGGGATCGGGCGACCGCAGCGGTCGCCAGCATGAGCAGCTACAGCAGCCAACATGTCAGCGAGGACGAGACTCTCAAGAGCAAGATCAAGTATCTCGACACCGTCGGTGATGAAGTCTCCAGCAACGCCGAGCGGAGGTTGCAGTGGCTCGAGATCCTGCGGGTTCTCAACGATGCCATCCCTCGGGCTGAATATGCCGATGGAAAACCGCCCAGCCCCAAGGAGCTGCCGTTCGAGGACCGCGAGGACATCCACATCACCAGCATCGAATCGAAACGGATGGAAGACGTTTCGGAATGGTTCTCGGAAAAGGTTGCCCAACGTTATCGTGAAGAAATGCGGAACTGGGCACGGATCACGAGGAACCCAGTCCCCGAAGACCTGGCGGGCGATGCCGGGCCGAGCGGTCCTGGGTGGGTCTTCGAATTGACCGGTTATCACTATTACAACAGCCCTAAACGGATGGGGGTTGAGGGGAGTAACCACGTCCGTCGCACGCTGATCTCTAACCTGTTGGAAAAGCCGGTTCCGTTGCCCGATCTGTCGGGAGAGATCATTCCGTTCACGCCGGATGAAATGGGGCTGTCGTATCCCTTGTTGCTCAACGACGAGAAGCCGCGGACCGTCAAGATCCCCAACCCCGACTTCGATCCGGCCTTGGCTCGGCCCCGCGGAGGCGGTGGCGGAATCGGGTCTCCCGGCGGTACTGCCACGGGGACCGGACGGGGGCGAGCGGCGGCGGACGATGACGAGAAACCGGGCGAATCGCCGACGTTGGAAGTCCTCCGCCACGATTTCATTGTCCAGGTCGTTTGGCAGCCCAACTCACTGACGGAACGACTCGAAATTCGTGAAGAAAAACGCAAGGCCGCCGAAGAGGCAGCCGCGCAAGAGGGGGACGAGAGCGAACAGCCGGTTCAAGATCCCGACTCGATGGCGGCACGTTGATCGGTCCGTTAGTTGTTAATAGCCAGGATTGACTGGTCGATCACCGTCGCCCGGTTATGATTCATTACAGTCCCTCGCCGTCTCCTCCGAGCCCGCTTCTCTCCAGCATCCGATCAGACACATGGACCAACTCAAACAAAAACTCGGGCCGGTCGCCACGCACTGGTTTTGGATCTGCACCGGCTTGGTCGGGCTGTTATCGGTCGGCATCTGGTGGATCTCCAGCGCTAAGCTGCTCGATGAGTTCGAGGCCAATCGCAGCGCGATCAAGGCCGATGAGCAGAAGGTCACGACCGTCCGTGGATCGCTCGATACCCACCCCAACGCGATCTCGTTTCGGGAGACCGAGCTGTTGTTGGAGGATCGCAAGGAATCGGTGATGGAAGCTTGGACGAATGTCTACAGTCGTCAACAAGACATCTTGGTTTGGCCGGTGGATAAACTGCAACAAGATTTCGTCGACGAGTTCAAGGAATTGATCCCGATCGAGTCGAAGGTGCCGTTCCCGACGGAGGACGAGGAAAAAGAGACCACTCTGCGAAACCGCTATCGCTTTTATATCGGCAACGTGTTGCCGTCGATCGCCGAAATCGCCAAGACGAAGTGGACCGCCGATTTTGACCGCCCTAAGGCCGGCGGTATGGGGGGGATGGGCGGCGACATGGGCTACGGAAGCGAAATGGGGCCCGGTGGTGGCGACATGGGCTATGGTGGCGGCGACATGGGTTACGGTGGTGGAGGGGGAATGATGGATGGCGGCTACCCCGGGGCCGGGCGGGCCGGGCGTGAGGAGGGGCCGTTGGTTTCCTGGGACACCGCGAGCCAAGAGCGATTGTTGTCTGACCTGTTCCCTTGGCGAGGCAGTCAACCGTCAACGTTGGAAGTGCTTTACAGCCAAGAAAACCTCTGGATTCTGCGTCAATTGATGCAGATCATCGCGGATGTCAACGGCGAGGCGGGCCAGCGGTTCCAAGCGAAGATCCGTGGCATCAACCGGATCTCCATCGGGCGTTCGGTTCCCAAAACCGCTGGCAAGCTTTCCAAGCCCGGCGGCGGTCGTGGAGCCGGAGGCGGCGGGATGTATGGCATGGAAGAAGGGATGGACATGGAATCGATGGGTGGAATGGCCGAAGAGATGATGGATTCGGGGTCCGGAGGGATGATGGACGCTGGTGCCGGCGGGGCGGGTGCGGCCGAAGCCGTCGACCCCGGCGACAATCGTTACGTCGATACCCAGGGGACACCGGTCACGGCCTCCCAACTACGCGCCGCCCTGTCCAGTAACTCGCCCGCTGACGCCTTCATGGCGGTGGCCAAGCGGGTGCCGGTGATGATGTCGCTGAAGATGGATCAACGGGCGATCCCGGAATTGTTGGCGATGTGCGGCAGCGCCCCGCTGATGGTCGAAGTCAAGCATGTTCGCATCCTGCCGGCCAGCGGCGCCGGAGCAGCCACCGGCGGATATGGAGGCGGCGGTATGGGAGGCGGTGGCATGGGAAGTGGTGGCGACATGGAAGGTAGCGGTGACATGGGATATGGCGGTGAAATGGCTGGCGGTGGCGACATGGGTGGCGATATGGGCGGTGACATGGGTTACGGCGGCGGAATGGGCGGCATGGGGACGGGGGCCGGCTCCGGAAGACGCGATCAATTTCCGCTCGATATGACCGTCGAAGTTTATGGCATCATCTACATCTACAACCCGCCACAGCCCGACGCACTCGGCATCGAGCAGGTTACCGAGGAAACCGTCGTGGAAGGGGCCGTGATGGGTGATCGCAAACCCGAGCCCGCCGAGCCGTCGCCGCCCGCGGCTGCGAGTGACCCAGAACCGGCCGCGCCAGAACCGGAGGCGTCCGAGCCGGTTGCTCCAGAAGAACCGGAAGCATCCGAGCCTGCCGATTCCGAGCCTGCCGATTCCGAGCCTGCTGATGCGGATCCCGCCGAAGAAGAATCGGCTGATCCCGAGGAAGTGGACGATGCGACTACACCGGCGGCCGCTGATGGTGCCGGCTTGACTCCCTTTTGGCGAGCGGTCGCCTAGGGCCGTTTTTTAGAACTTATCCGTTTCTCAACCGTGCGATCGAACCGACCGACGTACCCCGTGATCGACCATGAGCAATAACAACAACAGCCAAGATCTTCTCTTTCGTCACTTCGAGAAAGCCATTTTCGGAGTGCTGGTGTTGCTCGCGGTGTTCCTGGTCTATTCCGGCATCCAGATGCCGGACTTCCTCAAGGAGGCTCAGCCCGACCGACTGGAGCAGGGGGCGAATCAAGTGCGGGCTTCGATCGATGAGGACCATTGGTCGCAGATCAACGAAGCCGAACCTCGGACCCCTAAGTTCGATGTGGTCGCCCGAACGAACCAGTCGATCCGGCCGGTTTCGCCGCAACTCTATCGACTCAGCCATCCTTGGGAAGGGAAGTCGATCGATATTTCGACCAAGCGTGAGGACCCCGAATTGTTCGCCCCGTTTGACCTGCGAGTCAGCGGTGTGCTCGCGTCGTTGGCGATCAAATCGGCCGACGAGGAATATCCGCTGATGGCATTGGAAAATGCGGATCCGATAGAGAAGAAGGAACCGGAGCCACCGAAGCAGGAACGAGGGCGGCGACGGGGGATGGGAATGGGGTCCGAAGAGATGATGATGGGTTCGGGCGAGATGGGGATGGGGTATGAGGAGACGATGATGGGCTCCGAAGAAATGATGATGGGATCCGGCGGTGCCGGTATGGGCGGCGGGATGGGAACCGGCCGAAAGATCGATGCGAAGAAGTATGATCAAGGCTTCCGCCCGTCCGGGGCGACGAAGAATCTCGAACCGGTGATGGGGCATTTCATCGCCGGCGTGGCGTTGATGCCTCACAAGGAAATCTTCAAAGCATATAAGCAGGCGTTGCAGCAGGCCGACGGTTTCGACGCCCGCCGCGACATTCCGACCTACCTCGGACTCCAACTCTACCGGGCCGATGTCACCGATAAGTCGGTGGATGAACTCGTTGAGGCCGACTGGATTCTTCGGGGGAGTTCGAAGTTTTATCAGCGATTGTTGCTCGAACGGTGGGCTGGGATGGCGAAAGAGATCGTCGCCGGCAAGTATCGTGACCCCGAATTGACGACCGCGATCCCGCCCGTCTTGCTCAAGCATTATGCCAGTTTCGCTAGCCACCCAAAGATCCCGCTCGGCGATGAAGACCCGCGAGCCAAACAGCGTCTCGGTACGCAACCGAGCGTTCCCACCGGCCCGATTCTGCCCGACGCCGATGGCGAAACCTTTGAAAACCTCGGTCGTGCCGGCCGCCGTGGTGGTATGGGTGGCGGCATGATGGCCGGCGGTTACGGAATGGAAGGGGGCATGATGGATGGCGGTTACGGGATGGAATCCGGCATGATGGGTGGCGGGATGATGGGCGGTAGCATGATGGGCGGCGGGATGTTGGGCGGTGGCATGATGCGAATGGCCTCGGTCGCCGATCAACCCGATCATAAGTTGATCCGCTTCTACGACTTCCGCGATTTTTCTGGTGCCGATGCCAGCGCTCCGCAACCGGGACGTCGCTACGTCTATCGGCTTCGTGTCGGGTTAGAAGACCCGAACTTCCCGCAGTTCGAGGCCTCACAACCGCGCAGCAGCACGCTTTCAGCCGAAGTGTTTCGTCGGGTTGAGAACGAGCAGGGGCGTGCCAAACGCGACAAACGTCGTAATTTTGTCCGCTGGACCGAGTTCAGTGACCCGAGTGATCCGATCTCCTTGCCGTCGACGGCGATGGCGTTTGCCGGGCCGGTCGTGCCCGCGGCGACAAGGAAAGGAAAGGTCGAAGGTCGTGATGTCGAGTACGTTCACAAGCCGGCGACCGGTCGGATGGTCGTTGCGGAATGGGACCTCAATGACCTGCAGGTTCCACTCCCGGTGCTGATGGACGTTTCTCGTGGGACCATATTGGCCAAGAAGGCTGATATCGAGATCCCCGACCCGTTGTCGCATGTTGTGAAGAAACTTCCCGACGCGGAAGTCAACACCGAAGCGGTCGTGCTGGACATCAGTGGTGGCAACAGCCTGGCGATATCCGAGGACGAGTCGCAAACCGTACCTTCGATGATGTTGCTGTTCGACGTCGAGGGTGGGCTGCGCGTCGTCGATGAGGTAACTTCTCAGCAAGGCTACCGGATGTACTCCTTCGCGGACGAACGAGGTGAGTGACGGCCAGCCGCCCTCACCCGTTTTACCTGGAGTCATCGATGAGCACCTTGACGGTGCAGGCACTCAATAAGTCCTACCGCAGCGGACAGGATCGGTTGCACGTGCTCCGCGACCTGTCGCTGCGGATGACAACCGGGGAATCGTTAGCGATCGTCGGTCCCAGCGGTAGCGGTAAAAGTACCTTGCTGCAAATTCTCGGGACGCTTGATCACCCCGATTCGGGGACGGTCGAACTCGCTGGCGTCGATCCCTTCGTCTTGAACGAGAAGCGATTGGCCGAATTCCGTAATGCCAAGATCGGTTTCATCTTTCAAGACCATCATCTGTTGCCTCAGTTGAGCGTGCTGGAGAATGTACTGATTCCGGCATTGGCCGGTGGCCCGGCGGTGTCGGCCGACTTCGAACGGGCCGAAGACTTGGTCGAACGGGTCGGCTTGGCTGATCGGCTACGACATTTACCGGGGCAATTATCAGGTGGCGAACGCGAACGGGTGGCGATCGCAAGGGCCTTGTTTCGTGATCCCGTCTTGATCCTCGCGGACGAGCCGACCGGGAATCTCGATCGCAAGACGGCCGAGAAGATTACCGAGCTGTTGGCGGATCTGCAGCAACAAAGCGGGGCGATGCTGATCGCCGTAACGCACAGCGATTCACTCGCCACCGCGATGGGCCGACGCGCCGAATTGGTCGACGGTCAATTGGTGATCGACGAATGAGTCGCCGATCGGCATTCCCGCAAAGGTCAATCCAGCAGTGATTCACCGGTCGTGTAGCGGTTGACCGCTTCGCGATCGAGTTCGAGTCCGAGGCCAGGGGCGTCGGAGATCGGCAGCATCCCGTCGGCATCGAGCGTCCAGCCGCCGACCGTGATCTCGTCGATGAAGGGCGATCCGGTCAAGTATTCGACCAAGTCGGTGGTGGGGATCGCGGCAGCGAGTTGGAGGTCGGCGGCCAAGCCGACCGCCGTGTTCCAGCCGTGAGGGATGAATTGGATGCCGTGATCTTGGGCCATCCAAGCGATCCGGCGTTCTTCGCTGATCCCACCGACCTTGGTCACGTCGGGCTGGACGATATCGAGCGCCCCGGCGGTCAGCCAGGGCTGGAATGCCTGCCGCCGCGTCAGCACCTCTCCGCCGGCGATTTTGACCGGGGAGTGTTCGCGGAGTCGCACCGAATCTTCCAAAGCGTCAGGGTGCAGCGCCTCTTCGAACCAGGTGACGTCGTAGTCGGCCAGCATTTTGGCGGTGTTCAAGGCCCACTTGTAGCCGTTGGGCCAATGGGCGTCGCTGCCGCCGGCGTCCACCATCAACTTGGCGTCGGGGCCGATCGCGTCTCGCGCGGCCGCCACGATCGCTCGATCGGTCGCCGCATCGCGACGGCCGAACGGCCCCCAGCCGATCTTAAAAGCACGGAAACCCTGTTCACGGACTTGCGACAGGTGGTCCTTCAGCTTCGCCGGTTCGTCCATCAGGAGCGATGCATAGGGCTGCACGCGGTCGCGGTACCGGCCGCCCAGCAACCGGCTGATCGGTTGGCCGGTCGCCTTGCCGAAGATGTCCCACAACGCGATGTCGATGCCGCTGATCGCGTGAGTGATCGCCCCGCCGCGACCGAGCCAAAACATGTGCTGATGCAGTTTTTCGCTCACCCGTTCTGGTTCCAGCGCCGTTTCGCCGCGGTACAGCGGTTCGAGCACTTGCAGGGCGGCTCGTACCAAGCCGTCGTGGGTGAACACACTGCCGAGTCCGACAAGCCCTTCATCGGTATGAACGGCGATCAGGGTATGAACACAATCGTCGGGTCGCAGTTCGTTGCTCCATCCACCCTCGGGCGTAGCGCCACGCAAGCCGGCGGAGCGGATCTCTCGAATTTTCATCAGCGGACTCCTCGGCTCATCGACGGTTGGCGGGGCGGTGGTGAAGCTCGGCATGCGGCGAGAACGGGACGACGGCATCGAGCGGGAAGATCGGTCGCGGACACCGGGTGTGGCCAAGGTACGGTAAATTGGCACTGGAGGAACCCGGGGCATCGATCAGGATCATCCGTGAACACCACTGAGCATACATATGCGGTTGGCAGTGGGGTGATTTGACGACGACGGCGTCGAACGACCTTGGATCCTGGCCGTGGGCGAGGAAGAATGAGCGGTCGTAAAGGTTCACCGCACGGCTGCTGACGACGATTGTCAGCGGCCCCGTCTCGAGCACGGCGGTCCGTCCGGCATGCCAGAGTTCGCCAAACGATTCGCTGCGGAAATCGCCGTCGGCCAGCAAGCGAACCCGGGTGGTGATCGGCAGCGGGCGAAACCGATCGGGGTCGAGAGTCCCGCCGAGTGTGGTTTCGATGGTCGCCCCGATCCCGGCGCTGAATGCGGCGCGGACGGCTGGCTCGTCGACGATCGGCGCCAGAGTTCGGCCACGATACCCGGCCCGGACGAGTTCCGTCAGGACGGCGTTGCTGTCGCCCGAGGCTCCGGAGCTAGTCGCGTCGGCCGCATCGACCAAGGCCACCGTGCCGGAAACTCCGGCGAGCAACTGCGACGACATCTCCTCGAGCGATACCAACGGAACCTGCATGGTCGCGTGATGCGACCAAAAGTTCGTAGCGATCCGCTCAGCCTCTCGGGCCGCCAGTTCGGCGTCGCCGTCAGTGACGACGAAACTGTAGGAACGGAGGTCGGGGACGTCGGTAAACGGGTTTCCAATGAACATCCCGGCGGACAATCCTGGCGGTTCGTTTTCGATGTCTTGAGCGATCTGGATCGCTTCGCCGAACTTGCCGCTGGCGGTGATCAATTCATCGCCTCGGACCAGTGCGGGGATCGCTACTTTAGCG
Source organism: Planctomycetaceae bacterium (assembly GCA_007127095.1). Lineage (GTDB taxonomy): Bacteria > Planctomycetota > Planctomycetia > Pirellulales > Pirellulaceae > UBA6163. Next base: position 27,860 of record SKZY01000407.1, read on the forward strand.
GTCACCGGGCGGACTTCACCCGAGACGATTCTCAACAGCAGTTTCGCCGCCCGCTGGCCGGTCTGAAAAAAATCGACGTGTGGGTAGGTGTGATAAGCGACGATCGCGTCGCTGTGACGGACGATCTGATCGGTCAAAATCCCGTGCAGATCGAGCGAAACGACGATCGGGATTCGCTCGCCGAGCAGCTTTCGGGTTTCGGCCAACAGCCAACCTTCGGGGTCGGGTTGCTGTTCGCTGGCCATCGCCCCGTGCATGCAGAAGTAGACGCCGTCGAGTTCGCCGTCACGGCTGGCCCGCCGGATCGAATCGATGAACTCGCTGGCGATCCGCTGCCAATCCGGTTCGGCGAGTGTCCCGCCGGAGGTGATGAAGAAAGCACTGTAGGCCGGGACGATCTCCACACCCTCTCGACCGAAGACTTCAACGGCGCCGCCGATTTCGTTCTTCACCGTGCGGTGGTACCGCAACAAATCCTCGCCTTGGCGAACCGCGAAGTCGTCGTAGCCGCTCAAATGTGGGTTGAAGGTTGAGACCTCCTGCTTGCACTCGGCGATCAAAATTCGGGCCAAAATCGTCTCCTCGGGGTCAACCGAAATCGGGAATCGGGGCGGATAATATCGCCGGATCAACCCGTTGTGCGACGACCGCGACGCAGTCGCCCTGTTGGGTGAGGCAAGGGGCGCGGGTGCAAATCAAGTAACCTTCCCGCGGTGCCGAAAGCGTCACCGGTTGTCGCTCGGGGTGCTCGAGGTGATGAAGGTAGCCGATCGGCTGACCCGCGGTGACCGCTTCGCCGAGGTCGACGGCAGCTTCGAAGATCCCCGATTCGGGCGCCAATAGGTAGTCGTCGGCGTCGAGCGCCGCGGTCAGGATCGTCGGTCGTTCGCCCTTCGACTGGCGGGTTTGTTCGGTCCCGGCGAGGACGCCGACATGGATCAGTACGTTGCGAAGACCGTCTTGGGCGATCCGATGCACACTCGCGGGGATCGCCTCGCTGCCGCCGAGCTCGGTCGTCACCACTAACTTTCCTTGACGTTCGGCTTCGACCGGCAGCAATCCACCTCCGGCGATGTCGGCGTACAGAAACGCGAATTCGGTATTCCACGCCAGCATCGCTGCCACCATCCGCTGTCGCTGATCGAGGTCGGGAACCAAGTGCATATGCGCACATGGCACGAACTGCATACTCCGCCCGCCCGAGTGGATATCGATCACGACATCACTGATCGGGAACAGCTCGGTCGTCAAGAAGTGAGCGATCTGACTCGTGACATTCCCCTCGGGATCGCCCGGAAAGGCGCGATTCAGATTCATGCCGTCCAACGGCGACAGCCGCGTCGCTGCCCGGGCGGCGGGGAAGTTCAGCGAGGGGATCACGATCACGCGTCCTCGAACCGCTGACGGGGTCAACTCACGGGCCAGTTTCATTCCCGCGATCTGTCCTTGGTATTCGTCACCGTGGTTACCGCCTAACACCAACGCGGTCGGCCCGTCACCGTGGTTCACGACGGTAATCGGTACCATCACATTGGCCCACCCGCCGAGGTTGTGAGAGTAGGGGACTCGCAGATATCCCTGTTGTTTTCCCGGTCGATCGAAATCGATCGTGTTGATGACCATGTTGGGTGAGCTCGGCAGCGGTGGGGTGGGACGGTACGAGCGGCAGTTTACCGAGTGGTGATGCTGTAGGTCGACCGGCGGTCCGCTGCCGCGGTTTTCTTGCCTGCCGAGAGTTTCTCATCATTTCGCCACGTGTCTTTATCGGCGCGGTCAGGTTACGATTCTGAATTGATATCCGTCCGGGATGATCGGTCCCGAAAGACTTTTCTTTGCGAGCCGGAGAACGCCACCATGGACGAGCCCAACGAAGCGAGTGGTGAGACGACGAAGGTGGCGCATCCGTTGAGCAACCCGTCGTTCGTCGGCTATGTCCTGACGCAATTCCTCGGCGCGTTCAACGACAACCTGTTCAAGCAATTGATGTTGTTGTTGGCGATCCCCACGGTCCCGTTGGCAGCCAACGCCGTCGCTGACGCGTTCGAGGCCCCGGTCGCCGAGGTCGCCGATGGTGGTATCGAGCAGGCGGGTGGCGGTGAAGGTGACGCTGCCGCTGGCGGTGGAGGGAGTGACTTGCAGGGTGTTGCAACGATCGTCTTTGGCATCCCGTTCGTCATCTTCGGCGGCGTCGCCGGTTACCTAGCCGACCGTTTCAGCAAACGACGCGTGATCGTCTTGAGTAAGACTGCCGAAATCGTCGTGATGGGGCTCGGGCTGGGCGCGTTTCTGGCTTCACCCTGGATCGGCTTTTCGGGATTGTGGGTGGTGATGTTTCTGATGGGGACCCAAAGCGCTTTTTTTGGGCCTGGAAAATACGGTATTCTCCCGGAGATGATGCGGCCGAATCAGTTGGCTCGGGCGAACGGGATCGTCTTGATGACCACGTTCATCGCGATCATTTTCGGCACTGCATTGGCCGGGCCGCTGAAGGACCTGGTGACGCCTGCGGGGCTCGACCAACTCGCTGCCGCCCGCCATCTCTGGGTCGCCTCGTTGGTCTGCATCGGCGTGGCGATTGCGGGGACATTGGTCAGTCTATTGATTCATCCCGTCGCGGCCGCCGCTCCGCGGCTCGGCTTCAGCACCGAGTACCTGGTCGTTCCCAAGCCGATGCGTGGCCTGTTGCGACGCGATCGCCCGTTGGTGCTGGCGCTCGCCGCGTCCTGTGTCTTTTGGTTGATCGCCGGGCTGGCGGTTCAAGCGGTCAATTCACTCTGCAAAGTGCAATTGAGCTTGAGCGATACGGCGACGAGTCTGCTGGTCGCCTTGATCAGCATCGGGATCGCGATCGGCGGGGTGACCGCCGGCTGGCTTTGTCGTAGTGGCAGCCACCAGCGGGTGATCCGGATCGGAATGTGGGGCGTGGTCGGTTGTTGCGCGGTACTCTCGATTACGCTGCCGGGGATCGGTTTGCTGGTCGGTCGCTGGGGGCTGCCGATCGTCTTGATCCTGCTGGGAGCCGCCGCGGCATTTTTCTCGATCCCGATCCAGGTTTTTCTGCAAGCCCGTCCACCGGCCGAACTCAAGGGTCGGATGATCGCGGTAATGAACCAGGCCAATTTCTTCGCGATCGTGATGTCGGGCGCCGTCTACCTCGCGCTCGACCGGTTGGTGATCGCGATGGACTGGCCGCGGTCGGCGATCTTCGCCGCGATGGCGCTGCTCTTCCTGCCGGTGGCAATTTTTTATCGTCTCGATCCTCAGGCGACCGAAGCGGCGATCGAGGCGACGCCGCAGGAAAATGAAATCGGGACGGCGACGTAGGCAGCCGAGGGTTCGGATGACATCTCCGACGACGATCAGCCGCGTACAGGCGGCTCCAACGGCTCCGACGGCGGTGTGCGCCACCCGGAATCGTGTTAAGTTAAGTCGCTGACGCGCGGGTTCCCTCCAGAGCCCCCTTTCCTGTACAGATCAATGCCGCGGAGGCGGTCCATGACGACATCCATCGATCAATATTCAATCTGCCCCTGCGGCAACGGCAAAAAGATCAAGTTCTGTAAATGCAAGGATTCTTTGCAAGAACTCGATCGAATCTCGAC
>SKZY01000376.1 GCA_007127095.1 Planctomycetaceae bacterium
ATCATCATCATCCCGGGCATCAGCGGCATCCCCGGCATGTGGCCGCGGACCCAAAATTGCTCAGTCGATGTTTGCAGGAACGCAGCACAAACGGCCGTCTCGGTATCCTCATAGAGAATCCCGGACAGCTGTTCCATCTCGTAGCGCTGCGGGTTGAGTGCCCGGATTGCCTCGAGATCGGCGATCGGTTTGGTCAGATCCAGCAGGTCTGGATCGACGATGAATTCGATCGAAGCCACGGCTCAGGTCTTGATCTTCTTGCGACGGGCCTTGCGCGCCTTCGCGTTGGCGGGACGTCGGCCATGATTGGCCTTTTTTACCTTATGGTGCGGTTTTGCCATCGAAGCGACTCGGCGAATGGATGTTGGAGGAAAGTGAAGTTCGTGATCGTACCTTGAAAGCTCGAATCGTCCAACCGACCGGGCAGCCCGACCAACAATAATTTTCTCATCGCCAAGCGGTTCCGCCGGACGATAGGTTGCCCTGATTCAGACTCCCCGGCCGATATCCGCCGACGCCCAGTCCCTGTTCGGGCTGTGGCTGAGACATCGTATGCATGGCGGGTGGGTTCGTCGAACGACTCGGCCGCGACGTGGGTCGTGCCGGCATCGAGCGACGGGGTGAGTTCAACCGCGGTTCGGCAGCGAGACTCGGTGGAGTCGTCGGCGGCGATGTCGGTTGACGGCGATTCGGATTCGGTGGTGTCGCTGTTTTGGGATCCGATCGGCTGTACCAGCTTTCGCCGTAGCCGCCGGCGAGCGAATCGCCACGACCGCCGGCGTCGGCGCGAGCCAAAGCCGCCAACGGTTGATCGGCGACCGCAGCGGCCGGTCTCACCGAAGAGGAAGCCGCGTTCGCAGCGGCGGCGGGGTTTGCAGCGGTGGCCGGGTTCGTCCCGGCCGGTGATGTCAACGCTGGCGACGTCGCGGCCAACGAGGCCCGCGTCGGTCGTTTGGCAAACTCTTCGACCGGCCCGTTACCGGCCGCGACCCAGCCCAGCCAGGATTGCTGCAGTTCGGCGAGCGAGTCGTATCCGTAATGTTGACGAACGTTGTGGGTCCACGATGGGTTACTCATGTAGTCGCCGAGGAAATTGACGAACGCGCGGGGCCCTTGTTGTGCGATCAGAAACTGACACACCGAATAACCTTGGGCGTACATCGGCAGGACGTCGGAGGGGTACTCGGTCAACAAAAACAGTTTGTTCATAGCGATTCCCCGCCGTGAGCTGAGGAATTCCCGCAGTTTCGCCTCGTGTTTGCGTCTTTCGGAGGGGTGTTCGACGGTCGTACAAATACCTTCGTCAGCCCATCTTGGCAGCGGTCGACCGAAGTGGGTGGCGAGAATCGTGTGGGTCACCTCGTGCGGCAGCACGCTGTCGAGGATCCTTTCCGGCGAGCCGACGACCTCCATTTGGAAATCTCGGACCGGTGCCCGGTTGTAGGTAGTCACGCCTTGGGCGGCGAGGTTTTGGCCAGCGATCACTCGCACCGGGCAGGGTGTCGGCCAGGGATCGAGTTCGCGGCCGATCCAGTATTGGGCGAGTTCGCGTCGGAACCGTTCGGCGGAATCACCGACGGCCTTGGCGAGTTCGCTTGACGGAGCCATGACGATGAAGTTTTGCGTCCGATAGTCAGCCGCCACCAATCGCCCCGCGGGTGCCAGCAGGGCCAGGCAAACGACAGCGAAGAGCGGGGAGATCCGCCGCGCGGTACCGGGGCACGATCGACTTGAGCAGGCATCCATGCCGGCGACCTTTTTGATGAGGCTGATCACGAATCGAGGGGCGGGCCCTCGCGGCGATACGGTCCGTTCGTCTCGCCGAAGCGGACGCATCCGTTCGCGTCCGGGTCGACGGAGTCTAGGAAAATCGGTCGACCGGTTACCAGACCGATCTCGGCTTTAATCCGTTTCCTCAAATCAACGAAGTTTTTTCCAGATCAATCTTGGTCCCCCCCGCCATAGTCCCTAGACTGCGATTGCCAAACCCTGCGCGAAAGACTTGTTCAGGGGGTAACAGGAGGGAACCATGGCCGGCGAATCATTCCGTTTCATACATGCCAGCGACTTCCATCTCGAACGCCCGTTGGGCGATTTGGATGTGCTGCCGAGTCAACTTCGCGAATCGCTGGCCACGGCTCCGATGCAGGCCGCGCTGGCCGTCTTCGAAGCAGCGATGGTCGATAACATCGATTTTGTGGTGCTCGCGGGCGACTTGCTCAACCCGGTCACCGCCGGGCCCCGCGGGATGTCGATGTTGTTGGCGCAGTTCGAGCGGTTGCATCAACGCAATAAGCCAGTGTTCTGGGCAGCCGCGTCGGTCGACGACCCGGCCAGATGGCCGGAGGCGGTACCGTTGCCGCCCAACGTGACGCTGTTTCCCAAGAACCGCACGCTCAGCATCCCGGTGCAACGTGCCGGGCGGACGATCTGCCACGTCATCGGCCGCAGCAGCGAAGGTCGCAGCGAATTACACGTGCCTTCATTCCGGGTCGACCCGACCGATGAGTTCACCGTCGCGGTGGGGAGCGGGTCGGCCGACGCCGATTCGCTCAGCGAGGGACGTTTCGACTATTGGGCGCTCGGCGGCGACCACCAGCGATCGGAAATCGACGGTGGCGGCACGGCCGGCGCTGTCTATTGCGGCTCGCCACAAGGACGCTCGCTCGATGAATCCGGGCCTCACGGCTACACCGTGGTCGATATCGATTCGGATCGAAACGCTCGAATTCATGCCGTCGAATGCGACTCATTCCGGTACTGTCAGGTCGATATCGACGCCGCTGAAATCGTCGCCGCCGGCAGCATCCGCGGTTTGCTGGCCGGCCGCATCGCCAGGCTGTTGCACGACAACGGATCGCGGCACCTGATCATCGGTTGGGACATCTCGGTCTCTGCCGATACGATGCACACGGTTGGCGATCCTCACGAATTGCTGACCTGGCTCCGCCGCGAACATGGCCACGGTACGCCGGCGGCGTGGACAGCGAAACTAACGGTCCGACCGCCGCGGAATTACCCCAAAAATTGGTGTGAGGAAGACACGATTTTGGGCGATTTCCTGCGTGCCAGTCAGCGGCACGCGAAGTCGGGCGGACGCGATTTGAACCTGGCACCGTTCAGCGAAGAACAAGCCGGTCTACCGCGGTCGACGGTCGCCTTGCTGACCGATGTCGCGGCGCCGGTCCGCGGCGAATTGCTCGGTGAAGCGACCCGGATCGGTGTCGAATATCTTCGCGGCGCGGCGCCCGGACAGACCGGACAACCAGGAGGACAGGGATGAAGGTCAAAGACATTCAGGTCGACGGATTCGGCGTTTGGAGTGGGCTGTCGGTCGACTCGGTCCCCGAGTCGATGACGTTGTTCTACGGCCCCAACGAGGCCGGAAAAACGACGCTGATGCAATTTCTGCGGACGATGTTCTACGGCTTTACGTCCGAACGCCGCAGCCGCTACCTGCCTCCCGTCCACGGCGGTACACCGGGTGGCGCGATCCGGGTGACGGGCCCCGGCGGCGGTTATGAAATCCGTCGACACGCCCAACTGACCGATCCCGGTGTGGTCGGTCAGCTGTCGGTCACCGGTCAAGACGGTCTCAGCCAAGGTCAACACCGATTGGGGATGCTGCTGGGACAGATCGACGAACCGATCTTCACCAACGTCTTCGCGATCGGGATCCGTGAACTGCAAGAACTGAGTACGCTGGACGATACCGCGGCCGCGGACGAACTCTACAAACTGAGCAGCGGTCTCGATCGTGTCTCGCTGGTCGATGTCCTCCGGTCACTGCGGGGCGGGCGCCAGCGATTGCTCGGTAAGAACCAGACCGAGGAGGACGAGGCGGCGGTGATGACCTCGTTGGTCGCCCGTCGAGAACGTCTCCGTGACGAAGTCGAACAGTTGACTCGCAACGGTCGGCGGTGGAGCGAACTGGCCAGCCAGCGGCGGAGTCAAACAACCGAGATCGAACAACTCGGCGAGCGGGTTTCGCGGTGGCAGAGCGAATTGCGGTGCGTCGAAATCGCCTCGGCGATTCACGAAAGTTGGCAGCAGCGTGAACAGCTCCGGCAAGAAATCACCCGTGATGAAGCTCGTAGCCAACTGCCCGACGACGCCCCGTCGCAATTGGTCCAGATCGAAGCCTTGATGCAAGAACGCAAGGGCAAGCTCGAAGAGATCAAGAACAAACGCCGCGAACTCCGCGATCGCGCCGACGAATTGCCGTTGAACCGGCGTCTGCTCGATCTGCAAAGCAAGATCGAGGCCGCCAGCGAGCAGGCGACTTGGGTCGAAGCGCTCCAGGAACAGATCACTCGGTTGGACCAGCAGATCGAAAAGGCGCAGGCGCAACTCGAGGCCGACGCCGAACGGATCGGTTTGACCGAAGAACAACGCGAAGGCTTGCTCGAACGTGGCGGCGACGAATTGCCCGACCTTTCGAAGCAGACGCTGACGGCATTGGTGGGGCCAGCCAAAGAAGTCAAGACGCAGCTGTTCCTGTTGAAGCAGTCGCGTGACGAGGCTCGCCAGCATCAACAACAAGTCGAGAAAATCGGCGGCAAACTGGCCGCGACGCTGCAAGCCGCCGGATCGAATAACCTTCATGACGCGATGCGACGCCAGGCCGAGACGATCGCTAACCTGCGGAGCCGGATCCAGCTCGAACAGCACCTCGAAAAACTCCGTCGTCACTTGCGGGACCTGGAGAAAGAGGCGCTCGAGTTGGCGACCAACGAGGCCTATCCGCTGGAACAGCGGATCCTGCTGTTCGTTCCGTTCCTGTTCGGCGGAATCGGCACGATCTACGGCATGGTCCACGTGATGGGCTACACCTGGTTCCTCGACGACCCCGATCCGACCTGGGGCATGACGATGGTGTTCGTCGGCTTGCTCTGTTTCTTTTTGTGGTACTTCGTCCGCGAACGTGGCTACACCGGTACGTCGTTGGACCTGGAGGATTGCGAACGCCAGATCGATTCGATCCGCCGTCAGATCCGTGATTTTGAGGCCGAACGTGACGATCTCGACAGCCGCATCCCGGCCGGCAGTGGGACGCTGGAAGCGCGACTGCGGGAAGCCGAACAACTGCACAACGACTTGGAGGCTGCGCTGCCATCGTTCCACGCCCAGCAAGCCGCGGTCCAAGCGGGTAAAGCCTGTCGCCAACGAGCCAGCGAAGCCGCCGAGGGACTCAAGGCCGCCCGCCGGACTTGGTCGACGACGCTGCAACGGTTCGGCTTGAGCGGTTCGCTGTCGCCCGCGAACGTCCGCCAATTGGGGGATCACTACGAGGCTTTGCAGACGAGTCGACGCCGCGTCGAAGAACTCGAGGCCGAACGCGAACTCCGCCGCCGTGAGCGAGCCACTTTGGCGAAACGGATCGACCGCCTGCACATCGAGGCGCTCGGCGAGGTGGGTGATGACCAACACCCGTCACGGCCGGAAAACAACGCCGATCACCCGTCATCATCGGGGCAGCGCGAGGGAGCACGCGACGAAGAACGCAGCCGACGTCACGAAGGCAAACGCGGCCAGGGCGACCGCCGCAATTCGCCGGAAGGCGATTCCGCCGGTAACGATTCACTCAGACGCGGCGGCCAACCGGCCCGCCACCGTCGACGTACCGAACCGCTGGAACAACTGCAAGAGTTGCAGGAAGCCGTCGCCAACCAACTGCACTGGATCAAACGCCGCCAAGAGCTTCGCGACCAGGACCAGCAATTCAAGAAGATGCATGCCTCGTGCCTGCGGACGATCGATCGCTGCGAACAGCAACGCCGGTCGTTGTGGGCCAAGTGCGGCGTCGCGACCGCGGAGCAGTTTTACGAATTGGTCGATGTCCGCACACGGTTGATCGACGAACGCCAAAAAGCGGCCGAAATCGATAAGCAGATCCGTGGGATCGTCGGCAACCATGTCGAGTACGATGACGTCGTCAAGGAACTCGAAGGGACATCGGCCCACGACCTCCAACACCGCCACGATTCGCTGGTCCAACGGATCGAAGACACCGAGGGTCGGGTCGCGATCCTCCGGACCAGCCAAGGTGAATTGTCGCAGGAGATGAAACAGTTGGGGGAAGACGATCGACTGTCGATCGCCCAACTCGAACTCGGCTGCGTCGACCGCCAAATCGAATCGCTCGTTCGGCGTTGGCAGACACTGGCGATGTCGAGTTGCCTACTCGAAGATGTCTGCGCGACGTTCGAGAAAGAACGCCAACCCGAGACGCTACGAGAAGCATCGTCGTTCCTCGGACAGTTGACCGACGGCAAATACACCCGGGTCTGGACCCCGCTGGGTACCAACCGGCTGAAGATCGATGCGAACGACGGCCAGTCGTTGGAACTCGATCTGCTCAGCCGCGGTACCCGCGAAGCCGTCTTCATCGCGCTGCGGTTGTCGTTGGCTTCCGCCTATGCCCGCCGCGGCGTGATGTTGCCGTTGGTGCTCGACGACGTGCTGGTCAACTTCGACCGCAACCGTGCCTTGTACGCAGCCCGAACACTCAAGACTTTCGCCGAAATGGGGCATCAGGTGCTGATGTTCACCTGCCACAAACACATCGCCGAAATCTTTCAATCGATCGACGTTCAAGTCCGCCAGTTACCGGCACAGGGGACTCCCGGTCGAGCGATCGCGATGGCGCAATCGCAGGTCGAGCCCGAACCGGTGGCGATCATCCCGGCCGAACCCGAAGCGACGCTCGAACCGGAACCGGTCGCCGCTATCGAACCGGCTGCCGCCTCCGAGCCCGCCGCAGCCGCGATCGAAGCTCTCGAACCGACCGCAGCGGCAGATCCCGAGTTGACCGAAACACCGGACTTCTCGGCTGAGATCAGCGATGAACCGGAAGTGGCCGACAAGCCGGCGGAGGTCGCCTTACCGACCGTTGAACCGGTGCCAACACCGACGCCACCCCCGGTGCTCGCCGCAGCCAAGAAACGGATGCCGGTGGCGTTACCGATCGTCCAGCCGGACTCGGAAAATGAGTCCGAAACCGGCGGAATCGACTGGAACTGGTACGAACGAGAAGCCAACGACGATTGGGCGGAAACGCAAACGGCCCCCCTAACGGCGGTCGGATCCGAGGGGATTTGGGATCGCAACGGAACCTGGATCGATCCCCGTCAGGTCACGGCATCGAGCTGAGGCGGTACCGCGATACGGGGCGCGTCCGAGGCTCGGCGTGACGCTGGCATTTCGCGCTCGGCGACGGTGAATCAGCCGTCGACGTTCGCCGATCCGGTGATTTTGTCGCTGTACATCGCCAGCCGGCCGAGGATCTGATCGGTCAGGTTCGGGGCGACCCCACGTTGGGTCAGGGCATCGAGCATGTGTCCACAGAACCGCGAAAAATGTTTTCGTTCGATCCCCCGGGTGTGGTGAATTTTGCTCAGTTCGGCTCCCGAGTATTTGACCGGTCCGTCGACCATCGCCGAAATGAACTCGGTCTGCATTCGTTTCACCCGCGCCATGTCGGCGTCTTTGAAAAAGTGAGCCAACTCGTCGTCGGCCAGCACACGGCGGTACATCTCGTCGACCACCTCGGCGACGCCCTCGGTACCGCCCAGCACGTCAAACAGGGTTTCGCTTTCTTCACGCATTTTGCCTGAGTCCTTATTCAACATCCGGTTAGGATCGCGGGGAAATTAAGTGCCTGAAAATCAAGTGCCTGGCACCTTTTACCTTTTTCCCGCACAAGGATCGGTCCAAGGCTTGGTCCGATCCGCCGCGTCCGCGACGACGATCAACGAAAGTTTGGCCGCTCGACTTAAGCTTGACGGGCGATAGCCGATGCGCCCAGTCGGGGCTGACGGCGGCCCGTCTCAGCGACGATAATCGCAGCGTCTCGATGGTCCGAATCTTATCCGTGAACCCGTTTGATCAAAGCTATGAAATCGACGGCCTGGTGTGGCGACGCAATCCAGTTTTTCCGCGGGTTTTGCATGGGAGCGGCCGACACGGTCCCGGGGGTCAGTGGCGGCACGGTGGCCTTGATTTTGGGGCATTACCAGCGTTTATTGATGGCGATCAGCCGCTTCGACACGACGGCGCTGAAACTGACCTTGAGCGGTCGTTGGGCCGACCTGTCGCGTCATATCGACCTGCGATTCTTGCTGTTGCTCGGCTGCGGCATCGTCGCCGGTGCCGGCGCGTTGGCCACCACGATGCACTGGCTGCTCGAACACCGCATGCCGCAGACCTACGCGGTCTTTTTCGGCCTCGTCTTGGCCAGCGGTTGGATCGTCGCCAAATGGGTGGAGCGCTGGGGTGGGCGGCCGATCATCGGGTTGGTGGTGGCGACCGCGTTCGCCTTTTGGCTGGCCGGCTTGCCGATCGCCGACGCCAGCGATTCGCGGGTGTATCTATTTGGGGCGTCGGCGATCGCCATCTGCGCGATGATCCTGCCGGGTATCAGCGGTGCCTTCGTATTGTTGCTGCTGGGGATGTATCACCCGGTGATCGGGATGATCAAACGTTTTGTCCGGCTCGACATCAGCGGCGACTTGGTGATCGACCTGGCGATTTTCGCATCCGGATGTGTGGTCGGGTTGGCCGCCTTTTCAAGGCTGTTGAAGTGGCTGATTCGCGACCATCCCGACGTCACCTTGGCCAGTCTGTTGGGTTTGATGCTCGGTTCACTCCGCCGGATCTGGCCGTTGCAGCAGGCGACCGAAGCGACCGCCGAACTCGCATTTAAGGAGCGTCAGTTCGTCCTTGTACCGGTCGACCAATGGCCCGGCGAACTGACGCCTTTGGTCTTATCGGCGGTAGCGGCCGGATTTTTGGTGATCGTCGCCGAACGGATTGCCGATAAACGATCGACCTAACCCGGCTAAGATCGCCACCGTTGTGGGGTCGATCGTCTCTGCCGCTTACGCTAAAACAGTCATCGTGCCAGCAGACGCGTCAAAGAAACTCAGGTTGTCAAGAATGAAAAGCGGTGGGGATAAAAGCTCCGATCAGCGACCGGCGGGCGGAGTCGGGGGTGGTAACGTCTTCGATCTCGGTCAACTCCGGCGGTTGATCAAGTTGATGGAGGCTCACGACCTAACCGAAATCAACTTGAAGCAGGGGTCCGAAAAGGTCCAACTGCGGCGCGGCGGTGTCGCGCCGCAACCGGTCGCGATGCAGCCTCCGCCGGCCCCCGTGGCTGCGGCACCACCGGCGCCAGCGGCTCCGGCCACGCCTGCCGCGTCGGTCGAAGACGGACCGAACATCGTGACGATCAAGTCGCCGATGGTCGGCACGTTTTACGGCCGCCCGAACCCGGATGCCGAACCGTTCGTTAAAGTCGGCCAACGAATCAGTGCCGATACCGTGATCTGCATCGTCGAAGCGATGAAGGTGTTCAATGAAATCCCGGCCGAGGTCAGCGGGCAAGTCGTCGCCGTCTTGGCCGACGACCAGCAGGCGGTCGATTTCGGCCGGCCACTGTTCAAGATCGATACATCGGCTTAGCAATGAACGGGAAAGAAGTGTCAGCCAGCTGTTGTGGACATTCGCCGCAGGGCGAGTGGTTCGCGATCAGCAGTTGACATTTTGCTCCCAACCGATCCTTGATCGCCGGGCGGTGGTCTGCGAACCGATCGCTTGCTATCGCTTCACGCCCTGATTATCCGTTCACGGTCTTTCCCCGCTCCATGGTCTGTTCTGTTCGCACACGATGTACAACCGGATTCTGATCGCCAATCGTGGAGAAATCGCGCTCCGAGTCATTCGGGCCTGTCGTGAGATGGGGATCGAGACGGTCGCGGTTTACAGCCAAGCCGACGTCGATTCGATGCATGTTCGCTTGGCGGATCAGGCGTTTTGCATCGGTCCGCCCCGCAGCAGCGACAGTTATCTGCGGATCGACCAGATCATCAGCGCGGCCGAGGTCGGTGCCGTCGATGCGATCCACCCCGGCTACGGTTTCCTTTCCGAAAACGCTCATTTCAACGAGGTGTGTCGGAGTTGTGAGATCGATTTCATCGGGCCGACGCCCGAAGCGATGGAACAACTCGGCGATAAGAACACCGCTCGGTCGATCGCGGTCGCGTCGGGTGTTCCGGTCGTCCCGGGCAGTGACGGATTGATCGAGGATGATCACGACGCGATCAAGATCGCTGAGGAAATCGGCTATCCGGTGTTGATCAAGGCGACCGCCGGTGGTGGCGGTAAAGGGATGCGGGTCGCTTCCGATCCGTCGATGCTGAAAACCGCCCTCAACCAGGCCCGTACCGAGGCTTCGGCAGCGTTCGGCAACGGTGGGGTCTATTTGGAAAAATTCGTCGAACGGCCGCGTCATATCGAGGTCCAGGTCGTCGCCGACCTCCACGGCAACGTGGTCCATTTCCACGAACGCGACTGCAGTGTTCAACGTCGACACCAGAAATTGATCGAAGAGGCGCCCAGTTCGACCCTCTCGGCCGCCAGTCGGGAAGCGATCTGTGCGGCGGCGGTGAAGATGATCCGTGGGGCGAATTACACCAACGCCGGTACGGTCGAGTTCATCGTCGACAAAGACGAAAACTTCTATTTCATCGAAGTCAACGCTCGTATCCAGGTCGAGCATCCGGTGACCGAAATGATCACCGGCGTCGACCTGATCAAAGAGCAAATCCGGATCGCTTCGGGACAGAAGTTATCGCGGGCTCAGGACCAGATCCCCTGCATCGGGGCGGCGATCGAGTGCCGGATCAACGCCGAAAATCCTGATCGAAACTTCCAGCCCAATCCCGGGCGGATCAGCGGCTTCTTCGCCCCAGGCGGGCTCGGCGTGCGGTTCGACTCGCACATCTATACCGGCTACACCGTACCGGCCTACTACGATTCGATGATCGGTAAATTGATCGTCCATCGCGAGACCCGGGGTGAGGCGATCGAGACGATGAGACGGGCGCTTCGAGAACTGCAGATCGAGGGAATTTGTACCACCGCGAGTTTTCATGAACGGGTCTTGACCCATCCCGAGTTCATCGCCGGCCGTTGTGATACCAAGTTCGTCGATCGTGAATTGATACCTTCTTGATTCTTCACCGGCATTCGCCTTTTTGATCATTCAGCATTCCTTTCCCTCAAGGCCTTCGATGACCACTCACCACAACCTCGACATCAAGCGGGTCGCGATCCTGTTCGCCGGCGGACCGGCACCGGCCGCCAATGCCGTGATCAGCACCGCCGCTTTTTCGTTCCTCGAAGAAGGCGCCCAAGTTTTCGGGATCAAACACGGTTACAGTCGGCTCGCCGAGTACAGCGCTGCCGGCCCGCTGCAAGAAGGTGTCGATTACGTCCGCTTCACCAATGAATCGTTGACCAATGCCCGGACTAGCCGGGGGATCATGATCGGTACCGCGCGGACCAACCCGGGCAAGCACATCAGCCATCCCGATCA
>SKZY01000141.1 GCA_007127095.1 Planctomycetaceae bacterium
CATGAGGGAGGCTCCAAGAGGGTTGGGGCGCCACGTCGGCAAGCCGCGGCGGCCGATGGCTGTCATCAGCGTCGTTGAGTGTAACCGAAGCTGACGTCGCCCGATCGTCGCTTTTCGGCGGCCGATCTGGGCGAGCATTCCGCGTCGGTGACTCCTCCGATCGCGGGGTCACCCAACCGGATCGCGACAGGTAAACTTGCGGTCATGATCAGCGACACTGTAATCCCGGCCGCCGTTTCTTCGATTCGCATCCGCGGTGCTCGCGAACACAACCTTTGTGACGTCGATGTCGATTTCCCTCACGGCCAGGTGACGGTCATCACGGGTGTTTCGGGCAGCGGCAAGAGTTCCTTGGCGTTCGATACGCTGTTCGCCGAGGGGCAGCGTCAATACATCGAAAGTCTCTCGGCCTACGCTCGGCAGTTCCTGGATCAAATTCCGCGTCCCGATGTCGATCACGTCGACGGGTTGCAACCGACGTTATGCATCGACCAGCAGGCCGGGGCGACGCATCCACGCAGTACCGTCGCCACGATCACCGAGATCTATGATTATTTGCGGCTGCTCTACGCCCGCGTCGGAATCCCGCATTGTACCGGCTGCGGTGTGGCGATCGCCCAACAGTCGGTCGATCAGATCGTCGCTGCCCTGCAGGCGATCCCGCAGGACACCAAGCTGGTGTTGTTGGCCCCACTGGTACGCGGTCGTCGGGGAGCCCACCGCGAGGTGTTTGAGCAGATCCGCAGTAAGGGCTGGTTGCGGGCGCGGGTCGACGGTGAGATTCACTCGTTGGATGAGCTGCCGGAATTGGCATCTCGTAAACTGCATACGATCGAGGCGGTAGTCGATCGGTTGGTGAGTCGTCCGGGCAATCACGATCGGTTGTCCGAATCGGCACGATTGGCGTTGCAGACCGGTGGTGGCGTGATGACGGTGCTGACCCAGCCCGCCGGAGATCCGACTTGGGGCGAACGCTTGCTGAGCACATTGAATGCCTGTCCGGGCTGTGGTCAGAGTTTTCAGGAACTCGAGCCGCGAACGTTCAGCTTCAACAGTCCCTATGGTGCCTGCCCGACCTGTGACGGGTTGGGCGCGGTCGAATCGAGTGGCAAATCGGCGGGCGAAGCGATGTCGGGGACGTGTCCCGATTGCGATGGTGGAAGGCTGCGGCGCGAGGCGTTGGCGGTGACGCTGCTGGATCGGAACATCGTTTCCGTCGTCGCGACGCCGGTCGGCGATTTGCTCGACTGGTTCGCGGACCTACCGGAACGGGTCGACGATTCGAAACGGCCGGTGGCTTCGCCGATCGCGAGCGAGATCTTGCATCGATTGAGGTTTCTGGAATCGGTCGGACTGCATTATTTGACGCTCGATCGATCCGCGGTTTCGCTCAGCGGAGGTGAACTGCAGCGGGTCCGATTAGCGACCAGCCTCGGGTCGGGGCTGGTCGGCGTCTGCTATGTTCTCGACGAGCCGTCGATCGGGCTGCATCCGAGTGACAATCAGCGATTGATCGATTCGATCCGTCAGCTCTGCGACCGCGGCAATACCGTCGTCGTCGTCGAGCATGATGCCGCGATGATGTCGGCGGCCGATCGGTTGATCGACATGGGACCGGGACCGGGGCCCAAGGGCGGTCGAGTGATCGCCCAAGGGACGTTCGACGAGGTCGCCGCGGACCCGCGATCAGTAACCGGTCCGTACCTCAGCGGTCGGCTGTCGGTTGCCGCGACGTCAGCTCGGCGCCAACCATCCGAGGATGCTTGGCTCGAATTGTGTGACGTGACGACCCATAACCTGAAAAGTGTCACGGCCCGGTTCCCGCTCGGACTGCTGGTCGGAATCACCGGGGTATCGGGCAGTGGGAAAAGTTCATTGGTCAACGACACGCTGGTCCCGGCGCTGGAGAGTTTGCTGACCCGCGGCGGCGTCGCGGAGTCGAAACCGCGGGTCGTCAGCGGTAACGGATTTCTGTCCTTGGTCGGTGGCGAGCGGGTCGAAAAGTTGATCCGAATCGACCAACGGCCGATCGGTCGAGGGCCGCGAAGTTGTCCGGCTACCTACTGCGGATTGCTGGACGAGATCCGCAAACTGTTCGCGGCGACGCGGGAAGCCAAGCAGCGGGGATTTAAGTCGAATCGTTTCAGTTTCAATGCCGCAACCGGTCGCTGTGAGGCCTGTGGCGGTCAGGGAGTACAAAAGATCGAGATGAACTTCCTGAGCGATCTGTTCGTGACCTGCGGTCGCTGCAACGGCAAGCGGTACAACCGCCAAACGTTGATGGTCCGCTTCAAGGGGCATTCGATCGCTGATGTGTTGGAGATGACCGTCGACGAGGCGGCCGAGTTATTCGCCGGATTCGCCAAGATCCATTCGCTGCTCGGTTCTCTGCAGGCGATCGGACTGGGGTATTTGAAGTTGGGGCAACCGAGTACCACGCTCAGCGGCGGAGAGGCGCAGCGGATTAAACTGGGCACGGAATTGGCCCGCCCGCAGCGTGGTCACACGCTGTATGTGCTCGACGAACCGACGACCGGGTTACACTTTGCCGACATTACCCGCCTGTTGGGCGTGCTGCACGGTTTGGTAGCTCAGGGTAACACCGTGATCGTGATCGAACATAGCCTCGATGTGATTGCCGCCTGCGATTGGTTGATCGACCTCGGGCCAACCGGCGGCCGCGAAGGTGGTAGGATCCTGGCCGCAGGATCACCCGAAAAGGTCGTAGCAACGCCCGGTAGCCGGACCGGCGAGTTTCTGCGGCCTCATCTCGCCAGCGTTTCGTCAGCGACCCTTACTTCCGATGCGACGAACCGCTGATGAGCGATCGATCCGATGAGCCTCGATTCGAGTTCGGCGAGAATTGGAAGGCATTTCTGGAAACGGTTGACCAGGACCGGGTCGCCGCAGCGGCGGAGTCGCTCGATCGGTTGCTCAGTAGCGAATCGCTGGTGGGCAAAACGTTTCTGGATGTCGGCTGTGGTAGCGGCCTGGTTAGCCTGGCCGCCTTCCTCGCCGGCGCCTCGGTCACGTCGTTCGATTTCGATCCGGCCTCGGTTGCTTGTACCCGCGAGATCCAACGCCGGTTCGCCCCGGCTGCGACGAGAGCGATCGACGGCCCCTCTGAGATTTCCGATTCCGACAGGACCAGCGATTTCGGTCGTGCCTGCGTTCGCGGCGCCGCGGCGTGGCAGATCCTGGCCGGCTCGGCACTTGACGCTGGGTGGCTCGAGTCACTCGGGAGTTTTGATATCGTCTACTCGTGGGGTGTGTTGCATCACACGGGCCAACTCGCCCGAGGCATCGAATTGACCTGCCAACGCGTCGCCGTTGGCGGGCTGTTGGTATTAGCGGTTTACCACGACCAGGGGGCGGCCAGCCGCCGCTGGGCGATGATCAAACGTACCTATCACCGATTGCCTGGCCGATTGAGGCCGTTGTGGGTGGCAGCGATCGCTGCGGCCTACGAGACGAAGTTTGCTCTCGCCCGAATCGCAGCCAAGCAAAACCCGTTGCCGTTTCGCGACTGGCGGTCCAAGCGGGCTGATCGTGGCATGTCGGTCTGGCACGACTGGGTCGACTGGGTTGGCGGGTGGCCGTTTGAGGTGGCCAGCCCCGATGCGATCATCAACCCCTTGGCCGAAGCCGGCTTTTCGTTGCGACGCATCAAGACCGTTGGCAACGGTTGGGGTTGCAACGAATACGTCTTCCGGCGTGATCAATAAAATCGGGCGACCGCAACTGGAAAGCCGCGATCACCCGATTTGCTTTTTCAAAGTGAATTGGATGAAACGTTCTACCAAGACGGCAGGACGACACCCATTCGGTTAGGGCGTCAAAGCGAAGTCCTGATCTTCCTTTGGCCCCTCAACGTTCACACTCAGTTCGGTTCGCGAGTTGTACCGTTCTGGAATGTACATCTCACCAACCTGGTCTTTCTCGCCCGGATTCACTTCTTCAAACTTCCCGGGAACCGGTCGAGACGCATAGATCTGAACGGCCGCCTCCCCCGGTTCGACGCGGATCTCGTACTTGCCATTCTCGATGCGGGCCGAATAGGCCTTCAAATCACCCGTCGTCGAGCGAAATTGAATTCGCCCTTCGGAGATCGGAGTACCGTCAAAGGTTACCGTCCCGCCGAGGCCGACCAGACCATCACTGCTACCGCATCCCGAAGCGATCGGCAGGACCGCCAAGATACTCGCTAACAACAGCAACCCGCTGTGGTGCAACCAACGCATTTCAGAAATCCGCCTAAAACAAAGGTGTTTAAACAACTTAAAACTCACCCAACAAGCCACCGTCTTGACGGTTGCCCAGGTTTCGCCAGGTATTGCGATCGACGCTGTCGGAAACGAAGCGGACCGAACCGTCACAGAGGCCTACCTGAACCCCACCGGGGTGATAGCTGCGGGCAAAGTTCCAACGACCGGGAAGACCGTCGGCGAACCCGTTTTCGCAAGGGGCTCGCATGAACGTGACCGACTTGCAGGAGTAAACTCGGTCGGGAATGGTCGTGTTGGGCGTTTCACCGGCTGAAAACCCGAAGGCCCCGTGGGGGGCACCGCCCCAATATCCACCCAAACCGCCCCAAGAGCCTCCGGTTGAACCGCGGATAATCCCTTCGCTGACGGCCAAGGTATTCGAAGTCCCGTCGACGCAGTCGCGGAACTTACGGGCCCGTTGACGACCGAACATCCCGCCGGCATCTTCCAGGATCATGTTCAAATTCAACACTGCGGTGGGATCGATGATCGCGGTGACCGGCGTTCCACCACCAGCACAAACCGCGTAGTTGCCTTGGAAGCCGTTATTCGATCCGCCACCACCCCGCGCCGGACCGGCCGGGTCGGAAGGACACATCAGGCCGTCGACGGCGATACCAGCGATCTCGGCGGGCAACCGGTGAATGTACTCGGCCGCGAATTGGCCGAAGGTGTCTTCGGCGCGGTCATAAGCCTCGTAGTACGATTGTTGTTCGATGAAAGGCAGGATGCGGTGGTACCAAGTATCCCGCCGTTTGGTCTGACCGGCAACTTCTTGCTTGTGGCCGTATGGGAACGACTTGAAGGCGTCGTGGTAATTATGCATCGCCAAGCTGAGCTGCTTGACATTGTTGCTGCACTGCATCCGTCGGGCCGCTTCACGGGCCGCCTGCACCGCCGGCAGCAAGAGTCCGACCATCACACCGATGATCGCGATCACGACCAAAAGCTCGACCAAGGTGAAACCGCGGCGTGACGTAGCGACGTCACCGCGAACCGAATTGGAGGCGTCGCTACGCCTGTACTCACAAACTCTCATTACATTTTTCCTAAGAAAACAAAGAAGAACGCACCAGCCTTGAGAAGCGACGGCCACCCACGGCCGATAGCTTAACCAAATCTTAAACGACTTAACATTCGCCGGGCAAACCAATTCGGCAAATAAAGGTAGTTGTCCGGCGAGCCCGAGTGTCACCCACCCGCCTTAAGAGGTAGCCCATGCTAATACTTGGACTATTTCCGCCCGACCGGCAGGTTGTTAACCACAGCCTGAGTCGAATGGACCGCTGGCCGTCAAGATTTTTTTAATCTTTGGAGCAAATGACGGGCCAAACAGCCGGTTATAAGGGTTGCCTGGCGGGTGGTCTGGTTGGGGCCGCATTTAGGATGGGACCGTTATTTTGCACTCGGTCAAGTTTATGGAGGGTGCTGCCTCGGAGACAGCGAATCGCCGGAGTCGGTTTCGGAACTCTGGCGACGAGCAATCCGACACGGCAGTGCTGGCGAAGGGGAAAGTTGCCAATAGGCTTAGCAGTAGTTGGCATTTGTGCCTAATAATCGCCCAGGGGGTGATGATTACCCTAACATCCGGCGTGAACGATGAGGTTCGTCGGTCTGCCGAGCGTTGGCGAATGGGTTGTGCAGCGGATGTGGTCCGGGGGGAAGCAAAGTTGGGGGGGCGGGCGTTCAAAATCGATCTGGATTTGGCCGGGCTGATTCTTGTAGGTTGCTCGCGTGACCGAGCCGCAACCAGCTCCGCGGCGCCGAGAGGTGCTGTCCATCCGGGAGGAAACCACGCGTGCAGACGCTCAAAACCGCCATCGTTGTGTTGTTGATGATGACAGTCATGTATGGCTGTTACGTTTCGTTGACGAACACCCCCGAACCGCTGCCCGCACAGGTCGCCGATTTGATCGACGAGTCGGGTGATTTCACTGGATTCGCGATCGATTCGGGAGTCCCCGATTCATTGTCCGGTGTCGCCGACGACGGCGAGCCGAGCGGCGGACCCGCCGAGCTGAGTTTTTCTGACGGTGGCGATCGGTCATCGCAGGGTGATTCTGCGGCCGGTGCGATGGCATCGTTTACCGACCGTGAACCGGCAGGCCGCAAGCTTCCCAAGCCGGAAGAGGTATCGCCGGTGGTCGCCCCTGATTTTGGAAAAGATTATCCGTCCACCCAAGCCACAGCCTACGGCACGCCCGATCCAGAATCGCTTGACTCGCTCTCGCCATCAGGCTGGAGTCCGGAAGAATTGGCGGAGCAAACCGACGGCAGCAAGACTCGTGATCGGGCGATGACCGACTCGGAATCGGCAACCGACGAGAGTTTGGATGACGGTCCGAACGTCGGGTTGGCCAATGCGATCAAGTCTGCGGATCGCCAGTACGCTGCCAACCAACCGGCCGAGGCACTGGCGACACTCAGCCTGTTCTACAACACGCCGGGGCTGAGCGAATCGCAGCGTCAGGAAATGCTCAACCGACTCGATCCGTTGGCGGCGACGGTGATCTATTCACGCAAGCACTTATTGGAGCAACCGCACCGGGTTGGCCAGTCCGAAACGTTGATGGAAATTGCTTCACGGTATGAGTTGCCCTGGCAACTGCTGGCCAACATCAACGCGATCGAGGACCCGGTGACCGTTTTGCCGGGTACCGAATTGAAGGTTATCCGCGGTCCGTTTCGGGCGGAGGTCGACCTCGCTCGTGACGAGTTGACGATTTTTTTGGGTGATCTGTACGCCGGTCGATTCGAAATTCGAGTCGGTGAAATGCCGTCGCCCGAGGAAGGCAGCTACATCGTCAAGGACAAGCAGACCAGTCACACGTTTTATGACCGCGACGGTTCACCGATTCCACCAGATGACCCGCGGAATCCGTATGGCAACCTGTGGCTCGACCTCGGGAGTCAGCTCTGCATCCACGGTAGTCAGGACCGGACGCAGCCGACTGACCTCGGCTGCATCAGCCTGCGAGGTGCCGACGCCGACGACCTGTTCGGGATTCTCAGCCAAGGTTCGAGCGTAACGATCCGGCGTTAGCAATCACGGCGATCGTGAGCTCTCGGAGAGTGACTTGGTCAACGACTTTGACAGTCGGTTGACTTCGGTTTCGAGAATGGCCCAGGCCTTGGCGGCGGAGTCCCAGTCGGCATTCCGACCGATTTTCTCCATCGCAGCCGCAGCGGAGAAAGCGGCTTTGTGGTCGAACACACCAGCCGATCCTTTGAGCGTGTGCGCGGCCGACTTGAGTTCGGACGCCTGACGTTGATCGATCGCCAGGCGAATGGCCGCCAACGATTTCGGGGCATCCTCGAGAAACATTTCGGCTAGTTCTCGCAGTAAATCGGGATCGAGTTCATCGCCGTTTACGGGCGGTGAGGATGGCGAATCGAAGTCCGACTCGGTGACTTTGCTGTCGCCCGGCCGTTCGTCGGCGGGGCCTCCGCTCCGATCGGCCAGCCGACCGAGCGGGTCGGCGCATCGTCCGAGGACATCCGCGATTGTCTTGAACAGCGTTTCGGACTGCACCGGTTTGGACAGGTAGCCGTCCATCCCCTGGTCGAGACAACGCTGCTGATCGCCCGACAAGGCATGAGCGGTGATCGCGATGATCGGCTGGTGCCGTCCGGTGGCACGTTCTTCCTCACGGATCCGTGCGGTCGCTTGATAGCCGTCCAGGATCGGCATTTGAA
The DNA here is from genome assembly GCA_007127095.1 of Planctomycetaceae bacterium. Classification (GTDB taxonomy): domain Bacteria; phylum Planctomycetota; class Planctomycetia; order Pirellulales; family Pirellulaceae; genus UBA6163. The sequence continues at coordinate 7,962 of SKZY01000141.1, forward strand.
CGTCCATCAACACAAGATCGAAATTGTTGGCATGAAGTTGGGTTAGTGCGGCTTCTCCGTTATCGGCCAGGGTCACCTGATGTCCGGCTTTCTCGAGCGTGCGAAGCAAGAACAGTTGGTTGACCGGATTATCTTCAGCAACCAGGATCCGGAGTCGGGTGTCGACGATTTCCCTATCGTGTCGCGGTTCGGATGGCTGCTGACGCAGGCCTGACCGATAAGCGTCGATCGATAGTACCTCACCGATCGCTGCTCGCAGTTTGGTCCACATCGCCGGTTTAACCAGGTAACCGGCACCCGCTTCACGGGCGCGAGTGATATCTCGACCGCGGCGGATCGAGCTAAGCATCAGAATGACGGGAATCGGGGGGCCGGGAAGTTCTCGAAGTTCTCCCAACACGCTGAATCCGTCCCGGTCGGGCAGATTCAGATTCAGCAGTACCAGATCGAAGGGGGCGTCAGCTTCCGCTTCCTCCGCGACCGCGGCGGCAACCCGGTCACCTCGATCGAGTTCGATGGTCTCCGCTCCCCGTCGCTGGAGCGTGCGGGCCAGCAGGTTACGATTAGGGACGTTGGCGTCAACGATCAAAATGCGGCGGCCAGCCAGTTCGTCGCTGGCGGCCTGCTCGGCGGTAACGGCTTGACCTGTGGGTGCTGGGCGGTCGAACGACAGCGTGAAGAAGAACCGGCTACCATGTCCCGACTCACTTTCCAGTTCGAGATGTCCGCCCATCAGGCGGACGAGTTGTGACGAAATCGTCAATCCGAGTCCGGTACCGCCGTAGTTTCGCGTCGTCGACCCATCGACCTGAGTGAAGGCATCGAAGATCGCTTGTCGCCGCGAATCGGGGATCCCGATCCCGGTGTCGCTGACCGAAAAGGTCAATTGAACGTTGTTGGCGGTTTGCCGTTGCGGCTCGACGGTGACACAGACTTCGCCCCGCTCGGTGAACTTGACCGCGTTGCCGACCAGATTGACCAGTACCTGGCGCAACCGCGCCGGGTCGCCGATCAGCCCGTCAGGAAAGTCGGCGACGATCTCGCAGAGCAGCTCGATCGCTTTATCATCGGCCCGCAGCGCCATCGTCTCGACGGCGGGTTCCACCGCCGAGGCGAGATCGAAAACGACCCGATCGACCTCCAACTTGCCCGCTTCGATCTTGGAGAAGTCGAGGATGTCGTTAATCAATTGCAGCAGGGCGTTGCCGGACGCGGCGATCCCTGCGAGGTACTGACGTTGTTCAGCCGTCAGATCGGTATCGAGCGTCAGCTCCGCCAACCCGATCACTCCGTTCATGGGTGTCCGAATTTCGTGGCTCATGTTCGCCAGAAACTCGCTTTTGGCGCGGTTCGCATTATCCGCCTCAGCGACCGCTTCGATCAACGCCCGCTCGGTCCGCTTCTTGTCGGTGATATCGCGGAATGTCCAAATTCGCCCGTAGTTATGTCCGTCGCTGCCGACGACCGGTGCCGAAAAACGATCGAAAACTCGGCCGTCCCGGAGTTCGATTTCGTCGCGAGCTTCCTGATTCGGGTTGGCGTAGAGTTCGTCGACCCGTTGCCGGAAGGCTTCGGGGTGTTTGACCAACCCGGTCACGTGGTCACGTGATACCTCATCGTTACAATTGTTTACGAGATCGTGAGGTAGTCGCCACATCTCGACGAGCTGGCGATTTCGAAACAAGGTTTGGTGCTTCTCGTCGACGACCAGCACGCCATCGAGCGTGGCATTGGTTTGCGCTTGGAGGAATGCGGTTTTCGATCGCAATTCGGTCTCGACCCGATTGCGATGTTCGGCCTCCATCGCCAGCGAGACGAGGTTGGCCACCGCGACGGCAAACAACCGCTCGTCGCTGGTCCAGTTACGTGCCTGGCCGACGTGTTCGTGGCAGACGACGCCGACGATTTTTCCTCCCAGATGAATCGGCGCATCGAGCATCGCACCGATCCCCAACGGCGTGAGATAGCCATCTACGAACTCACGCGTACGAGGATCATTCAGGGCGTCGTCCGCATCGAGCAACTCTCGGGTAAACAGCGTGGCGAAATAGACCGGGTAGTCGGCTGCGGCGAGTTCACCATCGTGGTGGTGTGTCCCGCTGTCCGCCTGAAACAGGTCGATGCAACGGATGGTTCCTTGATCTTCATCGAATTTCCAGACGCTAACGCGAGCCAGTTCGAGTGTGTGAGCAACCGTTTCAGTGATCTGGGCCAGTTCTCGCGAAAAACCCGCAGACGACGTGCGTCTGCAGAGGCTACGGGTCAGCGTTACCAAGGCATTCTGTTGGTGCCGCATCCGCTGCTGCTTGTCTCGCTGATCGGCCTCGATGCGTCTCTGCTGTGTGATATCACGAGATGTGCCGCTGACACCGATCAAAGTCCCATCCCGGTCGAGATTCACACTGCCGCTGATGCTCAGGTAAACCGTCGAACCGTCCTTATGCAAACAACGTCCGACCACCTGATGCACCGTCTCGCCCGAGAGCACCGAGCTAAAAGCAACCTGCAACTTTTCTTCTTCGCCTGGCGGCAGAAAATCGCGGAAGTGGTGACCGAGCACTTCCTCGGGTTCGTAGCCGAGGATATCGCGGACGGCATAGTTGACGAACGTATAGACGCCTTCGGGATCGGTTGACCAAACCAGGTCGGGTGACGATTCGACCAGGTCGAAGTACCGTCGATCGCTGGCGAATTTTTCCTCGCGAACCTGCCTCAATTCGGTAAACCAAAGCCAGGCAAAAGCCGCGGTGGCGATCACCGCCAACATCGCCAAGGCGATCAACAGCGGGTGCTGGGCAACCGATTCAATTGCTGGTAACCAAGCCCCTGTAGAACGACCAAGGTCGAGCAGAAGGATCGAATCGCAACCGATCGATTCGAACGGAAACTCGAATCGCCTGGCTGCCTTCACCGTCTCGACAAGAATCATGGCGACGCCACCTCTGCCTCAAGGGCGTCGGGGATGAGTCGATCAACACCGACCCTTTGCCTGGAAAGACGAGTGCATCCGCATGTCGCAAGCGGCTGACTTCGGCGTGAGGGCCTGATCACTCGACTAATCGAAGTTCAAACTTCAAGATTAATGTCGGGCATTCGGGCCGACCAGCCCCACCAATGGTGGTTTCGGTCGCTTGCCGAGCGACAATCGTTCGCTGCCACGTCCTCAAACGGGCCGCAAGTCACGATCAACGATCGTGACGACGGAATCACCGCAAAAGCCGAACAGCGGTGGCGCCGTATCCGCGATGAGAGTCGCGAAATGACGGCAGTTCAAAAGAGGCGACGGTCGGATTCGAACCGACGAATAATGGATTTGCAATCCATCGCCTTAGCCACTTGGCCACGTCGCCTGCTGATTGATAGAGGTTAGGAAAACTTTTCG
>SKZY01000224.1 GCA_007127095.1 Planctomycetaceae bacterium
ATTGGCAGCGGTCCGACTATCGGCGCAGCGTGGCAGGCCACTTGGGGATGAAGGTTGGGTGGAGTCGATCGCCCGTCGTCTCAGCCTCGAATCAACGATGCGTCCCCGCGGCAGAAAACGAATTCGCTTCCCCAAAAATGAAATCAAAGAGGCCTGACCCCTTTGATTCTCAACAAGTTCCAACGCGACCAGTTCCGGCCAGCCCGAAAGCGTGGCCGGTGAATCGATGCGATACACTTCAAGGCCGCCGGCGATCGTGCCCGCGTGAGGCGTCACCTGAAAACAACGATAACCGCTCTGCTCCAATCGCTGGCGTTTGTCGACCGGCACCAAAGCCACCAGCGGCTCGGTAAAGTCGTGGAGTGGTTGACTGCGAACCCGCCAGCCGCAGAGCGTCAGCGGCGTCCACCTTGGCCGCAGGGCGACCAGGCGGTCCGTGGCAATGTCGTGTTGCTCGACCCATCGGCGAGCTTCGATCCACAGATGGTCCCAGTCAACGGCTGATCCGCCGATATAGCGGCCCGCCCGCTCCGTATTGCCAAACAAACGGTTCGTGTAGCTGAATGACCGTGCCGGCCGGAGCGTTGCCGCCGACATCGACATCACCGGCAAGATCGTGACGCTACACTGAAACGCCAGCGCCAGGCCACGGCCGACCTTGGCTTGCCGCGCACGGGCCGAGCGGGTCCACACCCGACCCAATAGCCACAAACGCCGGCTGCCCAACCCGGCCAAGATAGCCACGAACGGCAGCACCCCGTAGGCGTAGCGGACGTGTTCATTCATGTCCCGGCTGGTAGCCAACACCGCTAACAGAATCGCAGGAGTGTACAGCAGCGGCATCGCCGCGTGGTTACTCAGGCAGGCCGCGATGCCGAATAATAGTAAGAGCACCACCGCAAGCGGCAGCTTGGCTGCCAGCGTGCTGGGGTAATAAATCCAGGAACCGCGGTCATGCCAACGCCCCAAATAGAATGCCGGTTTGGGACGCTGCAGATCGAACATCTGAATATCCAGACCGACGAGCATGGGGCGGGGCAACGGCACCGGCAGCGACGCGAGCGAGTTGATCCACGGCGCCCCGATGCCCGCGGGATTGTCGGTACCGGAAAACCGCTGGAAGTTCGCCGATCGCCACTGACCGTCTCGCAATGACGAACCCCAATCCTGGAATTGGAAACCGGCCCCGAGCATCGCGAGCATGACCGCAAACATCAGGGCGAGCTGTGAGAGACGCCGGCGCAGTGACCGCCCGGCAGGCGGACGGCGTAAGACGTCGATCAACGCCCACGTCACCAAGACATAGATCAGCAATAGCCAGGTGTACTTGGTGAGGATTGCCAGTGAGAGCGTCAGCGACGTTTCCAAGCAGCGCCACCAACTGTCGCCTGTCGTCCACCGGTGAATGGAGCTGACCGCAAGCGCCCCGACGGCGGCTCCGGCGATATCACACTGCACCATCGCTCCTTGGCCGACAACCGGCGGCAGCGTCAACCAAAGGCCGGCCGCAAGGGTGCCCGCGGAGCGCCCGACTGTGTCGCGAGCCAATCGATACACGGCCAATGCACCGACCAGCGTGAACAGGAACATCGCCCGGCGCCCGGCAACCAGTGCTCGCCAAACGGCCTCGGGATACCGCTCGGCGTAATTCCACCCGGCTCGCAATTCCGGACGCCCAGGCTGTTCGCCCAGTTCCGGTCCCCGCAACCCCATCAACCAGGCCGGAAACGCCGCTACGTTCTTCACCAGAGGCGGGTTGACGCTGTAATGATAGTATTGGCCGGCGTGAATGTAGGCCAACCCGGCCAGCAGGTGCGGGACTTCGTCCGGATTAGCGCTCCAGCGAGCCGACAAATGCCAGTGGACGGCGCCGGCAACGACCAACACGGCCGCCAAGAACAACGGCCTCCAAGCCCGACGCAACCTACGCCGCCGGGATGCCATATCCATCTGCGCCGGTGCTCTCGTCATTCGACTCTTCTCTGCGAGGAAGCCTCTCGGCGACGTCAGCCCCCGAACGGATCGCTCTCTACCGCGCCTCGGTCCGCGCGATGGCCGTTCATCTGGTGGACGAGGCCGTCGATGTCGAATGTCAGCCTGCGGACGGAACCATCGCAAAAAGCCACGTGCCAGACCTGCGGGTGTGCCGAACCAAACTGGCGTCCATTGGCATGCCATCGGTCGGGAATTGGCGCGCTGTTGGTCCAACGGTTGAGATCGAGATCGACACCCGACCAGAGGCTCTGGTCGTAGCCCGGATCATCCGCCGTGTGGTAGGCGTCCCGGAACACATGCTTTTCGCCGATCAGGTAGGTGTGAGTGAGACCATCGAGCACCATCGCCGGGCGAACTCGGCTGCGCTGGTACGAAATCCCTGTTGCCGCCTCGCCACGGCTCCAATCATATGCGACCACCACTTGCGCGTTGAGCGATTTGGGGCCGCCCAGCGTTCGGGTGATGCGATCGCCCTCGTTGATCGCATAGTCGGTCCTGGGGGCGAGTTCCTGCCAGGTGTAATTTACCGGGGTCAGCCGTGTGGTCACCGGCCCCAACCGTTCGGCGGCGCGGGTCGGACAGCGAGTGATCGCCAGGTACGGATGAGTCCTGTCTCGGGCCTCAGGTGACGCAAAACTCTCGGCCGCGCCTGGGGCCAGGTCAAAGGCGAGTTGATAAATCCATCCTGCGGGCTGCTCCGGGCCGAGGCCCTGCGACGGTTCCGGTCCCCAATTGAATCCCCAGCCGTTGGAGACGAAATGACCGAGTCGGTTCAGATAGAGGTCCGAGGCAAGGGCCATTTGCCGCAGGTTCGACATGCAAGCTGCCTGGCGAGACGCTTCGCGTGTCCGCTGGACCGCCACCAGCAACAGCGACACTAATAGTCCGGCGATGGTGAGACAGACGATCAACTCGACCAGCGTCACGCCGAGCGGCCGCCTGTGGACGGCGACCGGGTCACACTTCATCGGTTCGTCTCCGCTTCTGGGGCCGGCACGGCCGGACG
>SKZY01000147.1 GCA_007127095.1 Planctomycetaceae bacterium
CGTTTCGTGCAACGATTCGACCGCAAACAGCTGGTCACGGTCGAGTCGTTGACGGTGGCGAAAATCGACCTTCTGAGGCGTTACGTCGGGTGACGACCGAGTTGACGCTGCGATCGAATCGCTCGCCGCCGTTGGCTCGACACCGTTCTCACGCTGCATCGCCCGCACCAGATTCGCCACTTGGCTTTGCGACATCGTGTCTTTCGCCATGATCCTTACCCGCGAACATGTCCGTCGCCGCGGACGATGTACTTATAGGTCGTTAATTCTCGCAGCCCACAGGGACCGCGGGCGTGAAACTTATCGGTCGAAATCCCGATCTCCGCACCCAGTCCGAAGACGCCACCGTCATTGAATCGGGTACTCGCATTGACCATCACGGCGCTGCTGTCGACCCGCTGCGTGAAGGTTTCCGCGGCTCGCAGATCGCCGGTAATGATCGCATCGGTATGGTGCGACCCATAACGGTTGATGTGTTCACAGGCGGCATCGAGCGAATCGACGACGGCGATCGAGATTACCGGGCCGAGAAACTCCGCGGCAAAATCGGCTTCGCTCGCAGCGACACCGTCGGGAACGTTGGTCATCGCTCGCGAATCGACCCGCATTTCGATACCCCGATCGCGGAAAACTTCGGCGATCAATGGCAGGAAGCGTTCTGCGACGCTTTGGTGAACCAGCAATGATTCACAGGCGTTGCAAACGCCCATCCGTTGGCATTTGGAATTGATGACAACCCGGACGGCCATGTCGAGGTCGGCCGCGGCATCGACATAAACGTGGCAGTTGCCGTCGAAGTGCTTGATCACCGGCATCGTCGCTTCGGCCGCAACCCGGCGGATCAGCGATTCACCGCCGCGCGGAATCGTGACATCGATACAATCGTTCAGCTTCAAAAAATGGCCGACGGCGGCACGATCGGTGGTGTCGACCAATTGCACCGCCGCTTCGGGCAGACCGCACTCTCGTCCCGCCTGCGAAATCAACTCGACAATCTTGCGACTGCTATGGATCGCTTCCTTGCCGCCTCTCAGGATGACCGCATTGCCGCTTTTTACACAAATCGCGGCGGCGTCGGCGGTGACATTCGGCCGGCTCTCATAAATGAAGAAAACGACGCCCAGCGGGACACGGCGTTTGAGGATCTGCAATCCGCCGGGACGCGTAAAACCTTCGATGACCTCGCCGATCGGGTCGGCGAGTGCGGCGACCTCACGGAGGCCCGTCGCGATCGATTCGATCCGCGTCGGGTCCAAGCGGAGTCGGTCGATCGCCGCGGGGGTCAGTCCGTATCCTGGGGCGGTATCGAGGTCGAGCCGATTGGCGACGATGACTTGATCGCGCTCGTCGATCAACCGCTCAGCTGCCATCTGGAGCCAACGATTCTTCACCTCGGTATCGAGCGTCGCCAACTCGCCGGCGGCCCGTTTGGCGGCGGTTGCGATTCGGCGACACGCGGTGGCCAAACTTTCGCTGTCGTGTTCGGGGGGGGCTGCAGGCATTCGTCGTGACACGTGGTCGGGTTCGGCAGACTCGGTTTTCCGGCAGAGTGTCGTCGGTTCGCCCGCCGCGGTCAATGTTGAAACCGCGGGCAGCCCATCAAGGCCCAGCATGCACCTGGCCGCTTTGCAAAACCGAGGTTTTCGGCTCGCTACGATGCCGTGAACAGGCTCGGTAGAGCCGCGTCGAACTGGCCGCGGGTGAGGACGAGATCGAAACCGAGTTGTCGGGCTTTCGAGAGTCGGGCGGGTTGTACGTGAGGGCCATAGGCAATCGTTTGGGCGTCCGTGGCCAAATCCTTGGCCGATTGATAAATCGCCTCGGCACCTCCGCTGCGGGTCGCCAGATCGACGATGATCCAACCCGGATCGACGTCCCACGATTCGGGCCACTTGCCGAGCAGCGAAAACGCGCATCCGGCCCGCTCGGCGGCAGCCTGAATCCGGCTGGCGAACAGCAAATCACCGGAAAAAAACCAGACGGCCGTCTCGGTAGCAGTATTCATGCGGATTCCCCGGCAGCGGGATCGAGCAGCGCCGAATCGGAACCGCGGACGTCGGCCATCATCGCCATCGGCATCACGAATATCTTGCCGTCGCCGATCTGGCCCTCGCGGCCGGTGCGGGCGGCCGCGCGGATCGTTTCGATCACGCGTTCCACCAGATCGTCCTCCACACCCAACTCGATCGTCAATTTCCGCAACAGGTCGATCCTGTACTCGCTGCCACGGTAGCGTGCCGTCTGGCCGCGTTGGCGGGCGTAGCCCTGCGCGTCACAAACCGTCATCGACTCGACGCCGATCTGCATCAATGCGGCCCGCACGGTCGACAATTTCGTCGGTTGAATGGTGGCAAAAATCATTCGCATGTCACGCTCTCCACTTGGCCTGAATCGCTGCTGCGAAGCATCGCATCGAGCGTCGCTTGGGTTCGCAGCGCCTGCGACTGCAAGCTTGCCAGCGAATCCGACGAACAAAGTTTACCGATCATGTTGCGTTCCTGAGATCCCGCGAATTGATGCGATTCGACTTCACCGGCGCGGTTGTGGATCCAAACCCGGGGCGGCCGATCACGCCACGGTCGCGTGAAATCATCGCAGACGACTGCGGCTTGATCAGCGGCCCATTCACACCATTTTCGTGTCGCGACATCGTAACCACAATTGACGGTCGCGGTCACGTCATCGTCGAACCAGATCAGCCCGCTGGTTCGGATCGCTACCCCATCGCGTTTCAGCGTCGACGCAAAGGCTCGCCGAGGTTGACCGGCCGCCGCGATCGCGCAACCGGCCGCGTACCAGCCGAGGTCGAGCAAGCAACCGCCACCGAGTCCGGCGACGAGACGATGTTCATCATGTTGGAACGGCTCGAAAAACGAGATCGCGGCACTGACATGCCGCAGTTTGCCCAGTTTTCCGTCGCCCAACCAGGTTTGCATCTGCCGCGTCCGCTCGTGATGCAGCCAACCGGTCGCATCGAGCCAGCGAACAGCTGCGGCACGACAAGCTCGATCGATCGTGACTGCCTCGGCATAGTCCATCGCCAGCGGTTTTTCGCAGAGAACATGTTTACCGGCTGCGGCCGCCTCGAGACACCAGCGGGCATGCAACGCCGGCGGGAGGGCGATATAGACGGCGTCGACATCGGGGTCGGCGAGTACCCGGTCGTAACCGGCGACCGCCTTGGCGATCCCGTACTCACCGCCGCTCCAAGCCGCCCGACTGGCATCGCGGCTGCCGATCACCGTGACACTGACGCCCGGGGTCGATTGTAGGTCAGCCACCAATCGCCGCGTGATTCGCCCCGTTCCCAACACACCAAACCGCATGAAATCGAATCCGTCCTAAACGAGTATCTCACGTACGACGCGGGCGGGTTCGACCCCGGTCAATCGTTGATCCAACCCCTGCACCCGATAGGTCAACCGCGAATGATCGAGACCCAACAGCTGCAAGATGGTAGCGTGAAGGTCACGAACGTGGACCGGATCGCGAGCGACGTTGAAGCCGAGTTCATCGGTTTCGCCGTGGGTGATGCCGCTGCGGAGTCCGCCTCCGGCCAACCAAATCGTGAACGCGTTGGGGTGATGGTCGCGACCATCGCCGCCGGACCCTTGGGTCATCGGCGTGCGGCCGAATTCGCCACCCCAGATCACCAGCGTCTCATCCAGCAGGCCGCGGGCGGCGAGATCGTTGACCAACGCCGCGGCGGCTCGGTCGGTATCGCGACAATTTTTCGTGATGTCTTTGACAAGATTGCCGTGTTGATCCCACGCTTCGTGATAGAGCTGTACGAAGCGGACGCCGCGTTCGACCAACCGCCGGGCCAACAGACAATTGTTGGCGAATGAGCCCTTCCCCGGTTCGGCGCCGTAGGCGTCGAGTGTTTCCTGGGTTTCACGGTTCAAGTCCATCACCTCGGGGGCGGTCGCTTGCATCCGAAAAGCCATCTCAAAGGCGTTGATTCGCGTCGCGATTTCAGGGTCGCCGACGGCGTCGAGTCGCATCTGGTTGAGTCGATTGATGGCATCGAGCGAGTCGCGTTGGGCCCGCCGATCGACGCCTCGGGGGTTGGACAAATAGAGCACCGGATCGCCGCCGTTGCGGAATTGTACCCCCTGATAAACGGTCGGCAAAAAACCGCTGCCCCAACACGAATTGCCGCCGCTGGGGCCTTTCGAGCCGCTGCTAAATACGACGAAACCTGGTAGATCCTCCGCTTCGCTGCCGAGCCCATACAGCGTCCAAGCCCCCATACTCGGCTTGCCAAAAAGTTGGCTGCCGGTGTTCATCTGCAGTTGGCCTGGGGCGTGATTGAAGGCGTCGGTCCGCAACGATCGCAGGATCGTCAGGCGGTCGGCAATCTCCGCGGTGTGCGGCAGCAATTCACTGATTTCCGCTCCCGATTCGCCATGCCGATCGAAGCGGAACTTGGGCCCCAGCAGTTTGCTGTTCGGATCGATGAAGGCGGCACGATAACCTTCCAGCAATTCCGGCGGCGGAAGTGTGCCGTCAAACTTGGTCAACGCCGGCTTGTTGTCGAACGTCTCGAATTGACTCGGCCCTCCAGCCATGAATAAGAAGATGACATTCTTCACCTGGGGCGGAAAGTGCGGCTTTCGCGGCGACAGAGTTTCTGTGACCGATGGCTCCGCGCCTGTACCGACGCGATCCGTCAACGCAGCCAACGCGATCGAACCGAGCCCGACACCGCAACGGTTGAGAAACCAACGACGAGCGATCGGATCGGCGGCGGGTAAACGTGAGTCGGCAAAAGGTAAACGGGGCATCGATCGGGATCGTCGGCTTAGCGGGCGGAAGTGAGGCGAGGGAATCGAGCGGGCTCGACTCGAAAGGCATTACTCGATTGTACCGCAAATCGGGCTGATGACGATTCAATCGACGACGTGACCGAGCCGAGTTAACTCGGCCGCTAACGCCTCTTTGGCAGCCTCCTCACCATGCACCAGGCGAATCCGACCGGGGCGATCCTCAAAACCCTCGACGAATCGGATCAAATCGGCTTGGTCGGCGTGGGCCGAATAACCGGTCATCTGATGCACCGCAGCCCGAATTTCGAACCGCTTCCCATCGAGCTGAACCCATTCACCTTTTCGCAAAATGTAGTAGCCCGGCGTGCCGTGGGCCTGATAGCCGACGAAAATGATGTCGGTTTCCGGCTTGCCGATGAATCGCTTGAGATAATGGACCACCCGGCCACCACTGCACATCCCACTGCCGGCGATCACGACCGCCGGAATCTTGCTCTGCGCCAAATACTGAACCGTATCGCGATGCTCTTCGTGCGAATCGACTGTGACGAGGTTTTCGAAGACCAACGGTTGATCGTCGTACTCTAGCATTCGCTGTGCTTCGTCGCCCCAGTAGCGAGTCATCATCTTGTAGATTTCGGTAAACCGCGACGCCAGCGGTGAATCGACGATCACATCGACCTGCTTGAGCAGCGAGCGATGTTGCCGAGACTCGTAGGCAGCGAAGATCTGGTTCAGCTCGAACAGCAGGTCTTGGGTCCGTCCGAGACTGAACGAAGGAATGATCGTCACGCCACCGTTGCTGAGTGTCTTGTTGATCACCGCCTCCAGTTCGGCGACGCGATCGGTCTGGTTCGCGTGCCGTCGATTCCCATAAGTGCTCTCCAAAATAAGCCAATCAGCCCGCGGCGGGCTGACCGGTGGATTCAACAGCGGTGCCGAAGCCGGGCCGAGATCGCCCGAAAAGACGACGATCCGGCCGTCGGACAATTCGATTTCGAAGATGGTCGAACCGAGAACATGGCCAGCCGGACGTGGCCGAATGCGGACCCCCGCAGTCGTTTCTCGCCATTCGCCATAAGTCAGCGGCCGCAGCAGACGGTCGACCTTCTTCAAAAAGGTGTCGACCAACCGACGACCGCGGCTGAAACCGACCCGCAATGAATCCTCCATCACCAATGGCAGCAACTCCGCCGTCGGGCGACTGCAATAGATCGGCCGATCAAAACCGGCCGCGATCAGATAAGGAAGCCTGCCGACATGGTCGATGTGGACGTGAGTCAACAACAACGCAAAAATTCCCGACAGCGGAAATTCGATCTCCGGATTCGGATGCCGCTCAGCGTCGCGTCCCTGGAACGTCCCGCAATCGACCAACAAACTCCGCTGGTCATCGATGAATAATTGATGACACGAACCGGTAACGCCTCGATGTGCCCCGTGATGGATCAGTTTCATGCCTCGGTCGCCTCCTACGACCCATTCGGTTGCGTCGGGATGATCGCAACCAGTACTTTTACTTCCTGGTTTCGCGATCGGCGATGCCGTCCCGAATCGAACAACCGAATCATCGCCGACGATCGAACCGGCGTCACCTAGCGATCGATACCCGATCGTCGTGGTCACCCGGCAACCGCTCCTGCGAACTGGATTCTTCCTGTTTTGATAACGGCGCCAACTCGCCACGGACGATGCGGACGTCCTGGGGCGCCTCGATCGCCAATGTCACTCGGTTGCCCGATACTTTGTTCACGACCAGGACGATGTCTTCACCAATCGTCAATCGCTCTCCCGGCCTTCTGCTCAATACCAACATCATGCGTCTCCCTGCAAACGTGGTTGCTGATTCAATCGATTTCGCGAAGCATTTGTTCAAGCCGGTTTCAGGAGCAATCGGCGTTCCCGATTGATGAACAATCTGGTGAAAATCTCTATCTGCTGAAAAATGCAGACGTTTTTTCACCGAATTACTGACCAAACCGAGGCGAAAAAGTTCGCCGGGTACCGATGGCGACAGACGTGGCCGGCGGCTTCCTATCCCGAGACACGTCGGATCGGCAAACAGAATGGCTTGTCATCTCAAACTGCGACAGCCAGGTCTCTCGTCCGATCTGCTTGGAGTATCGCGACAGCGCCTGACACGTTAGGTCACGCGAATCGATAATCCAAAAAAAAGATTGCCGCCCCATCGCTGGCAACCGGCAAGCGACCCGTTCCGAATCCGACGGGTACCAGGCGAGGGACGTCCACCAAAGGGACATCCACCAACGACAGCCAGACGGCGAACGCGCGAGCAATCGGACTCGCTGGCCCGGTGACGCGGAAATTCCCTACTCAGAAGTACTTACGTTCGACGATCGCAGTGGCAGGATGGGCGCGATCGGTCCCAAATGGGCGCGCACGGCCCTACCTGGGCCCGATCGTGCCAGTCTGGTTCGTTTCCCCCCGTTCGTCGGGATCGCTGCCGACGAACGAGGAGGCGATCGCTCGGCTTATTCCTTGCTATCGGCTGCAGATTCGCTCGATGCGGCAACCGCTTCGGGCTCGTCGGCACGGCCACGGTGCTCGCCTTGGAAATCGAGCCGCAGGACCTTTCCTTCGTCGTTCTTGACCACATCGACGACGATCGTGTCCTTGCCCTCGAACGCGCCTTTCAGCAATTCCTCGCTGAGCGGATCCTCGATCCGGCTTTCCAAAGCACGGCGGAGCGGACGGGCACCGTAATCGAGGTTGCTGCCGGTCTTGATCAAGAACTCCTTGGCGTCCTCGGTCAATTCGAGAGCCAAACCGCGGTCGAACAGCCGTTCGCGAACCTTCGACATCTCGAAATCGATCACCAACTTCAGATCGTCCGCGTTGAGGTGGCGGAAGATGATCGTATCGTCGAGCCGGTTCAAAAACTCGGGGCGGAAGACCCGTTCGATCTGGTCCATCACACGGGCCTTCATCGAATCGTAACTGGCATCGCTGTCGGGTTTCGCGAACCCGAACGCCGATTCGTTCTTGATCGCCTCGGCACCGGCGTTGGTCGTCATGATCAGGATCGTGTTGCGGAAGTCGACATTTCGGCCGAACGAGTCGGTCAAGCGTCCCTCTTCCATCACCTGCAACAACATATTGAAGACGTCGGGGTGAGCCTTCTCGATTTCGTCAAACAGCACGACGGCGTAGGGGCGACGGCGGATCTTTTCGGTCAGTTGGCCGCCCTCTTCGTAACCGACGAAACCGGGAGGCGCCCCGATCAATCGGCTGACGTTGTGCTTCTCCATGTATTCGCTCATGTCGATATGCACCAAGGCATCCGCATCGCCGAACATGTATTCGGCAAGCGCTTTAGCCAACAACGTCTTACCGACACCGGTTGGCCCGGCGAAGATGAACGATCCGGTCGGCCGCTTGGGATCTTTCAATCCGCTGCGGCTGCGGCGGACCGCCTTGGCGACGGCGCCGACCGCCGCATCCTGACTGACGACCCGCTTGTGCAGTTCGGCTTCCATCTGCATCAGTCGCAAGCTGTCTTCGGTCGACAGACGGGTCAGTGGGATGCCGGTCATCTTGCTGACCACCTCGGCGACGACTTCTTCGTCGACGACGCCGTCGGTCATCTGGCTCTTTTTTCGCCAATCGTCGGTGATCTGATCCTTCTTACGACGGAGCTTTTCGGCCTGATCACGCAGGTTGGCCGCCTTTTCGAAGTCCTGATTGGCGACGGCATCTTCTTTGTCCTTGTTGAGCTGTTCGACCTGCTCATCGATCTCCTTCAGATCGGGCGGACGCGTCATCGTCCGCAGGCGGACGCGAGCCCCCGCCTCGTCGATCACGTCGATCGCTTTGTCGGGCAGGCAGCGGGCGGTGATATAACGCTCACTCATCTCGACCGCCGCGACGATCGCGTCGTCGGTGAACTGCACCCGGTGGTGCTCTTCATATCGTTCACGCAGCCCCTTGATGATTTCGATCGTCTCCTTCTTGCCGGTCGGCTCGACGATGATCTCCTGGAACCGCCGGGCCAACGCGTTGTCCTTTTCGATGTACTTGCGGTATTCATCCAGCGTCGTTGCCCCGATGCACTGGATTTCACCACGGGCCAGTGCCGGCTTGAGCACATTGGCGGCATCGATCGCACCCTCGGCACCGCCGGCGCCGACCAAGGTGTGGAGTTCGTCGATGAACAGGATCGTGTTCTTGACGCGTCGGACCTCCGTCATCACCGCCTTGATCCGTTCTTCGAACTGACCGCGATACTTGGTCCCGGCGACCATCATCGCTAGGTCGAGCACGACGATTCGTTTGTCGGCCAGGATATCGGGGACTTCGCCGGCGATCACCTGTTGAGCGAAGCCCTCGACGATCGCCGTCTTGCCGACACCGGCTTCGCCCAGCAGCACTGGATTGTTCTTGGTTCGACGGCAAAGGATCTGGATCGCCCGTTCGATCTCTCGATTCCGGCCGATCACCGGGTCGAGTTCACCTTTTTTTGCTAATTCGGTCAAGTCGCGGCCGAAACTGTCCAATGCCGGCGTCTTGCTTTTGCCGCTCTTGGTGCTGCCGCCAACACTCGCGCTTTCGCCACCCTCGGGAATCCGGCCACCGCCGCCTCCGCTTTCCTCCAGCCCGTGACCGAGCAACTGCAGCACTTCTTCGCGAACCTCTTCCAACTTTAACCCCAGATTCATCAAAACCTGGGCGGCGACGCCTTCCTGTTCACGCAATAGACCGAGCAGAATATGTTCGGTGCCGACATAGCTGTGATTGAGGTTGCGGGCCTCCTCCATCGAGTACTCGATCACCTTTTTCGCCCGCGGCGTCTGCGGCAATTTACCCACGGTCACCATTTCAGGGCCACTCTGAACCAACTTCTCGACCTCCAAACGGATCTTCCGCAGGTCGACTTCGAGGTTTTTCAGCACATTGGCCGCCACGCCGCTCCCCTCTTTGACCAGCCCGAGCAGGATGTGCTCGGTACCGATGTACTCGTGGTTGAAACGTTGGGCCTCTTGGTTGGCCAACTGCATGACCTTCCGGGCGCGGTCGGTAAATCGTTCGTACATGATGTCCTCTATAACGTTGAGCGCGACTCGGTCGCGCGGGGCACGCACGCTTACTAGTGGGCTGGAAGGGCCTTGCTAGTGGGCTGGAAGGGCTTAGGGTGCGGGGATTTCGCCGGGGAACTTTACGTCGACCAACAAGCCGCCGCGCTTCGAAGGAATCTTTTCCTTGTCTAACCTGACAATCAACTCGTTCGCAAAGCAACCCCAGGACGAAAAAGCGGGTCGCCATCGAGCGATCCGCGTCCGCCAGCATTCGTCGGATGAACGACGACTGCCAACCTGGTAACAATCGCCATCACGACGCTCCGACGATTCTAGCGGTTGACGGCGAAAACGGGGATAGCGGATTGACACCCGCCATCGTGACCGGGCGAACGCCGGCCGATACTGCCAATCAGGCAGCTCGATTCTCTTCCGCAGTGCCAGCGGATGGCGGCCTCGACGAGGCACCGGACCGCTCCGATTGCCCGCCACCCACCTCGGACACTTCAGCCACTTCGCCACGATTCACCTGCTGGCTTGAGTCGTCCTGTTGCCGGTCCTCAGCCGGATGATGATTCTCGACCGGCTGCCGTTCCCCCCGATCGACGGCAGGCAGCGATGAAGTGGCCGACCGGGCGTACTCGAGGTCGCGTCGCAGGCGTTTTTCCTCGGCGGCGACTTCCAGCCACCAACGGTCCGCGGCCTCGGTCAACCGGATCTCCTCGATCAACCGTTCGGCGGCTTCGAAACGAGCTGTGTGTCGGTAGACCCCGGCCAACAGGATCAGGGCCGGCGGATCACGGTTTTCGACGCCTA
Organism: Planctomycetaceae bacterium; assembly: GCA_007127095.1. Taxonomy (GTDB): domain Bacteria; phylum Planctomycetota; class Planctomycetia; order Pirellulales; family Pirellulaceae; genus UBA6163. Next base: position 10,619 of record SKZY01000147.1, read on the forward strand.
AGCATAGTGCTAGTTGCGATTCGGCTTCGCCCCAATCGCCACGCAGGTATGCCTGGTGAGCGTCATGAAAGCGGTCCGGTTGATCGCTAGCCGAACGGGGGAACAGCAGTGCGGGCATCTCTCGCAGGCCGCGGACGACGCAGTAGAGCCAAACCGCCAAACCGACCCAACCGGCCATTCTCACCAGCCCGCTGGCGAGCCATTCCGGATAGACGAACTTTGCGATCAGCAAAAAATTGATGGCGGCGGTGAACGCAAGCGCTTGCGGCAATGCCGACAATCGCCCGCGATACCAGAGTTCGGGCAGTCCCGGGCAGAGGCAGGAAAAATAAAGTTTTCGATCCACAATGCACCGCGTCGCCGCTCATCCTCCCGAGCCGAATCGGTCTGAGGACGGCCACGCGCCGCCCGCTGCTTTCGGCTGTTCGTTACCGTTTCGCCATCCATCGCATGGCGAACCAGCGCGTGGCGAACCGGCCAATGACGACCGTAGCGTGAAATGCAGCGCGCGGGCAATGCGAGAAACGCGATCCCCGCCACCGAATCACGCTCCGCCGACCGCGAGGGCCAAATCGCAGCAACAAAACTCAAGTCGACCTTTTCTACCCTTGCGAAATCGCCGACGGTTGCCATACTTACGCCCCAAAACAACTTTTTCACCTGAACAAACCGATCGATTCCGCGGAGTAGCCTGA